>JAJRUJ010000029.1 GCA_024277855.1 Candidatus Zixiibacteriota bacterium
GGCCACACCAACAACCTCAACACCCGACTTCCGAATCGACACTCCAACCGCTTCTCTGACTCCAATATCGCTCACAAAACATCCCCTAACCGCCCCAAAAAGAACAATCAGATTTTGTCTCACTATTATTGGCACAGAGGGTATACCACACCGGCGAATGTTGCATTTGTCCCGACGGCGGGTCGGCTATCTCCAGAGATCACAATGAATCGGCCGGTAATTTCTCTTTTTCTCCTGCCGGCATATTCCTACACTACCACACAGGGTATACAACATGGGGGTTAGCGCAGGATGAACATTGATGGAATACTGGAATTTTTAAATTCACACGCCTCAGTTCGGCAATATACAGATCAGCCGGTGAGTGACGAGCAAATCGACCGCATCATCGACACGGCCCAACGCGCCCCAACTTCCTCCAATTTGCAGGCCTATTCAATCGTTGTTGTCCGCGACCCGGCCAAGAAAGAACAAATTTCCATCCTCTCGGGAAACCAGCCGCACGTCAAAAACTGCCCGGTTCTGCTGATTTTTTGCCCGGACCTGTTGCGGCTGCGCAAAGTATGTATCCAGTCGGGCTATCGCTTTCGCGAAGAGTATTTTGAATACCTGTTACTGGCTGTTGTCGATGCCGCCCTGGCCGGGCAGAACGCCCTCCTGGCGGCCGAGGCCATGGGACTTGGCGGATGCATGATCGGCGGGATTCGCAACCGTCCCCAGGAAATCGCCGAACTGCTTGATCTCCCCCCACGGGTCTTCGCTTTATTCGGTCTGACGCTCGGCCTGCCCGCCAAACCCGCCCGGATCAAACTCCGCCTGCCGCGTTCGGTAATCCGGCATGATGAATGGTACGAGACTGACAAAATCGAAGCCGGACTCGACGAATACGACCGCGCCATGCGTGAGACCGGCATCTATCGCGGCCGCCGGATTTCTTTGGAGGAAATTGGTCCGAACCTTGAGGAAAAGACAACCGAAGATGATTACGGCTGGCTTGAACACACCGCCCGGCGGCTGGCCAATCCCGCGTCGGCCCGTCCCGACCTCCGGCCGTTCCTGGAATCGAGAAAATTCGGCTTTCGGTAAGGCACTGTCGGCCGGATAACAATAAAGTGTGAGAGATGACACAATCCCCGGATTTCAGACCAACGACCGCCCCGCTCGTTGTTGCTCATCGCGGCGCGAGCAAGGTGCAGACAGAAAATACGATCGACGCGTTCGAAACGGCCGTCGCCCAGGGGGCGGACGCTGTCGAACTCGATGTTCGCTGGACCGCGGACAAGGTTGCGGTGGTTTGTCACGACCCGGCGGTGGAGCAAAACGGTCGGAAAGTCGCCGTCAAAAATCTGACCTGTGCGGAGTTTCTCGCGATCAAGCGAGAAGCCGGTGTCAGCGTCCCGTTGCTGGACGATGTATTGACCTGGGCCAGAGATAAAACTCCGCTGGTGCTCGATATTAAAAATACCCGGCATGAGGACGAGCTTATCGACGAAATCGAAAAAATCGGCCTCCATCCGGGATCGGTGATCAGTTCATTCCGCCTGACGGTCATTGGCAGGATCAAAGCCCGCCGCAAGGAATGGGAGACGGCCTGGATTGTGGGTAATGCCGGCTCACGGGTCTTACGCGGTTTTTTGACCCGGCCGATTATCACTCGCGCGGTCCGCTGGGGAGCAAGTGCGCTGCATCTTCATGCCGGCTGGATCGAGACCGACCTGATCGCCCGTTGCCACCAAGCAGGATTGCGTGTCGGCGCCTGGACAGTAGACGACCCGGATGCAATTTCCCGAATGGCTTCCGCCGGCGTCAATAGCGTGATAACCAATATTCCCGACATTGCCCGGGGTGTCCTCGACCGCGATGCTCGCTCCTGATTACATGGCTCTTAATCGAATTAATCCAGAAATCACCGTCCTGCGTATACTAATGTGAAAGGCGATGATCGAACGTGGGCGAACGACTGACAGAAGCCAGGTTTTGGGAAACCGAGGATGACCTCGTCGTCCGCTGTACCCTCTGCCCGCACCTATGCCGGGTCAAGGACGGGAAGTATGGCATCTGCGGCGTTCGCAAAAACCTCAACGGCAAGCTGTTTACCTTGGTCTATGCGCAGGCGGCCGCACTGCATGTCGACCCCATCGAGAAAAAGCCGCTGTTCCATTTTTTCCCCGGTTCACGCTCGCTGTCTATCGCCACGGTCGGCTGCAATTTCAGTTGCCGGTTCTGCCAGAATTGGTCGCTCTCGCAAAGTTCCCGGGGCAAAGACCGGCAGATCAGCGGTCAAATCGTCCCCCCCGCTCAGGTCGTCGAGTTGGCGGTCGAACACGACTGCCGCACCATCGCTTTTACTTATTCCGAACCGACGATTTTCTATGAGTATGCTTTCGACACCGCCAAACTGGCGGCAGAAAAAAATATCTACGGTATCTTCATTTCTAACGGGTATATCTCACCCGAGCCGCTGGCGGCAATCCGCCCCTACCTGTTCGGCTTCAATGTCGATCTGAAGAGTTTCAATCCGGAATACTATCGGCAGGTACTCGGGGCCAAATTGGAGCCGGTATTGGAATCGCTGCGGATGATTAAACAACTCGGTTTCTGGCTCGAAGTCACCACCCTGATTGTGCCGACGCAAAACGATTCTGACGAGGAACTCACCAAGATTGCCGAATTCATCTGTGGTCTGGGGCCGGAAACGCCCTGGCATGTCTCGGCCTTCCACCCCGACTATAAGATGACGAATCTGCCCCGTACGTCGGTCGAAACCCTCCGGCGCGCCCGCCGGATCGGCTTGGACGCGGGATTGCATTATGTCTATACCGGCAATATCCCCGGGGATGACGGCGAATCCACTTTTTGTCCTAAATGCGGTTCACGGGTCATTCACCGTCACGGTTTTGCGATTATGGAGAACCGGATTACCGACGGCCATTGTCCCGATTGCGACAGACTGATTGACGGCATCGCCCTCCCTGCACACGAGCAGGAATTGGTCCGACTCACCTGAATTTGAATTACCCACATGGAGGAGATAAATCAATTAATCGACAATAGACTTTGG
Organism: Candidatus Zixiibacteriota bacterium; assembly: GCA_024277855.1. Classification (GTDB taxonomy): domain Bacteria; phylum Zixibacteria; class MSB-5A5; order WJJR01; family JAJRUJ01; genus JAJRUJ01. The sequence goes on from JAJRUJ010000029.1 coordinate 3,062, forward strand.
CTTCTTGCCGGCAGCGGCTATAGGGGGGTGTTGATTTTTCGGGCCGATTACCTCCCCGCGGTCTTATACTCGGCGACGACCTGATCGAGATGATCGAGCAGCGCTTTGCGCGCCTCGGTGAATTCTTTAGTCCGGAAAACAATTTCTCCCCGACGGGTGAGTAAATAGACACCCTTGCCGCCGATGATTCCGATATCGGCCTCACGGACCTCACCCGGCCCGTTGACCACACACCCCATCACCGCAACCGTAATTGGTTCTTCGATTTTTTCGATCATCTTCTGCACTTCATCGACCAGTTCGACCATATCGATTTCGATTCGGCCGCAGGTCGGGCAGGAGATGAGATTCGGCCCGCGTTGACGAATGCCGACTGCTTTTAAAATTTCCCAGCCGGCCTTGACCTCCTCGGCCACCGGCGCAGTCAGCGAAACACGAATCGTATCGCCGATTCCCTCCGCCAGAAGCGCGCCAAAGGCCACGGCCGTTTTGATCGTTCCCGTCCGCAACGGTCCCGCCTCAGTCACCCCCAGGTGCAGCGGGAAATCGCATTTCTCGGATACCAAACGGTAGGCGGCGATGGTTTGCGCCGCACTGGAGGCCTTGAGCGAAAGAACGATATCCTCAAAATTACAGTCGGTGAGATAATCGACATTACGCAGGGCCGACTCGACCAGCGCGTCGGGGCTGGGACCATTGTACTTATCGAGCAGGTCTTTTTCGATCGAACCCTGGTTGACACCGATGCGGATCGGCAGGTTATTATGTCGCGCCGCGGCGACCACCTCCCCGATTTTCTTCTTCCCGCCGATATTCCCCGGATTGATTCGTAATTTGTCCACGCCGGCGTCGGCGGCGGCAATCGCCAGCCGCCAGTCGAAATGAATATCGGCGACCAGCGGCACCGACATCGCCTTTTTTATTGCCGGCAGGGCATCCACGGCTTTCTGATCGGGAACCGCGACTCGAATAATTTCGCAACCGGCCTCTTCCAGCGCGACGATCTGGGCCACCGTCGCGGCAATATCCCGTGTATTGGTATCGCACATCGACTGGATGGCAACCGGGGCATCCCCCCCTACCGCCACATTGCCGATATTTACTTTCCGTGTCTTCCTGCGGGGAAACGTGACGCGCAAAATTGTCTCCTGATTATCCGACTACGAACCGTCCCGTTGGTCGGCCCGGCTCACCTGATTGAAGGCCTTGTAGGAACTGCGCACCAATGGTCCCGACTCGACATGCGCAAACCCCATCAACTCACCCTGCCGGGCGATTTCGGCGAATTCACCGGGCGTGTAATATTTTTCAACCGGCAGATGCCAACCCGACGGCGGCAAATACTGCCCAACCGTCAGGATACTGCATCCGGTCTGCCGGATATCCTGCATTGTCCGGTACAGTTCGTTTTCCGACTCACCCAACCCCACCATAAGACCGGATTTAACCCGCCGAATGTTTGCGTGCCGGTGCGCCCGTGCCAATAAATCCAGTGACTGCCGATATTCCGCCTTGGGCCGCACTATCTCATACAATCGGCGAACTGTTTCGATGTTATGATTCAATACATCCGGTGCGGCATCGAAGACGATATCCATCACGCCCGTATCGCCCTGGAAATCGGGAATCAACACCTCGACTTTAACCGACGGGTCCTGAATCCGCAGTTGATTAATTGTCTCGGCAAAAATCGACGCTCCCCCGTCGGGGAGATCGTCACGGGTCACCGACGTTATCACCACCTGTTTGAGTTTCAGCCGCGCCACTCCCTCGGCCAACCGGCGCGGTTCGTCGAGATCGACGCCGTCAGGACGGCCCTTGATTACATCGCAGAATCGGCAGCCACGGGTGCAGACATTCCCCAGGATCATGAACGTCGCCGTCCCGGCGGTAAAACACTCGCGGATATTCGGGCAGTTGGCTTCCTCACAAACCGAATGCAATCCGCAATCACCGAGTGCCCGTTTGACCGCCCGATACTCCGGGCCGAAATTCGCTTTGGATTTCAGCCAGCTCGGTTTACGGCCCAGATCTTTCAGCAAAATTTTCTTTTTCGCCCACGCCCGGTCGGGCACCGCGATGCCGTGGCGGTTAACCGGCCCCGGCCGGTGGGATTCCGACTGTGTCGGACGCCCGGTCATTGACTAATTCCTCCGGCCGGTGTTCGCGGTAATTCAGAGTCGAATTGTTTGACGAATGTCTGGATAAAGTATTCATGGACAGCGTCAGACCCGGACAGTTCCGGATGAAAACTCATCACCAGTACGTTCCCGGCAGCGACCATCGTCGGCTCATCATCACAGGTGCCGAGGATTTGAACGTCGCGGCCCACCCGCTCGATGCGGGGCGCCCGGATGAAGACCATCGGAAATGACCGTGGCCCCTCACCAAGATCGATCCGGCCCTCGCCGGTATGTGAGTGGACCTGTCGGCCATAGGCGTTGCGCCGCACATCGATATCGATAACCCCCAAGCCGTCGTCAACGATATCGCCGGCCACTTTTTTGGCCAGCAGGATCATGCCGGCACAGGTACCCATCACCGGTTTTTCGTTGACGAATCGGACAAGGTCGTCAGTCAGATTTTCGTTTTTTAAAAACCAGCGCATCGTGGTCGTTTCGCCGCCGGGAATAATCAGGGCGTCAACAACTGCAAAATCTGCCGCAGTCTTGACCAACCGGTAATCGACCCCCAACCGCGCAAGCGCCTTACGGTGGAGATCGAAGGCCCCCTGCAGGGCCAATACGCCTATCGTCGTTGTTCGGGCCATGATGTTAGTACGCCTGAAATAAGAAGGGCGCAGCATTCTGCGCTGCGCCCCGAATTCGATCTTTGCGTCAGGCGCGCCGTTTATCGCACCTGCAACAGTTCATTCTCCGGGATATCACGAATTTCCAGGCCGACCATCGCCTCGCCCAGCCCTTTGGAAATCTCGGCCAATTTGCCAAAGTCCAGATAATGCGTCGTCGCCTGGACAATCGCCCGCGCCCGGGGCGCCGGGTCTTCCGATTTGAAAATACCCGAACCGACAAATACCGATTCGGCGCCCAACTGCATCATCAGCGAGGCATCCGCCGGGGTGGCGATCCCGCCCGCGGCGAAATTCGGCACCGGTAGTTTGCCGTTTTTGGCGACCCATTTGACCAGTTCGAACGGCGCGCGCAATTCCTTGGCCTCGGCCATCAACTCTTCGGGGGTCAGGACAGTCAGGCGTTTGATCGATCCGTGGACCAGCCGCATATGCCGGACCGCCTCGACAATATTGCCCGACCCGGCCTCGCCTTTGGTGCGGATCATCGCCGCGCCTTCGCCGATCCGCCGCAGGGCTTCACCGAGATTCCGGCAGCCGCAGACAAACGGGACGGTGAACTGGTCTTTCTCTACATGGTTCGCTTCATCGGCCGGAGTCAGCACCTCCGATTCATCGATGAAGTCAACCTCCATCGCCTGGAGAATCTGCGCTTCGGCGAAATGTCCGATCCGACATTTGGCCATCACCGGAATCGTCACCGCTTGCTTGATCTCTTCGATTTTCCGCGGATCGGCCATCCGCGCCACGCCGCCGTCCTTGCGGATATCGGCCGGCACCCGTTCGAGGGCCATCACGGCCGCTGCGCCGGCATCTTCGGCAATCTTGGCCTGCTCGGCATTAGTGACATCCATGATTACCCCGCCTTTGAGCATTTCGGCGAGGCCGATTTTCACTTTGCGTTTGTCGTCTATATTCATTGCGTTACTCCACCAACTGCCGCTTTTCTCTACAATTTACAGACTTTTAATATATTCAAATCGGCCCTGCCGGGCAATTCGATTATCAATACCTGCTCCCGTCAATCCCGGCATCAACCCGATTATTCTACGTCTCCGGCGAGTAAAATACACAACTTGTTTGACCCCAGTCCAGTCCGGATATAGCTTTGTGACAGAACCCGACCAAAGGAGAACCGATGAAAACAAAATATGCCTGTTGCCTGGTACTGCTGGTTTTGCTCGCCTGCGGACCCGGCCTTTCCTGTTCCGGCAGCGCACCTGCTTCTTACTGGGTGGTGTTGTATGCGTTTTCCACCGAGGGCGAGTTGCTTCACTCCCAACTGGCCGCCGCCGAAGACACTACCTGGGCCGGGCGACGCATCTCGGTCGGCTATCTGGAAGGAATCCCGGTCGTGTTGGCCTCGTCGGGGATCGGTACGACCAATGCCGCAATCACGCTGCAATACCTGCTGGATCATTATGCCGTGCAGGGCGTCCTTTTCACCGGAATCTGCGGCGGGATTGCCCGGCGGAATCGGATCGGCGACATCGTCATCCCCGACCGCTGGGTCACCCACGATTATGGCTATGTCGGCGCGGAGGGCTTCCAGGTCGATTCGATCGGCTACGGTCACCTCGGTGAGGAAAAGATGAAAAAAAACCTGATGCTCCCGGTGGATTCAACCCTGCATGACCGGGTCTGCCGGGCGGCGAACGTTGCCGCCGTCGACTTCAAGCCGATCATCGACCGAGCCGTCCAGGTCCGCTGCGGCGGGGTCGGCGCCACCGGCAATCAGTTTATTGACCAGGTCGAAAAACGCCAATGGCTGGCCCAGACATTCGACGCGGAAATCACCGACATGGAATCGGCGGCGGTGTTGCAGACCGCGCTGGCCAACGGGGTTCCCTGTGTGATCATCCGGTCGGCCTCCGATTTGGCCGGCGGGTCGGGTTCGGCGACCGCGGAAACCGAGTTAAAAGAGTTTTTCCAGATTGCGGCGGATAACTCCGCCGCCGTGGTGAGCAAGTATTTCCGGATGTTGTACCAACGAAAATTCGAAATACCCGACAGCAGCGGAATCAACAATTGATGGGGAGCGCCGGATTCTCTCACCCGCCTTTTTTGCTGTATTTCCCAAGCGTACGATAGCGCTTATTCAGGGCGGTAAGCCGATCCTTCAGCCGTTTGCGGGTCTCTTTCGAAAGAGGATATGAAAACGCGCGGCGGCATTCCTCGCGGCTACGCTGGTAATCACCGGATTGATAAGCCGCTTCGGCTTTATAGTAAGTACACTCAACCAAATTAAAATAATTCCCGCCGCCTTCGGCCAGATACTTAACTTCCAGCGAATCGAAAGCCGCAATACATTCATCCCAGCGGTAAGATGAATAGGCGCATAGCCCGATCCCCCAGAGAAAAGCTTTCGATTCGGGATATTCATCATGCAGGCCACGCCCGACTTTCAATCCTTCAACCGGCAGGCCGAAATCGAGCAAAACCCACATTAAACTTGTCCGCGCAGTAACCGGGGTGAACGTACCCCGCTCAATAGCCAACCGCAGTTGCCGGATGCCTTTTTCGCGATTGTCCGGTACGAACGGAAGCCAGGTGATAAAGCCGGTTTTGGCCGACTTAAAATAATTGTAATTACCCAGCCCCAGGTAGGCATCATAGAATTCCGGTTCAAGCTCGACGACTTTTTTGAATCGGTTGGCCGCCTTCAGCCCCTGTTTCAGCGCGGAAAACCAGCCGCCCCAGTGTGACTCGTGCACCGCCCAATATCCCAAAGCGGCCGCCTGGTAGAAGACCGGTTCAGGGTCATCCGGAGCGATTTTTTCCCACCGTTTAGCCCGGAAAATCGCGGCATCAACAAATTGGCGCAAGCGCGTTGCGGGCCGCCCGTCCTCCCGGTCGAGCATTTTTGTCTGCAGGACAGCGGCGCGGAACAAAGGCCCGACCGGACTCATGGGAAAACGGCGTTCAAGGTCGGCAAAAATACTGTCGGCCGTATCGTATTGTTCCCGGATGGTTAAATCCGTCCCCAGCATGACTGTCTCCCGCAACAGGGAATCGGTATAGAATGACGGATAATTCGCCCGTTCTTCGCGTATTTCCTCCGCCGAGGTAAAACTCGGCATAGTCAGCCAACACAGGGAAAATACGAAAACGGCAACACCTGCCGCATATGCGAAGGGATGAAGTTCAGTCCGCTGCCTATTCACGCGTTCCGATCTCCCAACATTCGGCCGATCCGGCGCGCCGCCCTCTCGAATACCGCGTCAGTCAACCGGCCATAATCGATTGGTCCGTTTGGCGCGCCGTTAACCAGCGAGGTGAAAAACCCGCCCGATTCCACCTCCCGATAGATTTTCTGAAATGATAGTCGCGCGCGCTCGTCGATGATCCGCGGGCCGTTGGCGATCGCACCCCGGGCGGCGGTTTGTGAAACCCGCTGGAGCATCCCGGCAATACCGCCGGACTTGATCAAATCGACAATCAAGTCGATCTGGAACACACATTCCAAGTAGGCCTTCTCCGGGGAAAGGCCGTTTTCGACCAGCGTGTCAAAACCGAGTTTTAACAGGCGGGCCAACCCCCCACAGAGAACCGCCTGTTCACCAAACAAGTCTCCGACCGCTTCCTCGGCAAAAGTCGTTTCAATTGCGCCGGTCCGCAGACAGCCGATGGCGGCAACGAGAGCCAGGCCCAACTTTTTTGCCCGACCGGAAGCGTCCTGAAAGACACCGAAAAAACAGGCCACCCCCGGTTTCTGTCGAAATAATTCACGCAGGCGTTTGCCCGGCCCGAGCGGAGCGATCAGGACGACATCGACACCCGTCGGCGGCCGGACCGCGCCAAAATGCACGCTGGCCGCGTGGGCGAAAACCAGCATCTGTCCCGACCGTAAATCCGGGCAAATTTCTGTCTCGAAAATCGTCCCCTGTAGATGGTCCGGGGCGAGGAAAAGGAGAATATCGGACCGGGAGACAAGGCGGCGAGTCGTAGTGACCGTGAAGCCGTCGGCCCGCGCAACCCGGCGCCGTCGCGAACGCGACGGAAGACCGATCAGCGGAACCACTCCGGACTCGCGCATGTTTAACGCCTGAGCGCGACCCTGCGAACCATACCCAATTATCCCAATTGATTTGTTTTTCAGTACGCGCCGGTCGGCATCTTTGGTGTGGTAAACTCTCATCGGTTCTCACCCGGCGGTCAAACTAAACCGAATGGACAAGCGGGGCAAGCAGTGCTTTTGGCGTTAATTGAATCGCCATGCTCCACTGACCGCCGGGTCTACGCCGTTTTCTTCGGTGGGCCGGTCACGGCAAACAGATCGCCGACTTGCATCACGCTCGATGAACAAAATCCCTGGCCGTATTTGACCCCAATGGTGAAACCAAAGGAACGCGCCATCGTCTCCAGCGACCAGAGGTAATCGCGGGTCTTCTTCGGATTCAGAAACTGCGAGCGGTGGGCTTTGAGCGATTCCAGCCATCGGTCATACTGGTCGGTAATGTCGATGACAAAGGTTGGCGCGACGCCGGTTGGAATGAAATAATGAAAAATCGCCCGCACCTCGTGCGGTTCCGAACGGGCATCGAACTTCCTCAACCGGCAAAGATTAGCGGCATTCAGCACAATCCGCCCGGTGGCGATATGATCGGCGTGAGACTGACGTTTGCCGGTGTGGCCTTCCCAATGCGGGGCCAGGACAATTGACGGTCGATACTTGCGGAAGACGCGGGCGACGATTTTGCGATTCGCGGGCGTATCGAACACCTCGGTATCGCCCAGGTCGAACCGCGCCAGTAAATCGGCGCCCATGATTTTTGCCGCCTGTTCGGCTTCTTTCTTCCGAATCGCCGCCGTACCACCGGTGCCCATTTCCCCCCGGGTGAGATAGACAATTCCGGTACGGTAGCCCATTTCTTTCATCTTGATCAACACGCCGCCGGCGCCGACTTCGACATCATCCGGGTGCGCGCCGATGGCCAGAACATCATATCCAATATTTTTGGCCGCCATTATCCTCTCCTTTAGCAAGGCATACGCTCAGGCCGGGGAGTCTGCTGGTCATTCCCGCCAAACATGAGAATAGATACAATAACCACGGTGACAATTCCCGCCAAAACAAAAATGCTGCGCAAGCCGTCGCAAGAACGGCAATCTGAAAAAGCGAGATACCGAATTGGCGGTAGTAGATGGCGAACACCGGCAGAATAGTTCCCAACGCCGCCGAACGCAGAGTTTCGATTGCCATGTATTGTCGTCGCGGGCTCATGGGACTTTCTCACTACCGATTAACCAGATCGTCTCCGGCGAAAATAACACATCCCCCGGCAAAAAACGCTCACTTTCGGGGGCGATTTGGAGACTTAAAGGGCGTCGGCGCGGTTGGTCGTCATCACCAATTCGTGTGTCAATTACGACACGAATCCTGTCCGCCGCGCCCGGCCATCGACGGCTAACCTCATGAACGGCAAGCCGTCATCGGCTCCGGCACGATTCTTGAGATATCCTCCGGTAGAGAACAAAAAACCTTAACCAGGGAGGATGCCATGCGCATCAAGTATCATGTCGCCGCCGGATTAATCACAGTCGCCTTCGCCGCCGCGACCTTTCTTTTTCTGACCTTCGTTTTCGATCAGCCGCGCGAGAATCCGACACAGGCCGTCGTTCCTGTCATCGATGTCGTGCCGGTTGCCGTTGTCGACACCCCGGCAGTAATCGAATCACCCGAACCGGCGCCGGAAACGAAAACGGAAATCGTCGAACATCCCGCACAGATCGGCGAAGTGCGTGATGTTTTCGTCGAGGACAACCGCGTCTGGGTCGCCACTGCCGATGGTCTCCTGCAGACCGACCGCAATGGTCTCCATTATCGCCTGATCCAAACCGCCGAGGGCCTCGACCCGACGACGATTGCGGAAATCATCGACCTCGACGGCCGCATTCTTTTTTGTTCCGTCGAGGGCTTCTTTGAATACCTCGGCCCGGACGTCTTCCGTCAGGTCGAGCTGCCGCTAACCCCACCGGTCAACTTCTGTCACGCGTTCGATTCACTCAGTTATATCGCGGGATACGATGACGGTTTGTTCCAGTACACTCCCGACGTTCCGGTATTGCTGAAGTCTGATTTGCTGGTCACCGCCCTCGCTTTCGGCCCCGATGGTCTCTGGGTGGGCACCGACGGTGACGGGCTCTGGCATTTCGACGGGCGAAACTGGCAAAAGCGATTCCTCCGTGTGGATACGGCCGCGTTTGACTTTGTCACTACGCTGGCCTATCGCTGGCCGAATTTGGTTGTCGGCACGCAAGACGGGCTGTACCGGTTCGACGGCGGCAAATGGGAAACCAACACCGGCAGCCAATCCGATTTCCCCGGCGGCTGGATCACCGATATCGCGTTCGCCAACCACCGCTGGTATATCGGCACCGCCGACGCCGGTCTTTGGATTTACAACGGGGAAACATTCTCTCCTGTCGAACAACTCGCCGAAACCGGGATCACGCGAATCAGGGTCTACCGTAACGATGTCTATGTCGGCACTCGTGAAAACGGGGTCCTTATCCGGCGCGCCGGCCAATGGCGGCCGCTTTATCTGCCGGATGATTCGCTGGAGATTTCACCACAGCTATTGACACTATTGTAAACAATCGCCTCGGGCAAATTCTCACCGATAAAGTTGAACTCCGCCGGCCCCTCCGACCGGCGGGGTTCGGCGTTTTACCCGAAAAAAAATGGCGGACAAACTGTCCGCCACCAATGACACGACTTTTGATCGACAAAAATCGTTACGTTCCCACCTCTTCGGCCGCGAGGAACCGCTCCGCGTCGATTGCCGCCATACAACCGGTACCGGCGGCGGTAATCGCCTGGCGGTAGATATGATCCTGGGCATCGCCGCACGCGAACACGCCGGGAACGGTCGTCCGGGAGGACTTGCCCTCGGTCTGAATATAGCCGGTCTCGTCGGTTTCCAGATACCGGGCAAACACTTGCGTATTCGGCTGATGGCCGATCGCCATGAAAACACCCTCGACCGGAAATTCACTCTCTTCTCCGGTCTTGGTATTTTTCAGCTTCAAGGCATAGACGCCGTTTTCTTCGTCGCCCAGGATATCGACAATGACCGAATTCCACACAAAATCGATCTTCGGGTTATCAAACGCTTTTTTCTGCATGATTTTTGAGGCCCGCAACTCGTCCCGCCGATGGATCACGCTGACTTTGTCGGCGAATTTCGTCAGGAAAGTCGCCTCTTCCATCGCCGTATCTCCGCCGCCGACAATGGCGATTTTTTTGCCGCGATAGAAAAATCCGTCACAGGTGGCGCAGGCCGACACACCGCGCCCCATCAGGCGTTTCTCCGATTCCAGACCGAGCAATTTGGCGCTGGCCCCCGAGGCGATGATCAAAGTCTCACCCCGAAAGGTTTCCCCCTCACAAGTGATTTTAAACGGCCGCTCTGAAAGGTCGACTTCGGTTACGTTCTTCTGCAGAATCTGCGTGCCAAACCGCTCGGCCTGCGCGCGGAATTTGTTCATCAGCTCGGGGCCCATGACTCCCTCGGGAAAGCCCGGGTAGTTTTCGACATCGGTGGTAATTGTCAACTGGCCGCCCGGCTGCTGTCCTTCGAGAACCAACGGTTTCAAATTGGCGCGTGCGGCATAAATTGCCGCAGTCAGGCCCGCCGGTCCGGAGCCGACAATGATTACTTTGTATGTATCTGCCATTGGTATTTTCACCCTCCCTATTGTCGGTACGTCTATTGCTTTAGAATATAAAGCATACGTCCACATTAATGGAAGTGAGCGTTTATCCTGACAAAATCGTATCAATTATACTTATTTTTTTGGTATGATTATCTCTAATCAGTCGGAAGTCGATTTTGGCAAAATAGCGGAAAACATCCGGTGAGGCGCTTGACTTTATCCTGGATTCGTTCGTAAGATCATCAGTGGCAAGTTCCCACATTCACGAGCGACGGTTTAGGTTGACCGCCGCGGGAGGTCGCTAAATTTTCGTAACTGATTGGTCGTCTATTTCTTACCACAAGGTAATTGGGTATACGTCGTTTTTTCAATTAAGAGTTATCAGAACAAGTCAAATATCAGAAGGAGCGAGCAAATGGCAACACTCAAAGAAACTCTGGCCAAGCAAATTCCCGGCTTGCGCGAGGAAGCCGCCACCCTGGTCAAGGAACACGGCGACAAGGAAATATCAAAAGTAACATTGCGCCAGGTTTTTGGCGGTATGCGGGGAGTGCGCGGCTTGGTGTGTGACACCTCGTCGGTATCCCCCGACACCGGACTGGTTATCCGCCATGTCCCCTGTAAAGACCTTCCGGGTCGCAAAGCCGAAGAAGTCCTCTGGCTGCTGCTGACCGGTGAGTACCCGGATGACGCATCACTCAAAACTCTTCAGGACGATCTGAAAAGACGCGGCACGGTTCCTGATTATGTCTGGAAAGTCCTGGAAACGATGCCCGCCGATTCCCATCCGATGTGCATGTTCAATACTGCGATTCTCTGCATGGAGAAGGAATCGGAATTCGTCAAGGCCTACAATGCCGGGGTCAAGAAGACCGAATACTGGGAATCGACACTTGAAGATTGCTTGAACATCCTGGCCAAACTGCCGGCGATCGCCGCAGGCGTCTATCGGCTTCGTTTCAATAAAGGCGACCGGATCGCCTCCGACCCAAACCTCGACTGGGGCGCTGATTACGCGCACATGCTTGGCTTGAAAGACACCGAGGGCACTTTTGAGGACCTGATGCGTCTATACATGGTTCTGCATTCGGATCATGAATCGGGTAATGTCTCGGCGTTCTCCGGTTCGACAGTCGCCTCGGCCCTTTCGGACTTGTATTATGCCCTTTCGGCCGGCTTGAACGGACTGGCCGGCCCGCTGCACGGCCTGGCCAACCAGGAATGTCTCCGCTGGGTTCTGAAAACTAAAGAGAAATTCGGCGGCGTTCCCACCGACGAGCAACTCAAGGATTATGCCTGGGAAACGCTGAAATCCGGCAAGGTTATCCCCGGTTACGGCCACGCCGTTTTGCGGGTGACCGATCCCCGGTTTGACGCGTTCCTGGCTTTCGGCAAAAAGTACCTCGCCGACGACGAAGTCTTCCAGATTGTCGCCAAAGTCTTTGACGTGGTTCCCGGCGTGTTGCGGGAAGTCAAGAAGATCAAAGACCCGTGGCCGAACGTCGATGCCGGCTCCGGTGCCATGCTCTACCACTACGGCCTGACCGAGTTCCCGTATTACACGGTGCTTTTCTCGGTTTCCCGTGCGATGGGTATCTGTTCGCAGACTGTGCTTGCCCGGGCGATGGGTGCGCCGATTATTCGGCCGAAATCGTCGACTACCGCCTGGCTGAAAAATGCAGTCGCCGGCAAGTAAATCGACAATCCGCATCGATTAAATTTTAGCAATGCGGGGACGGCCCATCATCGTCGCAAGACAAGAGGGGCCGTCCCTTTTTTTCGGTAACCAGTTATCATCTGTGGCCAATCGACGAAAAAAAACAAAGGGCAATGAAACTTATCCCCATACAAACAAGCCGGTTACGGTTGCGGGTATTTTGCGGAGCGGCCTTCTCTCCTGGTTTTAACTCTATGCTCCATGGACAAAACCCGACGATTATTTGTCCAGACAGCCGCCCCGCAACAAACAATACATATTTTCAGGAATGACAAAACTCCCTGGAGGGTATTGTCTAAAAGGACCGTGGGCCGTATGTTTATTAGTTCGGGGTTTAATCGGTTGCCCGGCGTAATCGGCCGCAGTCGGCAACGGGGGGCAGTTTAACAGGATAGATATGGATTTTCGATTTGGGAGAGCGGAGGATGTACATACCGGTCACGGGGTGGGGAACGATTACCTTTAGTAAGTCCGCAAAAGTTTGCCGTCTCACAATTGTTCTTTCTTTGATTTTCATCGCCTCGGTCACCTCACCGGCACAGGCGCGTTGGCGTGATGACATCAATGCTTCTCTACAGAAGTCGATGGCGCTGTATAAACCGACAGGGGAAATTCCCAATACGGAGAACCGCAGCCATCGGGTCGGTAATGTCTGGATGACCATTACCAACTGGGGGATCTTCGGCAGTCAATTCCGGGCGAGCCAACTTGTCGAAACCGAAGGGCCCTATGCCGGACAACCGGCGCCTTCATTTGAATATCCGGCCAACACGGGATTGAATTATCTCTTTTGGGGAGGGCTGTGGATCGGCGCTGTTGTCGAGCAGGACACCCTGGTCTCGACCGGCGTCGTGGACGAGGGCGCTATTCACGAATTCTATCCCGACGCGGGCGTCGAAGGGGAAATCATCGAACGGTCGACACGGCCGAATTCACCTTATTACTCTCCCGAGGCCATCTCCGAGCAGGAGTATATTGCCGTTTACACCGACACCCTGACCGACCGGGCCTATGTCGCCACGGACCAGTTTTTACAGCGACCGCACAAACCGCTCGGCCTTCGGATTAAACAAACCAGCTATTCCTGGGCGTACGATTATGCCCAGGATTTTGTTTTAATCGATTATGTGATTTCTAACATCTCCGATAAGACGATTGAAAAACCCTATATGGGTCTTTTTGTCGATGCCGATTGCTGGCACAAAAACACCGGCGGCGAGGGTGCATCGGACGATTACTCCGGTTACCTGCGTACCGTTCCCTCACCATACCCGGGACTCCTCGACACGATCAACATTGCCTGGACTTCGGACAACGACGGCGATCCTTCCTCGGGCGCTTTTGATCTGAGAAGTCCGACCGGTATCGCCGGCACGCGGGTAGTTCGCGGTCCCGCACAATCTGAAGGTTGCGGCCCGGCGCCGTTGAATTATTCATTCAATTGGTGGACCCAGAGTGCCGACTCCCGCTTTGACTGGGGACCCCGGTTGCAGACGAGTGTGCGTGATTTCGGCACGGGCGGCGAGGGCACACCCCGTGGCGATTTGAATAAATATTATATCATGTCCAATGGCGAGTTTGACTACGATCAACTCTTTTCGGCGGTCGATTTCAGCGCCCAGGGTTGGCGTCCGCCTAAAAAGGATATTGCCGGCAACATTGCCGACGGCACCGATACCCGATATCTGTTTTCTTTCGGCCCCCTGGCCGATCTGCGTCCCGGCGACTCGACATATGTGACTTTAGCCTATGTCGGCGGTGAAAATTTCCATGTCGAGCCGGATGATTTCGAGCGGTTTTTTGATCCCCAGGCCCCCTGGAAGCTGTATGAAAAATTCGATTTTTCGGACTTTGCCACCAACGCACAATGGGCCGCGTGGGTTTTTGATAACCCCGGCGTCGATACCGACGGTGACGGGTGTCGCGGTTTATATTCGTTTTCATTTTGTCGCGATACAACGATGACCATAATCCCGCCTTCGCCGCAAAATCAATTTCCGGACACAGTGTACGAATTCGATAATTGTGATACCGTTTGGTATGCCGGGGATGGTGTCCCTGATTTCAAAGGCCCGCCGCCACCGCCCTCGCCTCGACTCGAGGTTTCAACCGAGCCGACAAAACTGACGGTGAGCTGGACTGGTGAGTACTCCGAAATGGCGGTGGATGATTTTACTTTCAAACGCGATTTTGAGGGTTATCGCGTCTACATTGCCGAATCCAATGCCTTGGTTTCTTACTCGTTGATCGCCTCGTGGGATGTCATCGACTACAAGCGGTTTTATTATAACCCGTCAACCAGACGTTGGAAGCAAACAGTCGATCCGATTCGCCTCGAAACGCTGTACGACATGTATGGCCAAGATTATTTCGATCCTCGCGACTACGATTCACCCTTTTCGCCGTTCGTCGATCAGCACGATTCGGCTTTCTATTTCCTCCCGCAGGATTGGAACCGGGGCAACGAATTTATCGAAAATAATCGCATCGTCAAAAACAAAGTCCAGTATGTCGGCACCGATTCGGTCTACAACGAAGAATCTGGACAGTGGGAACTGTTCGGCAAATACGAGTGTGTGATCGAAAACCTGCTGATGAGTCAACCATATTATGTTGCGGTGACTGCATTCGATTTTGGCAATCTTGAAAAACTCGATCCGCTCGAGTCCTCGATGCTGGGGAACGCAACGCCGATTTACGCCACCTATTCGCCCGATATCGCTGACGAGAAAAACATGCGAGTGGCGGTCTACCCGAACCCCTACATTATTTCCGATAACTATCGGGGCCGGCAATATGAAGACCGCGAGCAGACCGGCTGGTCCGAACGCGACCGTCGCATCCATTTTACCAACCTGCCGGAAAAAGCGACCATCCGGATTTTTACCCTCGACGGTGACCTGGTGCGGCAAATCGATCATCCGGACAGTTGGCTCTCCGACACTCCCTGGCACACCAGTTGGGACCTGATCACCCGCAACACGCAGGCAGTCGTCTCCGGAATCTATCTTTACTCGGTGGAATCCGAACGGGGGACCCAGATCGGCAAGATCGTCATCATCCGGTGATAGCAATATTGCAAAAGACAGAGGATTTATATAGCCGTGGCGCCAACGCGCCACGGTTTTTTTATGTTAGAGATCCAGAGCGAACGTCTCACCATATTCCGGGATTTCAACGTCCCAGTCGAAACGTTCGCGGATATGTTGGGCCATCGCGGCGGAGGCCTCTTCGTCACCATGCACGATGAATGTTTTTTTCGGCGGCCGGTTAAAACCCATCAGCCAGGCGAGAATCTCGCGATAATCGGCATGGCCGGAATAACCGTTAATATTCTCGACTTGCGCCATTACCGGAATCTGTCGCCCGTGAATTTTTACGTGTGATTGACCATCCAGCAATGAGCGGCCCCGCGTTCCCGGTACCTGGTAGCCAACCAACATTATTGTATTCCGTTGATCAGGCAAACAACGCGCCAGATGATGCAAAATCCTTCCCCCCACCGCCATCCCGCTGGAGGAAATAATAATCGCCGGACCCATCTCATTGTTGATCGCAATCGACTGCACTTTCGTCCGGCAAAATTTAACCTTATCCGGCCGCAGTATTTGCTTACCGCGCAGCTTTTCGATTCTGGTGCGCAGGTTCAGATCGGTCAGGCGCTTTTCAAAAATCGTGGTGGCGTCGATAGCCATCGGCGAATCGACATAAATCGGCAACGTCGGGACGTCTCCTTGTTCTTCAAGCTCCCGAATGGCATACAGCAAAGTTTGGGTCCGCCCGACGGCAAACGAGGGGACTACCAACAGCCCGCCGCGCTCAACACTCTCATTGATCACCCGGGCAAGTTCGTCGCGGGGCGAGACATCATCGTGCAGCCGGTCGCCATAGGTCGACTCCAATACCAAGTAATCGACGTCATAGACCTGTACGGGGTCACGCAGAATCGGGCGTCCCGGTTTGCCCACATCTCCGGAAAACAGTATCTTGCGCGCCTTGGGGCCTTTCGCCACTTTGATATCGATAAACGAAGAACCCAGCAGGTGACCGGCGTCCTTGAATTTGACGCGCAACCCATCTTCGACAAACAGATTCTGCCCGTAGAAAACCGGTTTGAATGATTCCAGCGCTTTTTCCGCATCGGCCGCTGTATACAACGGCAATGCCGGTTTATGCTTGGTGTGTCCTTTTTTATTGGCCCAGCGAGCATCTTCCTCCTGCAGATAGGCGCTGTCCGGAAGCAGGACCTCACACAAATCAGCGGTCGGGTACGTGCAATGGATCGGGCCATAAAAGCCGTCCCGGCACAGGCGGGGAATATAGCCGGTATGGTCGATATGGGCGTGAGTCAACAACAGACGGTCGATTGCCGCCGGTTCGACGGGGAATGGCTCCCAATTGCGTTTACGGTTTTGTTTTGATCCCTGGAACAACCCGCAATCAACTAACAATCGTGTGCCGTTGATATCCAGCAGGTGTCGCGAGCCGGTCACCGTACCCGCCGCGCCATAGAATGATAATTCAGCCATACTGTTTGGTCCTCATACCGCCTCAGACGAGATATTCTCCGCCCGGCTAACGGTCTTTTTGCGATCCGACAAACTTTACACCCAGTTGGTCGAACAAAAACGCCCAGACATCGGCATCCTTGTCCAACCGGCTGGACAGCGAACTCCCGCGTCCATGTCCGGACCCGGCGCTCACCCGCAACAATACCGGGTAACCGGAGGTCGTCGCCGCCTGCACGCGGGCGGCCATCTTCCGCGAATTTGCGGGATTGACCCGCCCGTCGTTTTCGTCTGCGGTGAACAAAACAGCCGGGTAAGCGGTATTCTCGACGACGTTATGGTACGGGGAATAGGCGTATAAGGCCTTGAATTGATCGGGGTCTTTGACCGTGCCGTATTCGGTTACGTTGAACGCGCCGTTGGGGTCGAGTTCGACCCGCAACATATCGTACACTCCCTTTAAAGCGACAACCGCCCGGAACAATTCCGGCCGCTGGGTCATTGTCGCGCCGACCAGCAAGCCGCCGTTGCTTCCGCCCATGATCGCCAATCTGGCGGGATTGGTGTATTTCGCCTCGATCAAGTATTCAGCGCAGGCAATAAAATCATCAAACACATTTTGTTTTGCGGCCAGGTAGCCCTGCTTGTGCCACTCTTCACCAAATTCACCGCCGCCCCGCAGGTTGGCGATGGCGTACACCCCGCCGCGATTGAGCCAGATACTGAGTTTCCGGTCGCAATAAGGAGTCTGGCTGATTCCATATCCGCCATAACCATAGAGTATCGTTGGATTCTGTCCATCAAGCGCAATACCTTTCCTGCGCAGGATATTCAGCGGAATTTTCGTGCCATATCTGGAGATTGCCTGTTCGCGGACAACTTCAATGTCACTAAAATCGGCAGGCGTAGTCACCTTGAATGATGTCACCGAAGGAGTCCCGTCACTCGGATCATAGGTGTACCACTGTTCCGGCGTAATAAAACTGCTATTGCTATAGAGAATCTTATCCCCGCCGAGTCCGACCATGCCCCAGACCGAGGAAACCGGCAAAATCGGCAGCGTCCCTTCCACCTTACCCCGATAGTCAACGACCCGGACCTCGGACGGCCCGCCTACCAGGTCGCGGATATACAGTTTCGACTTTGCGGGCAGGAAGCTTCTGATCACACCTTCGCTCTCGGGCACAATTACCCGCGCCCGGGCCAGATCCGTTTCTCCGACGGGGAGACGCAAAATCTTTCCGCGCGGACTGTCCTTGTGCGAAAGGCAGATAAGCGCATCGTCCGGACCAAATTTGATTTGGGGAATCAGATCTTCGTCACGAGTAATCTGCCGCCATTCTCTCGCAGGATTTAGCAGATAATGGGAAAACTCGCCGCCATCGCCATTGGCCACCGCGACCAGCAGGTATTTGCCGTCGCGCGAGGTTTCGAATTCGATCTCAGCAATCCGGGGAAATTCCTTGCCGATCACATAGGTGTCATCCTCAGTGGGTGTCCCCAGTTGATGGTAATATACCTGCTGATAGAAAAACATATCTTCGGCGGGACGTTCGCCCTTACGGGGATAGCGGGTGTAATAGAACCCGGACCCGTCAAACGACCAGGCCACATCCCCCCCCGCCGTCGGGCCGTTGACCGAGGGTATCGGCCCGTCAACCTCCCGGCCGGTGGTAACATCATAGACATGCACATCGCCAATCTCCGAACCCAGCCGAGACAGCGAGACGGCAACCAACCCGGCGTCAGGTGAGGGCACAAAAAAATCGATCGAAGTCAATCCCGTGGTGTCGATCACATTCGGGTCGACCACGATTCGCTCAGATTCCGGCTTGTCGATCCCGTCAAACACCACCAAATATGATTGCTCCCGTCCCGGTTCCCATTTTTTGGCGAATAACAGCCCGGCCTGCTGTTGGAATGAACTGTATTCCGCGGATGCGTTATTGTATAAAACCTCAAGCCGTCGATAAATTGCGTCCCGTGCCGGCAGGTTGTCCAGCACTCGACGGGCGTAGGCGGTCTGTGCCTCGCTCCATTCGCAAACTGCGGGATCCTGACCGTCTTCCAACCAACGGTATGGATCGACCACTTCGACACCATGATATGTGTCGGTTACCGCAATGATCGGAGTTTCGGGCACGCCCCCTGACGGTGCAGAACAACCGAGAAGACCTGATAATATCCATCCACAAAAGATAACAACCGTATGCCTCATTCGACGACCCGACCTCTGCATTATTTTATTCCTCCCCGGCAGATGACCTTATTGTTTTATGTTTTGGGGAATTTCCCGTCGGCTATCGGCAAAAGTGTATTGATCTCCCCTCGGAGATCGATGCGATTTGACCACGCGATGGCGTCGGCGAGTTTAGGGCGGAGTCTTTCGGCGTAATTTTCGTCGAATTGCCCCAAAATATGAACCACAAGCGGCATCTTCACCGGCACTCCTTTCCGGTGACAAGATAGTCATTCACGGTGCCGGCGACCGCCGTTTTTTCATCAAACTGTTGATTACACCGCATACTCACCTGCGCTACGGCGCGCAGGGATTGCAGGGGCCCGGTTGTTCGGTCTTATATACGAAGTTGACCATCAACACGACATCGACCGGATTGACGTCATCGTCACAGTTGTAATCGCCATTGCCCAACGGACAAGCCGGATATTCGGTAAAGGTGCCGTGTCCTTTGTAGACTTTATTGACCATCCAGACAACATCGAGTGGATTAATCGTCTTGTCCCCGTTCAAATCGCCCAGCCAGGTACAATCGCAATCATCACACGCGTTGCCGACGCCGTCGGCGTCATCGTCTTCCTGATCCGGATTGGCCGCAAACACGCAGTTATCGTTGACATCCAGAACACCGTCGTTGTCGTCGTCGGTGTCGCAAAGATCGCCCTGGCCGTCGAGGTCGTTGTCCTCCTGCAGTGAGTTGGCCAGCAACGGGCAGTTGTCGGATTCATCGAGGACACCGTCGTTGTCATCATCGGTGTCGCAGATGTCGCCCTGGCCGTCAAGGTCGTTGTCCTCCTGACCGGGATTGGCCGTCATCGGGCAATTGTCCAGTACATCAAGGACACCGTCATTGTCATCGTCGGTATCGCAAACATCGCCCTGGCCGTCGAGATCGTTGTCCTCCTGGCCCGGGTTGGCAATATAGGGACAATTGTCGTCACCGTCAGGAATCCCGTCGTCGTCACTGTCAGTGTCGCAGACATCCCCGATACCGTCGCCATCCGTGTCAACCTGATCGGGATTACTGTTCAACGGGCAGTTGTCGCAAAGGTCACCGACACCGTCACTGTCGCCGTCTTCCTGACCGGGATTGTACATAGACGGACAATTATCTACACTATTGAGGATTCCATCGCCGTCGTCATCACCGTCGTTGACACATTCAGACCCGATCACGGCAACATCGTCAAGGTTCCAGCCACAGTATTGCCAGTTGCCGTCGGTTGTCCCCATCGTGAACCGAATGTAAACTGTGCTGGCACCATCGGCGACCGAGGAGAGATCGAGGTCAACTTCCTCCCACGTGCCTCCTGTCATCTCGGTCTGGTTTTGCCAGACAGTCGTCCAGTTCGTTCCGTCATTTGAGACGCGAACGTAAGCATGGTCATATGATGGCGACTCGACACCGAGCCAACGCCAATAATTCAGACGGACATTCGTCAGGTCAGAACAGTCGATTGCCGGGCTGGTCAGGTGATATTCGGGCAGATTGCTGGCGTAGTCACCGTTCAAATTATAGCCATAGATATTTGTTCCGCTGTGCGCCTGTGACGGGTCCGAGTTGCCATATTCGCCCCCGGCCCCGGCCGGAGCACCGCGTGCCCAATCCCCACCGGAAACCGTCCAACCCAAATCGGCCTCAAAATCATCACTGAATACCGTAACCTCACCTGTGCCCGCGCCGGCGACATTCGGCGACGACGGGTCCGGATCATATATCCGGCCGTTGGTCGCTTCCTCGGCGCTGACATAGTATTCGAGGATATCGCCACAGGAGATAGCCGGCAGTGTCGCGGTGTATTCATTCGGCAGTCCTTCGGTCATCGCAACGGTTTGTACCGGTCCGCCGTTAAGCGAATAATGCAGCTCACCGCTGCCGGAAACCGCCACACCATCACCGACTTCACTGATGACAACGGCAAAAGATGTCGGCGTGTCGGGGGCAACGACATCGGGCAACCCGGCTGGATAATCAAAAGCGATCGAGGCCACACCTTTAAACGACATCGCGGGGTCACCGAACAACGTGATTTCGTAATAGCACCAGCGCATACATGATTCATTGATCCGGTATAGATTGTCTTCCTTGGAATCGTGGTTGGCCCGGCCAAGCTCCGGCTTGCCCTCGGTGGGATTGTACACGGCGTCCCAGAACTCGCGATCAAACCGTTGCGACGGTCCGTCGGTCGAATAACTTGATCCCCAGCCATATCGCACATTCATGATCACGGCCCAGGCGCCATAGTCGGTCTTGATGTTCATATACTCGGCCCAGCATTCGGCGCCATCGAATTGTCCGGAGTAACAAGCCTGTGAGTAGAGGAAACAAAGATCGGTGTTGGTGAATGCCGTCAAAATCGACGAGGAAGTCATCTTCAACGCCCAGCTTGTATTGCCGTGACCGAGATGGTTGATGATATGCAGGCCGCCATTGACCCGGGAATACAACTCGGTTGCGGGCCAGTCATTCCCGGCCCAATCCCGATCATAGAGTTTGTCGATGGCAAAATCGGACGACGAGATCCCGACGGTGGTATACCCGTCCGCGCTGGAACCGTCAACCATCTGATCCATCATGTTTCCGGCATAATCGGAAACTCCGCCGAAATCGAGAAATTCGCCGCACATCAGGACATTGCCCAGGTAAGCACCCTGCGCATTGGCATACTGCAAGGTCTTGTTGACGAACCGATTCGCTTCGGTCACATTGCCAACCGAAGCCCGACCGACATAAACCTCGGCGACCAAGTCAACATCGCCGCCGTCTTCGCCATCATTCGGCTCACCCCACCGCGAATCCCCGTCCACATTCCAGGTGCCGTCAAGACACCCAAAATAAAGATCGCCGGGCATACTGTATTCTATCTCACCCGCTTTCGAATCGACATAAAGGTCCTTGGCGGGGATTAAATCATCGTCACCGCCGATCAGGACATACGTAATGCCGTCGTACAGGTACCGATCGCGGATATAATTACGCACATCGTCGGGATTGGTGCTGCCGACATCGGCGGTCGTATGGATTTGAGTGACGATGCCGTGGGCATCATGGTAGTTCTTCAGCGGCACGAAAGCATCGGCCAGCGCCGTCGTGGTCAGAATCAGCATGTCGAACGAAGCGGCCGGGCCGCGAGCAAACATGGTATACTCGTCGGCGACAGCGGGATTGTCGACTTTTGCGAGAAGTTCCAGCCGGTCGCCGGGATTCCCCCGGAGCAACGATGACGGTTGGCTGTCGTCGCGGGTGGTGACCACGACCGTCATGCTCGAATAATAGGTCAGCCCCCCGGTTGCCGGAATATATTCAACAGGATGGAGTTTTAATGTCAGGATTTGATAACCCCGAAAGGCATAATCACCGATTCTCTGAAAATGCTCGGCCGGGAACGGCGCCGACGATGAATAGATCGCTTCATCCGGTTCCGGCGGCAAAACCGACGCCGGGTCGGCGGACAGTTTGTATGGCTTTCCAACCGGCTCGACATAATAATCGGCGCCAAGAACGATCTTCTCGCCATAATTGATGGTGATGCCGGTGACCACTGCGCCGGGCGGCAGGAGGATATTCGCTCCCCGCGCCGGCAGGGCGGGTTGGCCGGGGTCACCCGACCGGGGCGCGTCGGTCATGATCAGTCGATCATAGGATTCGCCGTCAATGGTGATACTTCGGATTTCCGGACGATCAAAAGAGTATTCGACGGAGATTTGTTCAGCGACAGCACTCGCCACGCCGGTCAGTAAGATAATAATCGCAATTGCAAAGGTTTTCACAAGACTGAACGGCCGATCAGGATCCCGCATGCTCTTCTCCCAGCTTGGCTGTATGTTTTTGACTGGCAAATATCCGGGAGACGAAACCGATACTTGGGGTAACTCAGGAAAAACCGCCGTCCGCCTCCCGTCTCGACGGCGCCTTGTCTGCCACTGCTGACCTTTGCCCATCTATCCTGCAAACTCGGGCTTAGGATAATATAACAGATATCTGAATATTGTACAGGACAAATGGCCGGGAATACCGTCAGTTGGCACTATCAAACATATCGTCCGGATCGACCCGGGAAACAAACTTCGCCGATAACAACAATGTTGGTAACCAAAATACCCACGACTCCGGCAAGAATGCCAGCTAACAAATCAATACCACAAGCTTAGTCTACCGACCTGCACCCGGATTCGGCAAGACCGGCGCATCTTCCTGGTATAGGAATTCCGGCCGTGGCTGTTCCCAGGTAACCCCGAGATTTTCGGTTATCCACTGCTCAATCGCCTCGTAGTAGGAGTCGTCCGAGGGCTTGAATTGCGGCGGCCAGAAGACCGGTTCGGTGGGAAAGGCCAGATGCATACCTTCGATGAGATGCACTCGCAGCGACCGCCGCGATTGCATATTCCAGATATATGTCTCAGGGGTGCGCATATCCCGCGCCAGTGCGAGGACCGCCCGGGGAGTTGCCATATACCCAAGGCGATGGGCTTCTTCTTCCTTGCTGCGGGGCGTATCTGCCCGGCGATACGCGGCGATCACCAGACTTTCGGCCTCGCGGTCACCCAACCGACCGAGAGCAGCCTGTGTGGCCCGGGGATTCGCTTTCTGGAGTTGCTTGTTTGCCTGCAATAATTCCCGGGCACGGCTGGCCCCGGTCTTTCCCAGGATTGGCACCGCGCCTTTAATCCCGATATTTTCGCGGATGAGATCGATCAACTCGCGGGAATGGTCACGCAGGAGTGGAGCCGGAACCTCGGTGGCCAACATCTCACCGGCCAAATTCCGCAACTCATGGTCCTCATCGGTCAGTGAGGTAACCATAAAACTGATAACGGCCCGATTGTTGATATACGGCGCAAATCGTTCGGGGCCGTCGCCATCGGTATAGATCGGACGCCCAACCTCAATGAGCAAATCGAGGATTGCCCGCCGGATCTCTGCCGTTTGCCCGGGCGCCAGCGCGATCAAATTTTGGATTAGCGACGGTTCGTGGCCGATTTCCAGATATTCGTCATTGTCGAAATCATGGCCGTCCTGGATCAACGCCACAATCTCCGCGGCCCGAGGGGGTCGACTTGTCTCATTTCCCATCGCGTTGACAACTCCCCAAAATGCGGGACTGATCGCCGCCAGACCAAAAACAACCAGCCAGAACAACGGCGCTGTCCGCAGTTTTTTGCTTAACGGCCTTTCATCAGTACCCATTGTTTTTCTTTCTCGGCCGTTTTGTAATACTTCGTCAAAGGCCGGTGACGCAACAGACCACCCGATTCGCTGGTGCCGTGCATAATATTGCGTCTTTCCCCAATATCGGCAAAGCCGGCAACCTGGTGACCGAGTTCATGGCCGGCGACATTGCAGAGGTCGACTTTCGTTGGCATTTCTTCCACCCAGGCCGGATTGCCGCTCAGGCCGGCCAACGGGAAGATCAACGCCGCCTTGTCGGCTTTTTTGCAATCTTTGCCCAGCGCCGCTTCCAGTTCAACCACACCGGTCGACGTATCAACGCTCTTTATTTTTACGATCACCGACTGCTTATTCTTATCAAGAACCTGATATTTATTGGTCCCCAAATATCCCAGGTAAGTCCCGCCGTACTTCTTCAACGTGATCTTGGTGTCGGTTTTCGCGGCGTCTTTCGCAAAATAATAAAACCAGTTTATGTTCTTCACATAGATTATCCGGGTACGCCGCGAAGAGCATTTGTCCATTATTTTCTTCTCAGCCGGCGTCGTCACGCCGGGTTCCAGGGCCAGATATCCGGTCTTATGCGGGTCGTATTCGACTTCGGTTTCTTTAGTGCCCCCGCTGATATCCCACTTCGCGACACCTTGCCTGTAATAATAGTCGAGAGTGTCTTGCAGCTCTTGCGCGGTGAGCGCATGGCTCAATTTCGTTTTGGGCGATTTTGGATCGACAACGCGGAACCAGGCCGCGCGATACTTCAATTCCTCCAAAACAACCACGCCTAATTCCGCGGCCAGCTGGCCGTACAGACTGCCAATTCGGGCCTCGATTTTCGTCGCCCGTTTCGTGACCAGTGGATTGCCCTCGATTTCCAGAAGAAACGGTGTCTTGTCGGCCTTCTTGCTTTTCACTTTGCAGACAGTGGGGTTCTTACTGCGAAAAAAGACTTCCTCCGGTTTGCAGCCCTCAATCGTGACTTTGACCCAACCGGTTTCCGGTGTCGAGAACAGGACCAGGCCCGGTTCAGCACTCTTAACCGAAATGAAATCCATCGCCGGGCCGGGTTGCTCTTTGAACTTTTTCCCATCCATGTCCCGACAGAGGATTTCTTGGTATTCATCGTAACCCCAGGGGTGCCGCTCGGGACGTTTGTATGCCTCGGAGAACTTCACCGTACAGACACCCATCTTATGTTTTTCCGGCGCGAGGGCGTCTTTCCCGGCGGGGGTGAAAATGACCTGGATTTCCTCGCTGTCCGGTGCCGAACTGGATTTTTTGCCGGCCACGACTGTCACCGTCTGGTTTTTCACGTTCTCCAGGGTAACCCTGCTGCTGGTCGTGCTCCACACGTATGTTCCGGTACCGGAACTGGATACCGCTTTGAGTCTAATTTTTTTGGACACATAGACCGTTGTCGGCGGCGGGTCGGTACCGTTTTCGGCTTTGATCGCCACCGTGACAGCAACAACCGGTGGCGTCGTTTTTTTCGGCCGACCCGGGTTTTCACAAGCACAACGCTGGGCGATACTGTCGTAAAAACTACAGGTGAATTCATCTTTATAACGTAGGATAGGATTACTGATCTGTCGCTTACATGGGGTCAAAACACCGTGTCGGCAAGGAATGACCGGCAGGCGGTTTTCGTTGAAAAAATAAAACGTCACCCGCCGATTCGGTTCGTGCGGTTCTTCGGTGTCCTTGATCGGGTTAAACTCGCCACACCCTATATGCTTGGGGTTCATAAACTTACTATCATCGATTTCAATGTCGTGTTTGCCCGACATATAGGTGGAAAACAGCTCGGCACGTGTGTTTGGCCCGGCAATGCCATCAACAGTCAACCCGTTGTCGTCCTGGAATTCCCGCACCGCTCGTTTGGTCTGCGGGCCGTCAATCCCGTCGACCGGACCCGGGTCGTACGGGTCGCCCATATCTTTGAGGATTTCTTGGACGCACTTTATCCTCCAACCCTCCTGATTGTACAGATCCTCCCAGATATCGGGTTGATTGGTGATGAACGCATACACACTTTTGGCCCGTCGCTCGCTTAACAACTTGTTGTATTGTTCGGAACCGACTTTATCGGTATGCCCGTAGATCAGGATTTTGGCATCCGGATGTTTTTGCATTTCGAGTTCAACTGCGGCCAGATCACCCACCACGGAGGGACGGATAAATGAACTGTCGAAATCGAAAGTGATGCCCTTGATTTTACAACATCCCTCAAACTGTGTCGGCGGGACCGACGGCTTTTTCACGACAAGTGTATGTGTCGTATTGGACGCTAAGCCCGACCTCGTGAAGGCCTGCGGGATCAGCAGACTACTTCTCGGCTCGGCATCGGCCGAGATAACAAATCGTTTGTCTTCGCCTCGGCGGTAGCAGCCCAATTCATCACGCAGGAATTCCTCGATTATATCGGCGTCGGCGGTGCCCCAGTTAAACAGGGCAATCTCCTCGGCCGTGAGTGAATTGCCACCGGCGGTCTCACGTTCGGCGATCATTTGGAGCGTATCCCCGTCCTGGAGACTATATTCGGTCGCCATGGAACGTTCGGTAAACCCCATCACCCACCGCCCTCTTCAGCACCCCAACCACACGCCGATTCGGCAAACTGTCGCCTGTCCAACTGGAATCGACGACACGCCAAGCAGATCGTTTTGCCGGTCACGCCGGTGAATACGGCGGTCATCGGACCTCCAATACCTCAAGTGCGAACGCGTCACTCATTTTCATTATTTCGCAGGTACCCGGATCGATGTCCCGGATCTCGATTCTTCCGTCACCCCCGGTGGTGAAATCCCGGATATCGCCGGTCTGGCAGGTCTCGATGAGACAGCAATTTTGACCTGACCCGATACCAATCTTGAGGCGAGCTGATTAAGAAGCTCTTCGTCATCCAAACGACCAATATCGGGATCGAACAGGCCTTCCAGAAACACATCGCGCAGAATCGCCCGGTTGAATCGATTCTCGATAAATCGCCGCAGGAACTGGACGGCCGGCAATTCATTATGGAAGACTAAAAGGTCTTCTTGAGAGGAGACCTCGTGAAGTATGATTTCATACTCATTGAAATGGTCTCGCAGGGTTCTTCTCAATGTTTCACCCTCGCTGCCCCGTACGCCGACTGGATCGTTTGGCGGGGTTTTAACGCCAACAACAACAATACAACACAAGGGCCATCATTGTCAATTATTCCGCCTGCCGAAACGAGAAATTTCCCCGTGGCGGCTACACATGTCCCAGGATAAATATTCGGTAGTTGGCGCATTCTGACGGCAGGAAGAAGAAAAAGCGGAGGGCGAGGGACTCGAACCCCCATGGGATCACTCCCGGCGGTTTTCAAGACCGCTGCCTTACCAATTAGGACTAGCCCTCCGGCCGATGAAGTATACGAAAATTAGGTGAGACTCGTCAAAGCCAAAGACCGCCGTATGATTATTCTACCGTCACGCTCTTGGCCAGGTTCCGCGGTTGGTCGACATCGCACCCACGCAACACGGCAATGTGATAGGCCAGCAGTTGCAACGGGATAATCGACAACAGCGGGGTCAGCGGCTCGATGGTTTTCGGTACACTGATCACATGGTCAACGTACTCGTGGATTTTGTCGTCACCTTCGGTCGCCACCGCGATCACCACTCCCTTGCGCGCCTTAATCTCCTGGATGTTGGAGAGAACTTTGTCATGGACCGAATCCTGCAAAGCAATCACCACCACCGGCATCCGTTCGTCGATCAAAGCAATCGGGCCGTGTTTCATCTCCGCCGCCGGATACCCCTCGGCGTGGACATAGGAGATTTCTTTAAGTTTTAACGCACCCTCGAGCGCCACCGG
Source organism: Candidatus Zixiibacteriota bacterium (assembly GCA_024277855.1). Lineage (GTDB taxonomy): Bacteria > Zixibacteria > MSB-5A5 > WJJR01 > JAJRUJ01 > JAJRUJ01. The sequence continues at coordinate 31,004 of JAJRUJ010000029.1, forward strand.
GAAATTATACCCCCGGCCGAGGTAAAGAAAATTATCATGCTCCGCAAACCGATTGGCGATTGCCCGAATCTCATTATTGGTTTCCAAAATTTGCTGAACTTTTTGCGGTATCTGCCGGAGTTCGTCGACATAGGCCTTCCCGTTGGCAAAGGACATGTCGCGCATCCGACCGAGCATCAAGGAAAGCAACGAGAGGACAGTCACCTGCGAGGTGAACGCCTTGGTTGAGGCCACCCCGATCTCCGGACCGGCGTGAATATAGACCCCGCCGTCCGATTCGCGCGCGATAGTCGACCCGACAACATTGCACAACCCCAGCGCCGTTGCCCCTTTGCGCCGCGCCTCGCGCATCGCCGCCAGCGTATCAGCAGTCTCCCCCGACTGGCTAATCACAAAAACCAGTGTCCCGGGCTTGAGGATCGGCGAGCGATAACGGAATTCCGAGGCATATTCCACCTCGACCGGAATCCGCGCAAGCGCCTCGATCATATATTCACCGATAATCCCCGCATGCCAGGATGTTCCACAAGCCGAGATGATAATCCGGTTGAGCCGGCCCAATTCATCGAGGTGCGTTTTGATCCCATTGAGTCGCGCGGTGGCCTGTTCGTCATCCAGACGGCCCCGCAGGGCATTTTTGATCGTCGTCGGCTGCTCAAAAATTTCTTTGAGCATAAAATGTTCAAAGCCGCCTTTTTCGATCTGTTCCAGCGTCCATTCGACTTCCTGAATCTGCGGGGTGACCTTCACATTTTCAATCGTTGTCACATCGAAATCATGCTGACGGATGACCGCCATCTCGCCCTCTTCGAGATAGACCACCTGGTTGGTGTAACGCAGTACGGCCGCGACATCGGAGGCCACGAAATTTTCGTTTTTCCCGCGTCCCAGCACCAGCGGGCTGCCCTTGCGGGCGGCGACGATTTCACGCGGTTGGTCTTTGCAAATCACCGCAATCCCATAGGTCCCTTCCACCTGACTTAAGGCCAATTGCACCGCGGCAGCCAAATCGCCGTCGTAGTATTCGGAGACCAGATGACAAAGGACCTCGGTATCGGTCTGCGTGCGAAACGTATGGCCCCGCCCTTCCAGCAGCTCTTTAAGCGCGGCGTAATTTTCGATGATACCGTTGTGCACCAGTGCGATCTTGTTATCTTCATCAAGATGCGGATGCGCATTCTCGTCGGTCGGTTCGCCATGCGTCGCCCAGCGGGTATGGGCAATTCCCATTGTGGAGACAAACTCACGACCGGCCAGCGCCTTCTCCAGACGGGGAATCTTCCCGGCCGATTTTTCAAAGAGTAATCCGCTGGGTTCCATCAACGCCATCCCCGAGGAATCATATCCCCGGTATTCCATACGCTTGAGGCCCTCCAGCATAATCGGCACAGCCAGACGGTCACCAATGTATCCGATAATTCCGCACATGCGGTAGAATCCTTTCCTCAACCTCCAAGAATAGTCAATCCCTCGGCCATCAGCACGCGGGCGCGTTTGGCCGAGCGGGCTTCAGCGGTCACCCGATAAATCGGTTCGGTGTTTGACGCACGTATATGTAACGAACCGTCCGGCAGAAACACCTTGATTCCGTCGATCCGGTTTATTTTCCCTTTTATGTATTTCTTCGGCAATCGTTTCAGTCTGCTTGCGAAATTCTTTGGTATCGGCCGGGTAGATTTGGCCGTAAAATAGCGCGGAAACTCCGCGGCCACTGTCGAGAGCGGGCGTTTGTCCCCAGCCAGTAAGGATAAAATAAGCGCCATGCCTACCGCCGCATCGCTGCCCAGCGTGTGCGGCATGTCCAGATCCAAGCCCGGCAGCCCGCCGCGCACCCACAAATCCAGGTGGTTCAGAGCGCAGGCTTTCACCTGCACCAGCACCTCGTTGGCTTTCGGTTTCGGCTCCGGCGCTTGCTCGCAGCGGACCACTTCCGGTCCGCCGTGCCCGTGAATTCGAACGGCCTTCATAGGCCCGCCATTATAGCCGCCCGCCGGCGGCCGTGCGCTGTCGCGCCGGCTCCCCCGCCGCCGCGTTCACCGGCGCGGGCA
>JAJRUJ010000030.1 GCA_024277855.1 Candidatus Zixiibacteriota bacterium
CAGATTAGCAAAACAAAACTCATTGATCTGGTCATCGACTTTCTCCCCGGTATTAAAACATTGTTTTCGTCAACTGCCGTCTTTTTTCTACCTGATTATGATTCAACCGGATACTAATGTTCCGGCGGCCGCCGGTCGGACCCCAATAATCAAATATCGACTTTCTCCGGCGATTGGTTAAGGGGCGGGCGCATTATTTTTCGTTGTCCAAAATGCAGGGGGCAGGCCTGCCATGACCCATGGGCAGGGCAAGCCCTGCCCCTACCCTTCACAGGGGGGTGTATTGAAAAAACCTTTTGGGGACCAGCCACCCGCCGTAGAGGCCCATTTTTTCAGAATGTCCATTTTGCAGATCATAAAGGTCGAACTCGCCGGATGACATTAAATCAACGATCGGCGATTAATGCCTCGACATTGGCCACAGTTTGATATTATATTCACAAGCAAAGACCGGGTTTTTTTCACGGGCGTTGCCCCGTGAGATTTTCGGCAGGAGGGTACACAATGACCAAGCGCGAACTTGTCGAGTATATGGACAACCGGGTGCGGAATTGCTGGAAAATTCTGGATGCTATCCCCGAGGACAAATGGGATTGGCGTCCCGTCGAGCATATGATGGCTCTCGGCGAACTGGCCAACCATCTGATTACCCTGCTCGATATCGAATCGGAAATCTTCAGCGGGAACCTGACTCCGGAAAGCTATGAGGAGAAGGTGAAAGCCCGCACCGTTGCCGACAAAACGTCTTTGATCGCCGCTTCACGAGAATATCATACGCGGGCGATGAAATTTTATCAGGGGATGACCGAGGACGATTTCGAAACCGGGACCTTTACCACACCGTTTGGCACCACGATGTCCTACAAAGGGGGCGTGTTGGCCCAACTGGAACATTTCGCGCATCACCGCACGCAACTTTGGTGCTACCTGAATATCCTCGGTGAGGAAGTCGACCGCTGCGATCTCTGGAAATAGTCCAATCCCGGGTCGATAATACTCCACGACTTCGCCCTGGTTTGTCTGCCAAGCGTTTATTGAGTCGATTCGGCAGGGGAATACCGATCCGACCTCACGGCTTTGTTCGGAAATGGTGTTGGAAGGCGTCGTCGTCAAACAGTTCGAAATCCATCTTCATCCCGTTGCGGCCGTAAACTTCGCCATTGATAAAAAGCATGTATTCGGTGTTGTGCATCATTGTGGAGTCGGGAATGAATTCGCAACTGTCCAGTGAATTGTTCCAGTTAAAATTCCCGGAATGTTCAATATCGTCCATCCATCCCATCATATGATCCATGTCCATCATCCCCATCCCACCCATCCCGCTCTGCTGTTCGAGGGAATCCATCCATTCTTCCATCTCCATTCCTCCGGAGAAGTGAAAGTTCTCGGCAACCGATGCGGTGTCCATCGGCATATCGAAAACCAAGTGAATCGAGGATTGGACTGGAACGTTGGATTCACTGTTGGCAGGCCACATTCGGATAATGTTCGGCGTGCCCGACGGAGGCGGCTGAGTTGTGAAGTGATATGAATGATAACCGTCATTGCCCTGTCCCATGTCCATTTGGCGACCGTCCCGGTCCATCATGCCATCCTCGTACATGAGAATCATATATTCCGCGCCCTGGTCCATGGATAATGCCGGCATAAACTCGCAACTGTCCATGGGTTCATTCCAGCGAAATTCTCCCGCAACATGAATCGAGTCGATCCACTCCATCATGTGGTTGCGTTGGTTCATGCCCATGTGGTCGAAACCACCATAATAATTGGCCGAATCCATCCATTCATGCATCCGAGGCCCGCCGGTAAGGAAAAAATTCTCTCTCACTGAGCCGGTGTCCATCGGCATCGTGAATTTCAGATGAATGGAGCTTTGTGGTTCGACTCCCGAAGCCCCATCCTGAGGGATGATGCGGGCAAGTTCCGGGGCGGAATCGGTCTCCGGCGAGAGAGCTTTATCATCGTTTCCGCAACCGGCAAGCAGGGCAATAAGACCAAGCGCCAGAATTCCGTAGAGTAACATTGTGCCGCGTTTCATTGTACAACCTCCAGGGTAAATTTTATAGGGTAAAGTAGTCCGGACCGTAAACCAGCATGGCGCCGAGATGGCCGGTGATACCGACCAATACCGCGTTGAGAGCCAGGACGATCCGGAATGACCACAAACGACCGGAAGAATTATCTTTTTGGAATCGATAGGCGAGAAAGGCGGAAACCTGGGTCAGGATTCCGGAAGCAATTCCCAGAGAGCGATGCCACCAAAAATAATTTTCCAACAATGACGGATATGATGCCCCCGACCCGGCAATCAGGCCCAATGTCGCGGCGGCCAGCGCCGAAAGAGCCGCGAAATAGACCAGGTACACAGACAGCAAATTAAACTGTTGAAACTTTTCAACGATGCCCAGACCCAAAAACGTCGCCGCGATGATCACCAGCGCAATCGGAAAATGGACGACCACGGGATGGAATTTCCCCAGGAAACCGATCACCGATGATGGTTCCGCGTGGTCTGTCGCATGGTCGTGCCCCTCCTGCTCGGCAAGTCCGTGTGTGCCCGATTCGCCGCTGTCGTCGGCATGATGGTCGGGCTGTTGGGTTGCCGCCGCATCCGGTTGTTCGTGTTCAGTGCCGGGCGAATGCTCGTGGTTACGATCGCTTTCCGTGCCGCCGGTCTGGTGCTCAGCGACGGATTGGGAATGCGCCCCTTCGCTTTTTTCAGGCAGGTTGGCCAGGTAAGCTTCGGGATTTTTCAAAAAATCCTTGCGGCATTTACTGCAACAAAAATAGACCCGTCGCCCCTGATAGTCGATGAATATATTTTCATCGGCCAACTCGTTTGTGGTTACCGGGCAATATTGATTGGAAAGTGAGCTTGCCGGCGATTGCGCGCGTGCCGTACCGGATGACACGAGAATAATCATCAGCAACCCCAGTCCGGCCAGGATACCCGAATTATTTAACCGTTGTGAATGCATCAGTCCTCAGTCCTTTCCGGCGAGTTTTTTAAGGACCGTTTCAGCCGTTGCTCGGCCAGGGCACAATAGAGCACCGGAACGGTGAAAACGGTCACCAGGACGACGGTCATGCCGCCGAATGACGGGATCGCCATCGGGACCATGATATCGGCTCCCCGCCCGGTTGAAGTCAGGACCGGCAACAAGGCCAAAATCGTCGTCGCCACGGTCATCAAGGCCGGTCTAATCCGTCTCATGCCGGCTTTTATCGTCGCTTCCCGTATTGCGGTAATACTTGATGGTCTTTCGCGATCGAATACTTGTTTAAGGTAAGTCGAAATAATAACGCCGTCATCCGTCGCGATGCCGAATAAAGCGAGAAACCCGACCCAGACGGCAACCGACAAGTTGAACGGCCGCACCTGGAATAACTCCCGGACATTTGCGCCGAAAATTGAAAAATCCAGGAACCAGCCCTGGCTGTAAAGCCAGAGCATGAGAAAACCTCCGGACCAGGCGACAAAAATCCCGGAAAAAACAAGCAAGCTGGTGGGGACACTTTTGAATTGAAAATAGAGGATGAGAAAAATGATGATTAAAGAAAGCGGCAGGACCACTTTCAGTCTTCGTTCGGATCGTACCTGGTTTTCATAACTTCCCGCGAAGGCGTAACTGGCGCCGGCGGGAATATCAAATTCCCCGGCGGCGATCATTTCTTTCAGGTAATTCTGCGCGTCCTCGACAACATCCACCTCGGCATAGCCGGGCTTTTTATCAAAGATCACATACCCAATTAAGAAGGTGTCCTCAGATTTTATGACCATCGGTCCACGGATAAACCTGATTTCGGCAAGTTCAATGATTGGAATCTGGGCGCCGTTGCGGGCGGTTACCAGTATTTTCCCCAGCGACTCCAGCGAATTCCGTAATTCCCGTTGATAACGGACCCGTACCGGGTAGCGCTCCCGTCCTTCGACAGTCGTGGTGAGACGTTTGCCGCCGATTGCCACTTCGATGACATCCTGTACTTCCCGAACGCTCAGCCCGTACCGCGCAATTGCCTTCCGGTCAATATCGATTTCGAGATAGGGCTTGCCGACGATACGATCGGCAAAAACCGAGGCCGGCTCGACCGAGGGAACCTGTTTTAAGAACCGTTCAATTTCATAGCCGACTTTCTCGATTGTCTCCAGGTCGGGTCCTTTAACTTTCACGCCCATGGGGGCACGCATCCCCGATTGAAGCATGACAATCCGGGCGGCGATCGGCTGTAGTTTCGGGGCTGATGTTGTCCCGGGCAGTTTGCCGGCTTTGACTATTTCCTGCCAGATATCATCAGGCGAATGGATCTGATCGCGCCATTGCCGATAGGGCCGTCCATGCTCGTCGGGAATCAGATTACCGGTTTCATCGCGGGCGAATTCGTCCGTTGCTTTATCGTATTTGAACTTGAGCCGGGTGCCGCTTTTGTCGACGATGTACTCTGATTTATAATTGATGATTGTTTCAATCATTGAAATTGGCGCCGGATCGAGTGGGGATTCCACCCGGCCCAGTTTGCCGACCACTGATTCTATTTCCGGTATGCTGCTAAAAGCTTTGTCCTGGTATTGCAATACATCCAGAGCTTCCCCGATTGAGGCATGCGGCATCGTCGTCGGCATGTACAAATACGATCCCTCGTCCAGGTCGGGCATGAATTCCTTCCCTAAGCCGGGAAAGAGGTGGCTCATACTGACATAGTGCGGGGTCGATCGCACCCATTTTGGCATGAAACCGAAGATGGATCCGAAACCGAGCCAGGTTGTCGTTCCCAGCATAACCAGCAGGGAGGGAAAGATGAAAAAAGTTTTCTTATGATTCAGACACCAGCGTAAAATCGGCTGGTAGAAACGAATAAAGAACCGGAAAAGCAGGAGAATGCCGCCAAGAATGATAACCACAAAGAGGAAATTGGAAACACTTCCTCCTTGAACACCCAAAGGCAGCCAGTGTGAGGATAACACGACCGCTACCCCGAGTACGACAATATAGTTGAAATACTTGGGAATGTTCCGCCGGAGGCGTTCGGGGATTCGGTGTTTAAACTGAAAATATCCACCGGTCGCCAGCAAGAGAATACCGGTAAGCCAGAAGCCCCAGGTCATCGAGGCGAAACCGGCCAGGGCCAGCCCCAGGGGCAGAAGCCCCCGGCCTTTGAAGGTCGTGCGGCCTTTGGTGAATAATAGATGGGCAAATGGTGGTATGATCGTCAGGGCGATGATGACCGAGGAAATCAGGGCAAACGTTTTGGTATAGGCCAATGGTTTGAATAGCTTGCCTTCGGCGGCCTGCATGGTAAACACCGGCAGGAAAGATACCACGGTCGTTGAAATTGCCGTCAATACCGCACTGCCGACTTCCGAGGCCGCACGGAACACGACCTCCCGCCGGTTGGCCCCCGGCGGCGCATTGTCGATATGTCTTAGTATATTCTCGCAGATGACGACCCCCATGTCGACAATTGTACCAATGGCGATCGCAATACCCGAGAGTGCAACAATATTCGCATCGACGTTAAAGGTTTTCATGGCGATGAAAACCATTAATACCGTCAAGGGCAATAAACCGGAAATTAACAGCGAGCTGCGCAGGTGCATCAACATGATGATCACGACAATGACTGTCACGAGGATTTCATCGATGAGGGCGGTATTCAGCGTCCCTAATGTCTCATAAATCAACCCCGTCCGGTCATAGAATGGGACAATTGTTACCTGCGAAAGGCGGCCGTCGGCGAGGGTTTTCTTCGGTAGCCCCGGGGCGATTTCAGCGATTTTTTTCTTCACATTTTTAATCGCGGCCAGGGGGTTTTCACCGTACCGGACGACGACCACCCCCCCGACCACTTCAGCGCCCCCCTTATCCAATGCTCCCCGGCGCAGGGCCGGGCCCAGAGAAACTGTGGCGATATCTTTAATTCTGATGGGGACGTTATCTACTTCCTTGACGACCGTTTCTTCGATGTCCGCGAGGCTTTCAATAAAGCCAAGTCCGCGAATCATGTATTCGACTTTGTTAATCTCAATCGTCCGGGCGCCGACGTCGACATTTGAACGACGCACGGCCGTAAACACGTTTTCTAATTTCACTCCGTAGGCCCGCATTGCATCCGGGTCGACGTCGATCTGATACTCCTGGACGAACCCGCCTACCGAGGCGACCTCGGCGACACCATCGGCCGATTGCAGCGCATAACGTACGGTCCAGTCCTGAATCGACCGAAGTTCATGCAAGTCCCACCCTCCGGTGGGATTACCGTCCTTGTCCCGACCTTCCAGGGTGTACCAGAAAACCTGGCCCAGCGCCGTGGCGTCCGGCCCCAGTGCCGGCCGAACACCCTCGGGGAGGGTGCCGGCCGACAGGGAATTGAGTTTTTCCAGAACTCGCGAACGCGACCAGTAAAACTCTATATCATCTTTGAAGATCACATAGATTGTGGAAAAGCCAAAAAAGGAATAGCTGCGAACCGTTTTGATCCCCGGGACACCGAGCAAAGCCACCGTCAACGGATAGGTGATTTGATCCTCGACATCTTGCGGTGAACGCCCCATCCACTCGGTAAAGACGATCTGTTGGTTTTCACCAAGATCCGGAATGGCGTCGACCGGGACCGGGTTACGGGGGAGGAAGGGGATCTCCCAATCGAACGGGGCGACCATAATCCCCCACACGATAACAACCAGAGTCACCAGGGTAACCACGAGCTTGTTTTCCAGGCAGTACTTGATCATGCGATCAAGCAGGGAGAGCCGGGAATATTCAGGAATGCCGGTTTGGTTGGTCATGCCTACTTTGCCCCCTGTGGCTCGGCGGCCAGCGCCTGCTTTATTTCACCACATCGCAACATCGACGGGCCATAGAATGAATTGTATACCGTGTCAACCGTCTGAAGCCAATAGGCCCCTTTGTTGGCATTGGCCATCGGACAAAAAGTCAGAAAATAATTCCGATTATCCGAATGGCCGAAGGTCTCCTGCGCCTGGATTATGCTCCGGGAGAGATCGTAAAACGCCGCGCGCGCGTCCTTGAGGTCTTTGGCCGCCGCACCGGCGGTGGTGTATTTTTTAATCTCGGCGGCGAATTTCATCCACCGGACATGCCCCTCACCCCGGAAAACCTCCATGTCCACCAGCTCGGCGTCTTTCTGCAGGGTTGCGTATGCCGTTGTGGCCGCCTTCAGGTCGTCGGCTGCCAGCGCCATCTGCACCTCGAAGTAGGTTTTATATATCGGTGACAAAGCGTCGCGAGCCGCGGCGTCGATCTTTACCTTTCCGTTCTGCGGGACGACCGGTTGATCAACAGATTCTGCATCTGTTGCCGCCGAGCCCATTTGACCACCGCCATGATTCATTACTTTGCCGCCGCCCTCGGGAGACATCAGGCTCGGTTTGGCCTGGATCTGCAATTCGGCGTCAATTTTGAACGCCCCGTTAACGACGACAGATTCACCCTCGGAAAGCCCGGCGGTTACCACGTAAAAATCGCCGGCGCGCGGTCCCAACTCCACTTCCCGGCCTTCAAAAACCGGCTCGTCTGTATTGGGGACTTCAACATATACGACGGCCCGCTTGCCGGTGACCAGGGGAGCGGAAACCGGAATCAACAAGGGTGCATTTTCTTTGGTGGCCGGCTCTCCCGCATAGCCCAATGATTCGGCGGGTACCAGCGCCATCCCACAGATATCACAAGTTCCCGGTCCGTTCTTGACGACTTCCGGGTGCATGGGACCGATCCATTTGCCGGCAAGGTCTTCATCGACAACCTTCCCGTTGTTGTCTAATTTGGACTGGACCACGGCGCTGACGAACATGTTTGGTTTCAAGCGGCGGCTGTTATTGTCCACAATCGCCCGGACTTTCACGGTCCGCTTTTTCGGATCGACTACCGGGTCAATAAAACTGACAATGCCGGTAAAGGTTTCACCGGGGAACGACGGTGTCGTAAATGAAACATGCTGTCCATACCGCAACCAGGGCAAGTCGGATTCATAGGCCTCAAACACCACCCATAACCGGGTTAAATCGGCGAGGGTGTAAATGCGTGTGCCGGTTTTGACGTACATCCCTTCCAGAGCATTTTTGTGGACGACCACGCCGCCGATCGGCGCATTGATTGTCAGATGATCGGCCGGCTTTTTCTCAGCTTCCACTGCCGCTATTTGTTGTTCTGTGAGACCGAAGAGGCGGAGCTTCTCACGGGCAGCATCGAGTGTCGCGACGGCCGTGTTATTAAGGATCGTACTCCTCGTTTTAGACAGCGCTTCCACGGCTATCTTGGCCTGCAATAGTTCTTCCTGGGCCGCCAGGAGTTCCGGAGAATAGATGTAAACGAGATGGTCTCCTTTTTTGACGGTAATGCCGGTGAAATCCGCGTAGAGACGATCCAACCGGCCCGGAACCCAGGCCGTAATGTAGGCCACGTTCGTTTCGTCATAGGCGATCTTGCCGACCATTCTGACTTCGGCTTCGGCAAACCCGCGCCGGACCACCGCGGTCTCAATCTGCGCCAGTTCTTTGGCCGTCGCCGACATCTGGATCTGTCGAGGGTCCAATGTCTCTCCGCCGCCGGATTCCAGGGGAATCAAATCCATGAAACAGATCGGACACTTGCCGGGGTTGGGCAGTCTAATTTGCGGATGCATCGAACAGGTCCAGATTGTCGGTTTGCTTGTTTTTTCCGCACGGTTTTGTTCTGCCGATTCCGGTCCGGACGGAGCTTCGCCACCCCCGGAGAAAACCAGGCCAAGGGAGAAAGCCACCACCGTCACGATGAGCAAACCGACCAACGCGGGACCACGGCGTGGAAAGAGGTCAAACAATGCTCTTTTGATGTTCGCTGCGACTTTCATGGCTTTTCTCCCCGGTTCTCCGACCTTGCTTAGTGCTGGTCGCGACCCTGATGTTTATCTTCGACTTTCTTGGTTTTCACCGTCTTTTTGGCCGGCTGATCCATCTTCTGCAGATACTTGTCCGGGGCATCGGCGAAAGTCCCCCGGCACTTTTTGCAACAGAAATAAACGCGGCGACCTTCATAGTCGGTAAACACTGTTTTTTCTTCCAACGGTTCGCCGGAAACCGGGCAGGTCGTCTGGATGTTCTCGAACAATATTCCCGCTTTTGCCGTCTTCTTGAAGTAAGTGTCCGGATCGGCCTTCAGTTTTTTCGAGCACATGGGACAGCAATGATATACGCGCTGACCCTGGATATCGGTGTAAATCGTAGAGTCAATCTTACCCCCCATTACCGGGCAGACAGTCTGGTTGACGAGTTTCACCGCTTCTTTTTTCCCGGGTGCTTCTTTTTTTACTTCTTGCCGGGGTGCGTCGGCGTACGCTGCGGAAACCAGCAGCAAGCCCAGTGTACCCAGGATCAAAGATGAACGGAACAGCTTCATGGTAATTCCTCCTGCGTTAGAGTTATTTGGATAAACTGCGGTCGATTTCTTTACCGCTGATCATTTCCAATCTCGCGGCAGACATCGCCAGGTTGGTTTTTGCGCGTTCAAACGCGAGTTGAAAATTCAGCAACTGCCGTTGGGCATCCAGGATGTTCAGAAAATCGGTTTCCCCGGCCTGGTAGGCGGTATAGGCGGCATTTAATGATTGCTCCGCCTTGGGCACAAGGCCGTCTCGATAAAGCCCCGTCTTTCGCAGTGCGTCTTCGTAGTCAAAGAGCGCTCTCTCCGTCAGGGCGGTCAGGCGATTTCCTGTCTCTAATAAATCGAATTGTGCTTGTTTGTGCCTGGCCCGGGCCTCCCTTTTCCGGGCTGCATTTTTCCCGAACCAGAGCGGGATATTGATTTTCGCATTAATAATCCAGGGGTCCTTGCCGCTTTCGAGCAATCCCGGATTCAACGCCGGGCCGGTCTCAATGTAATCAACCCCAAAGGTGAAATTCGGCCAGGAAGACTTCCCCGCCAAACGTTCGCCCGAACGTTCTTTCTCAATGAGATGTTGGACGGTTTTCAGGTCCGGATTATTTTCGGCAACCAGGAAAAGCACGGTATCCTTGTCCAGTTCGATTTCCTGCACCACGATTGAATCCGGCAACGGCAGATAGATGGAATCGGGCAAGTTCAGTGTCGCCCGCAACCGGGCGGCGAGAGGATCAATTGTATCCTCGAGACTGAGCAGCTGATCCTCGAGTTTCCCCAATTCGACTTGCGCCTTGATTACGTCGGGATGTTGGCGAAGGCCTGCTTCGTACTTTGTCCGGGCCACGGACTCCCAGAAGGTTAACAGCTCCAGGTTTTCCCTTGTCAATTCGATATTGCGGGCGAGATAGTAATACTCATAGTATGCCGCTTTCACCCGATAATATAATTTCAATTTTTCCGCCTGATATTGCTGAAAAGCCGCCTGCGCCGCTTCGAATGCCATGTCATGTTTAGCATCCAGCGTCCCAAACCAGGGGAGGGATTGGCGAAAGCCCACGCGTTGATTTTGCGGGCCGACACGGGTTTCCACGTTTTCAATATAGTAGCCGAATGCGACTGTGGGATCGGGCAAGGCACCTGCATACCCCGCTTTGGCCAGGGCCGATTGCCAGCCGTGGAATTTTCCACGCAAACCGGGGTTATGCAAAGCGGCATAACTCAGATAAGCATCCAGGCCGCTTTCCGGATCGAAGTCGGCAACAACCTGGCCGGTCAAAACATACGCCGCCTCTATCGAATCGGCCAAAGCTTTGGCGTTTTGTTCCTCAGAGGCCAAAGCGAGGTTGGCAAGCCCCAGGAAATAAATCGAACAGATCAATAGAATCGATCCGCTCCACGCAAACACTTCCCGATGCCGGTTTTGCACCTGTGTTGCTCGTCCACTCGTTTTTTTGTCTTGGTTCTTCATATGCCGCCTGCCTATTTCAAATGCCGTGCCAGTTTCTCTATCCTCTTAAAGGGCAACATGATATCAAGGTTACGTGTATGGTTCTTTGTGGTGCATTAGAGAAAATTATTTATTTATGAAGGATATTGTATAATATTCTTCGGCAATCCGTAGAATATTATAAATTTGCCGAGTTGTAATAAAGGGTCAATATCGGTCGAACACACGATCATCATTGAGTTTCGGTTACGCGGCAACAGGCAAAGAGATTTTTGGCATGGTTTTTACTGTAATTGTTTTCGGAGAACGACATGGAAAAACTCAACCCCGAAAATAAGTGGCATAAAATCATAATCTTAACCGGCATCACCGGGTTGACGCTTGCCTTTCATTATGGACTAATTGTTGAGCCGATATTTGGACATATTCATTGGATTCATGTCATCCATGGCCGCCTCTGTTATATCCCGATCGTCGTTGCGGCCACCTGGTTCGGTATCCGGGGCGGCCTTTTTGCGGCAACGGTTATTTCGTTACTCTTAATGCCTTACATTTTTGGTATAGAGCGCGAAATGTCCGACCTTGTTCAGGAGTTTGCTGAAATCGCATTCTATTTTGCTATTGCCGTACTCGCCGGCGCATTGGTCGAACGGGAATTCAGAATTCGTCGGCGGCACCAGGACGCAAAATTGCAATTAGAGCGTTCACAAAAATTTTCGCTGGTCGGCCAAGTCGCAGCGGGCGTGGCCCACGAAATAAAGAATCCGCTCGCTTCAATCAAGGGCGCCGTTGAAATCCTCAGCGACGAGGGCACCTCGCCCGCTGAGAAAGCGGAATTCCAGGAGATTTTTATCCGGGAAATACGCCGCATCGACAACACGATTGCCGAATTTCTGAATTTCGCCCGTCCGAAAGAGACAAAACTGGTCAAACTCGATTTACCGGGGACCCTGCGAAACTGTATCAGGCAAATGGAACCACAGGCCCGACGACAGCAGATTTCCATCGAAGGGGATCTACCGGATAACATTTTCATCCTCGGTGACGCCGAGAAAATCCACCAGTTGACTCTCAATCTTATCGTGAATTCCATCCAGGCCTGTTCACCCGGTACGACGATTAAAATCGTCCTCCGGGTCGTGGGTGCGCAAATGGCCCGCGTGACTCTTACCGACACGGGTCCCGGTATCGATGAGGAGGATTTGGATAAAGTATTTGAACCGTTTTATACGACGAAGACGGCCGGCACAGGGTTGGGCCTGGCTATTGTTCAGTCAATCGTGGAAAATCACCACGGTACGATAGATCTCCGTAGCCGGCCGGGCCAGGGAACAACGGTGATCATTACCTTCCCGGTATATAAGGAGTAAACTCCAGATGCAGATCCTTCTTGCAGATGATGATCAGTCTTTACGGCGAGTGATCCAGTTCAAGCTGAAAAAGCAGGGATATCACGTGGTCGCGGTTGAGGATGGAGTGCAGGCAATTGATCGCCTGAAGGCAAATCGATATGACCTCCTGTTGGCCGATATAAAAATGCCGCGGGTCGATGGGCTTGAATTGCTTGAAGAATCAAAGCGGATCCAACCGGATTTGAAAGTTATCCTCATCACCGCTCATGCCACGATCAACCAGGCGGTCCGGGCCGTTAAATTGGGCGCTTTCGATTATCTCACGAAGCCGTTCGAAGATGATGAATTATTCGGGGCGATTAATAAGGCCCTGGCTTTTCGCCAGCTCGAAGTGGAGAATAAAGCGCTGAAAAGCCAGTTGGCCAGACAGCGTCACGTCGATCAGGTCGTGGGTATCTCCAAACCGTTTAAGGCGTTGATGTCCCTTGTCGACAAGATTGCCGGCACTGATGTTACCCTGCTGTTGACCGGTGAATCAGGCACCGGTAAAGAAATCATTGCCCGCACGGTACATTATAAAAGTCTGCGCGCGGAGAAAGAATTTATCGCCGTCAATTGTGCCGCAATTCCCCGGGAATTGATCGAATCTGAATTGTTTGGGCATGTAAAAGGGGCCTTTACCGGTGCGGTGCGGGACAAGAAGGGAAAGTTTGAACTGGCTGACGGAGGCACATTATTACTCGATGAAATCGGCGAATTGAGTATCGACTTGCAGGCAAAGCTTTTGCGGGTTATCCAGGAACGGGTTGTGGAGCCGGTGGGCGCCGAAAAACTGCGCGAAGTCGATGTCCGTCTTATCTCGGCTACCAATATTGACTTAAAAGAGCGAATCCGGGCCGGTCGTTTTCGCGAAGACCTTTATTACCGACTGAATGTCATCCCGATATCCATTCCGAATCTGCGGGAGCGGAAAGCGGATATTCCCATCCTGGTCAAGGAATTCCTGCGGAAATTCGGCAAGAAAGAGGGAATCACCGTCAGCCCCGACTTGTTGGCGGCGCTGACTGAATATCATTGGCCCGGCAATATCCGCGAATTGGAGAATCTCATCGAACGGATGGTTATCTTACGCCAGACGGATGAATTGGGGCTGGAGGATTTACCCACTGACTTTGGCGAAGCGATCGCCCAGTCGGCGGCGGGTTTGCCGTCCGGGCCGAACGGCCATCTGACATTTCACGAATCGGAGAAGAAACTAATCGTCGATGCGCTGAATTCCTGTGGCTGGAACCGGACCAGGGCGGCAAAATATCTCAACATCCCTCGTCATGTATTGATATACCGGATAAAAAAATATAGTATTTATGAGAACCAGTTGTCTGAGGGATAGCGCAAGGGGAGAGTCGCCAAACAGCGGATGGTAAACAGGTGATAACCGGGGTAATTATAATTAAGCGGGGCACGGAAATATGGGACCTGCCGTCGGGCCTGGACCATGGTTTGTTCTGTTGGGACACACCGCGGAAATTATCCCGACCCGGTCTCCACCGAATTTACCCGATCAGTCAGACTTCAGGGAGGATATGATGAGTCCCATAATCTGCCGATGCAGACAGCTAATTATTGTCCTCTTTGTGCTCACAGGTGTCCAGACTGGTCCGGCATTCGCCGAACCGACAGATACCGTCTACCAGTGCATTCCATCAGGTTTTACGATTGGAATTCCCGCGATTCAAGTGTTCTCTGACTTAACCGACTTATTTGATGATACGCAGGAATATGAATATTACTCGTCGGGGCCGGTCAACAGAATGCAGGATAAAATGGCCCAAACCCTCAGCAATAGCGGGTTATTCCGTGACGTGTTAGTCTTTCCGGATGCCTCCTACCCGGATTCAACTGATTTGTATCTTCTTGTGTCGATTTCGACACTGAACCAATTGACCAGTGACGCATATCCTGAATATGAAATGGAAGTGGATTTCCTTTTAGTGGAAAACCTGGATGGTGAAGTCGTCTGGAGTAAAAAGTATGCGACCCGATATGCCGCAGTCATCGCCAGAGTGCCGCCGTCGGCCGCCGATAAATTCAAAGATGCGTATGTCGGCTTTCTCGAAATCCTCGGGCCGCTTGTCGGTGACCTGGAACAGGCACTTAATCAGGAATCGGGTCTGACGTCCTCCTGGGAACAACAGCGCAAGGCAAAGACAGTCACCCACTCTCAGCTTGAGCCTTTATGGGTTGTTCCGATAATTACGAATGGTGCCAAATCCGGGCTGACCAACTATGCGCGCTTTATTGAACAAAAACTTCGGCAACGTTTGGTCCGCAAGAATTGCTTTGCTTTTTCTGAGTTTTCACCGACGACAAAATCATGTCTGACAAAAGCAGTCGAACAATCGAAGGGCGACCCTGCCAAAGGGCTTTCGAAGTGTGCCGATCTGCTCAATGAAGATGGGTTGGTGTTGATGTACATGCTCACCGACGAAGGTGAAAACCTTGGAATTCATGCCGTCTTGCTGCAAATGCCCCAGATGAATATTTTATATGATAAGATGTGGTCTACATCGACTGGTTGGCGCCTCGCCGCCACATTAGAAAAAATCGCCGCCGGGGTGGCGCAAGCATCCCACACGATCCCCCATCAAGGTCATTGACCACCGCACAGTTTGTCGATCCCCGGTGATGCTCCAATCCATCCCCCGACTATTTTTCAGAACCGGGATCCAAAACAAACCGACCAAACACTGATGTTTTTCAACCAGCCACCGTGCAGTGCAGGCGGCGAGTGATCCACCTGCGGTGGCGGACCGTGGAATTGGCCAAATCCCGCTTGTGAAACGCAAACCATTCGCATACCTTTCAACAGCCGGAGTGGCGGAACAGGTGAACGCCAGAAGTTTAATTCTGATCTGGTGGTCCGGTAAACGAATGAAATTCAATATATTACAGGAATGCAATAATCAACTGACGTGCATTTGTTCATGTGTCACTTTGGATTGACCCGAACCAATTTGGATGGAAAGTGGTTATAAAATGGTCACCAATGAAAAGGCCCCGGTAAAGAGTTCTTCTTTGCCCATTGTGTGACCTGTGCTCACTTAATATCACGGAGTAGTGATACCTATGGCAGGAGCCGGCGGAAGATTTCCTTTCAAGACGCTTCTCAGCTTTCTTGGTCCCGGTTTTATCGTTACGGTTGGGTTTATTGATCCGGGCAACTGGGCAACGAATATCGAGGGTGGATCGAGATTCGGCTATCAACTTCTCTGGGTCATTTCACTCAGCACGGTCATGCTGATTGTCATCCAGAACATGGCCGCCAAACTCGGTATCGCTACCGGAAAGTCACTCGCAGTCAATATCCGGGAACGTTTCTCTCGCCCGGTCTCCTCATTTCTGGGGGCGACAATCGTGCTGGCGTGTGTCGCAACCGATGTCGCGGAACTTATTGGTGGAGCCATTGGATTCTATCTCCTCTTCGGCATACCGCTATGGTCGGGTGCTTTGCTCACGGTACTGCTTGAAGTATTCCTCATTATCAGCCAAAGGTATCACCGGATTGAGGTCATTATCATGGGCTTTCTGGGGATCATTGGCTTGTGTTACCTGGTGGAGATTCTGATTGTCAAGCCCGACTGGGCAGTACTGGCTCCGGCGATAATTATTCCGAGTGTCGACAGAAGCAGTATATACGTCGCCGTGGCGATCCTCGGTGCGGTGGTGATGCCTCACAATATCTTCCTGCACTCAAACGTCATTCACAGCCGAAAGTGGGGTGTCTCCGAGGGCGAGAAAATGGCACTCTTGCGCTATGAGAAGATCGATACGTCTCTTGCGATGTTCATGGGGTGGCTGGTGAACTCGTCGATGATTATAGTGGCGGCCGCTGTTTTCTCCGGCAACAATGTCGTGGTTGACAGCATCGAGCAGGCGTCGGCGACGCTGAAACCTCTGGCCGGACCTCTGGCCGGTTTCCTGTTCGCTGTCGCGCTCGTCTTTGCGGGTGTCGGCTCGTCGGTGACGTCGTCGATGGCGGAGGTCAATGTAATCACCGGTTTTCTAGGCAAGCCGGAAGATCCCCGGACGTTGCTCTACAGGATCTCCGTTTTTGTTACGGCCATACCGTCGTTCACGATCATTCTTCTGGGCCTGGATACGTTTCGTGTCCTGATCTTCAGTCAGGTCGTGTTGAGCATTCAGCTTCCTTTTACGCTTATTCCGTTATTGATACTCTGCCGCGACCGCAATCGCATGGGGCGATTCAGAAGTCGAAGACTGGAGTTTGTGGCTGCTGTGATCATCTCCGCTGTCGTTATCGTCCTGAATATATATTTGCTCTATTCAACCGTGACAGGGGAAGTCTAACATGCAAGTGTACAAGAAAATCTTAGCCACCATGGATTGCTCTCCCGTGGACGATGCCGTCATCAATCATGTGTCGGCCATCGCCCTTCAAAATAATGCTCAGGTATACCTTCTGCATGTAGTACACTCCCACACGCTCGACCAGGACCGGGTGTTACGTGAGTCGACGGAAGCATCCTTAAAATCCCGCAGTGAGGAATTGAAGGCCCAGGGTATAGAAGTCCACATCGTGATAAGAAGCGGCGAGCCGGATACCGAGATACTGGAAGAAATTGAGGAGAAAAATTATGACCTTGTGGCAATGGCCACTCACGGTCATTCCTTCATTGGCGATGTCCTGTTTGGAAGTGTCTCCCGCACCCTCAAGCATAAAATCAGCATCCCTCTGTTAATTATCGGCCCTCGTCGCTGAAGGACACTGCCGGGAGACGACAAAATCAAACCAACGACACACCCCCGGTCCACCATGAACCTGCGGCATGGCGCAAGTAATTCTATCGTTGGGTGGTT
This sequence comes from Candidatus Zixiibacteriota bacterium, assembly GCA_024277855.1. Lineage (GTDB taxonomy): Bacteria > Zixibacteria > MSB-5A5 > WJJR01 > JAJRUJ01 > JAJRUJ01. The sequence continues at coordinate 17,055 of JAJRUJ010000030.1, forward strand.
TTCGACATATTCACGGTCTCAAGACCTATGAAAGCCGGCCCATTGGCCCGCCCCAACCCGGCTTGTCTGTCAGCGGCGACTTTCCTTCGCAACAGGTGGTAAAAAGTCCCTTGTACGCCGGGCATAATCCTTGTAAGTTATTGCCGGCCGGAGTGGCGGAATAGGTAGACGCCAGGGACTTAAAATCCCTTGGGAGTAATCTCCCGTGCCGGTTCGATTCCGGCCTCCGGCATGAATTATCAGGTCTCCATACAAAAAATCCGTCATTCCCTGGATCAGGTTGTTTTTCACCGGCCGTGATATTGCTTTTCTGTCAATTTGCGACAGTTAGTGTGCTGTCTCGACTTGACAAATAGGAGTCATTACTACATAATTATTATATGCGCAAAGCTGTTTCGCACAATTTTCCGGATCGCTTGCCTGAAAAATGTCGCAAACACCGCCTGCGGATCACACCGCAACGCGCGGCAGTCTACGAATGGTTATGTCGGTCCGACAAACACCCCACCGCCGAGCAGGTGCATGCCGCGATCAAACGCCGTTTTCCCAACATCTCGCTGGATACGGTCAACCGCACCCTGCTGACTTTTGCCCGGATCGGTTTGGTTGAGATCGTGGAGGGGTATGGCAGTCCCCGCCGTTACGATCCGAATGTGCAGCCGCATCATCACCTGCATTGTCTTGAGTGCGGGGCGATTATCGATTGTTTTTCATCATCACTGGATAATCTGAAAATACCGGCCAGGATCAGTAGGCAGTTCAAAATTATCAGCAAGAAGGTGGTTTTGACCGGCATTTGTGCCGACTGTCGCCGGCCCTCACGACCACAAAGGAAACAACATATCCAAAGGAGAGGAACATGAATAAGACCGACGAGAACTTGCAGGCCGCATTTGCCGGCGAATCGCAGGCGCGAAATAAATATACGTATTTCGCGAAGGTGGCGCGCAAGGAAGGTTTCCATTACATCGCAAAAATCTTTGAGGAAACTGCCGACAATGAAAGCCGTCATGCCAATGACGAGTTTGCCTTGCTCGGCGGAATCGGTGACACGGCGGCCAATCTTCAGGAGGCGGTCAACGGCGAGCATTATGAGACGGCCGAGATGTATCCGCAATTCGCTGAAGATGCCGAGGCGGAAGGCAATAAAGCCGCGGCAATCCTTTTTAGGCAGATCGCCAAGGTGGAGGCGCACCATCGGGATCGTTATCAGAAATTGCTTGATATGATCAAAGCCGGGACTGTCTACAAACGTGATGAGCCGATTGCCTGGAAATGCAGCGTTTGTGGTTATGTACACACCGGCACCGAGCCTCCGGGTAAATGTCCCTGCTGCAAACATCCGCGCGAGTATTATGAGCCGGCGAATATGGATATCTAAAGACGATTATCGCCTTTGGGGGTATCGGTAGTGTTGCCGTTTACCGCCGGGGCAGATCATCTTGTCTGTCGCATAAAAAAACGGCCGCCGAATTCGGCGGCCGTTCTATTTTTATCGGGAGCTGATCGCTCATTTAGGCACGACCATTTCACGCTCCAGTTCAATATGCATTGTGGGCCAGAAATGCCCGTCATTTAAATCATATCCGATATCCCGCAAGACCAACGGCCAGTCGAGATGATTTGCCCGTTGGGACAGAACATCCGGATCGGAGGTGGAGGCCGGTTCAAAGAACTTGCCGGGAGGCGGGATCGGCCCGGAGAACATGATCAACTGCAGGAACGGGTGATCCGGGTCGAAATCCGGTTCCGGTTCAACCGTGATATAGATCTTGTCGGTATACGGATTGTTGATGACATCCAGTGAACCGAAGTTCGGGACATTCTTGAAAAAATCTTCACCGGGGACGGTGAAATATCGTTCGGATGTACTCGAATCATAATATGCGCGTCGGTCGTCGCTTGAGTCCCGTGGACGGGTGAACCTTCCCATGGAGAGTGGCTCATATCCCGACCCCTCATCAAAGATGACCCACGCTTCATACTCCCAGCCCGGTTTGGCATCCGGCATCGTTTCCAGCGACGGGGCCAATGCCGTGTCACCATCGGGAATCACAAACACCGTGTCGTGGAAAGAAATGGTATCGAGAACGATAACTGAGTCATAATCGAGAAGCACCTGTTCCCAGTTATATTCATCAATTCCAGGATAACATTCATCCTGACGCCAGTATTCGGTGGTGTCGATGTATCCGATTGTGAACGTGGTTTCCGGCGGATCGACGGTGTCATCGATACTCCCGATCTCGTAGCTGGTGTCGATTGAGGTCGAATCCAGGAAGCTGCAGAAATGGACAGTGTCGGGTTCCTCGAGTCTCTCATCGGTAATTGGGTCTCGGGGACAAAGCCCCCAATCCCAAAGACTAATATCCATCGGGTCCGTTTCGTTCGCGGCCATGAAACAGAGAGTGTCGAAGACGACTCTATCGGCTTTGGAAATCTGGCCGAACCAGATACCCTTAGTCAGGGTTAGGGTGTCGTACCAAGCGGTATCCGATTGTGTGTAAATCCAGAAATGTTGTTCGACCGTGAAATCGCTGACTTCGGATGTGCTGATTGGGTGTTCGAGGTCGGCGTCTTCATTGAGCAGATCGACATCACCGGCGAGAATAACAACTTCCGAGGGTAGTGCGGGATCGCTCGCTCCCGCTTCCTCGATGGTGATATAAATGCGGTCATAGGCAAATACATCCGTCTTGGCGTCGAAATAGTTGTCTATCGGCGTGCCGGAAGCATCGATCGGCACATGATCATACTGGTCCCAGTTAAAACGACCGAAGCTCTTCCATTCGCTCCGGTCCCGCGCCGTCCAGCCGACATCGGGGATGGTATCACCCTTCACCAGCCAGCCCTGGTAAATCATCTCTGCCGGCAGCCGTTCCAGATGAGTGGGATTCAGTTTAAGAATATTAGCAACTTTGTTCGGTGTATCCGGGGGATTGATCAGGCAGCCGGAAATTATAAATCCGACAATCAGAATAGCGACTAACGAACCAGCTAATAAAAACTTCCGCATACTTCTTCCTCCCCAGTTCATTTTACCCACAAAAACAGACCGCAGTATAGGCCTATATTTCTGCGGCTGTCAAGCGAAATCAAGCCCCTTTGCCCCGGGCCATACTAACTATGACAGCCGACATTCCCCATCCTTATTTCCTTGGTAACAATACAATACTCTGCATAAAACCTTCCCGGTTTTTATGGCTAAATGAAGGTGAGGACATTAATCCCGGCATTTAGGCCAGATGCATGGCTTGCCGCACTAGGGCCATGGTTTTGACCGCCCGTTTCCGGGCTGTATCCGCCCCCTGATGCAGAATATCATAGACCGTATCGGGATGGGCTTCCAATTCTGCACGCCTGGCCCGCACCGGGGCGAGCTTGTCGTTTAGCGACTCGATCAGTTTGCTCTTGCATTGGACGCAGCCGAGTTCACCGGTCGTACACGGCGCGTACAGCTCTTCATAATCGGCATTGTAGATTTTTTGCAGGGCGTATACGGGACAAATATCCGGACGTCCGGGATCGTTGCGGCGCAGTTTCTGCGGGTCGGTAAACATCTTTTTAATCTTTGCGCCGGTATCCTCAGGGGATTCGCCCATCGTTATATGATTATTGTATGATTTTGACATTTTGCGGCCATCTGTCCCCGGAATGGCGGCAAACTTGGTCAATTTCCCCTGCGGCTCGGGGAAGACCTTTCCATACAGCGAATTAAACCTCCGCGCCACCTCCCGGGTAAGTTCAATATGAGGGAGTTGATCTTTACCCACCGGAACAAAATCGGCGCGATAGATCAGGATATCTGCGGCCTGCAACAGCGGATAACCCAAAAATCCGTATGAATCCAGCCCCAGCTCAGTCGCCTTCTCTTTATAACTCGGCACACGTTCCAGCCATGGGATTGGGATAATCATCGAAAACAGCAAATGGAGTTCGGCATGTTCTTTGATATGTGACTGTACGAATATCGAACATCGCTCGGGATCAAGCCCGGCAGAGAGGTAATCGACGGCAACCTGGAAAATGCGATCCGGCATGAGTTCGGTCTTGTCATAATCGGCGGTCAATGCGTGCCAATCGACGATACAACAGAACATTTCATAATCCTGCTGGAGTGCAACCCAATTTTTCAGGGCGCCCTCATAGTTTCCCAGGTGTAAACGTCCGGTAGGTTGCATCCCGCTCAAGATGATCTTCTGCGCCACAATCGATCCCCTTTCTCAGTTCAAGACGAGATAATAATACATCTCGCACAATCGACAAAGACCAAAGAAAAGTGGGCCGGTCAATTCAATTATCCGCAACCCGCTTGTTTTTTGTCTAATTATTGGACACAATGGAATATAAAGCCTATTTTTCTCTGTCAATACGTTAAATCAGTAGAGCTTAGAGGGGTGTGAAAATAATTGCATACTAAATTGGTTCAATTCGCAATTTATAATGATGCAAACCGTCAAATTCTTGGACATTTTGTATTGGTCCACGGCCATATCCCGTCTCATCCCTCGATTTTTTCATATTAATATGTCATTCATTATCATTAGCTTACGATTATTCATCCCATCCCTTTCGATTTGGGAACACCATTTGCCGTAGTTTTGTTAGGGTGTCGCCGTAACAGGTACGGGGGGGAGAAATTCCCCGGCCTTGACGATATTTGGGTGCCGCTTTCCTCTATCCTCTTCGTATGCAATGCGTGAAGGGTAACCTTTTGAAAACCAAGCGGCACCCAATTTTTGCCCCCGGACTTGATGATTGAAGCCCAATCTCGCCCAGCGTCGGTTTATCGCTTTTCCCGGAAGACTTTTTTATCGGGAATATTGGCAGTTTTTTATTGTATTGGGGATGAATGCCGGAAAAGTCGGGTTAACTGATCGGGGGAGTCATGCGATGTCTGTCTTGGATTCTGTTGACGGCGGTGGCCGCAGTCCTGCCGTCCTGCTCCATTTTGCCGCTGCACGATAACAACATTACCTCCTACCCGTTATCCACCGGTGTCACTTTCAACATTTCACCGGTTTATGAGGGACATGACGACCGCACGTTGTATGTGGTTGCCCACTCTGTCGCCCCGAATACCGGCCATTACTTACATGCCTCGCAATTCGATGTCTCGCTTGACGAGAGGAGGATTCAACTTCTGTTGGATGGAGTTGTCAGTGGAGGCGGTTCAAGTATGCTCTACGTGCCGCATAACGAATGGTCGATTCCGAATCTTCCCCCGGGAATCTATCAATTCGATCTTTACCTGCAGTATTCGACATCGAACAGCGTTCATGATATCTACTCCGTGACGATTATCGATGCCGACAGCATCATTGTCCTGCCGGTGCGAGCCGATTCTTCGAATTACATTCCGGTGTGGGACGGACTGGGGTGAGTAAAATTGCGATCAATCGCACTCTATTTTGGGGGACTGAAAAGTGGAGATTCAGTAACAGTTATGCGATAGAGTTCGCCCGATCTTTGCCGGACGCGATCATCCCATCAATCACATATTCCCCTGTTGACACATTCCTGCTGTCCACGTTTGTTTAGCCCAACGGAGGTCGATGTGAAACTGCGAGTTTTGGTTGTTGATGATGAATCCGCCCAGCGGAAACTGGTCGGCGGATTTTTAAAAAAGCAGGGATATGCGGTGACGACCGCCGCGTCCGCCGAGGATGCCGAGAAGGCCTCGGCCGGCAAATTTTTCGAGATCGCCGTACTCGATATGAGGATGCCCGGCAAAAGCGGACTCGAACTCCTCAGCGAACTGCGCAAAACCAATCCCGAAATCCAGGCCGTGATTGTCACCGCCTTCGGCACACTCGAAACCGCGGTCGAGGCGATGAAAGTCGGGGCGTTTGATTTTCTCACCAAGCCGGTCGACCTCAATCATCTCCTGGCCATCCTGGGTAAAGCGGGGGAGAAGCATCTCCTCCTCGCCGAAAATTCCTACCTTCGCGAAAAACTCGAAGAGGAATATCAGGACGCCGACATCGTTGCCGAATCACCGGCGATGAAAGAGATTTTTTCCACTGTTGCCCGCGTGGCCCAATCCGACTCGACGGTGCTGGTGCGTGGTGAAAGCGGGACCGGCAAGGAACTGATTGCCCGTGCTCTCCATCGCGGCGGCCCGCGAACCAAAAAGAATTTCATCCCGATCAACTGCGCGGCGGTCCCGGAGACGCTCCTTGAAGCCGAACTTTTTGGCGCCGAGCGCGGCGCCTATACCGGTGCGGTTTCCCGGCGGGTCGGGCGGTTCGAACTGGCCGACGGCGGCTCGCTTTTCCTCGACGAAATCGGTGATATGCCGCAATCGATCCAGGCCAAGCTCCTGCGCGTGTTGGAATCCGGCGCATTCGAACGCCTCGGCGGCAATGACACGATTGAAACAGACGTCCGCGTTATTGCGGCGACCCATCAGGATTTGGAAAATAGTATCGCCGAGGGAACATTTCGTCGCGACTTGTTCTATCGGCTCAATGTGATCCAGATCGTCCTTCCGCCTCTGCGCGACCGGCCCGATGACATCCTGCCGTTGGTTACCCGCACTATTGCCAAACAAAACAACAAACTGAACAAAAAGATCACCGGTATCACCCCGGCGGCCAAAGATGTCCTGCTCGGTTATTCCTGGCCGGGCAATGTCCGCGAATTGTTGAACCTTGTCGAACGCGCCTGCGTCCTTTCCCGCGGCGATGCACTCGATATCGATGATTTCCCCATCCCGGCCGGGCAGGTTTCAACTGTGGTTATCGCTCCCGCGGCCGATACGGATGCAACGCTCAAAGCAGTCGAACGCAATCATATCATCCGGGTCCTCGAGGCGCACGACTGGCAATTGCAGCAAGCCGCCGAGGTTCTCGGCATCCACCGCAATACGCTCCGCCAGAAAATGAAAGAATACGAACTTGCCCGCCGGGAATAGCCCGATCATTTTCTCGACTTACCTTTATTTGTGATCACTGCGGTCATTGAATCCCCTGCACAATTGCGCGCCGGGGCACTGCCCGACAATTGTGCATACCACGTAATTTCTTGGGCCGGCCCTGTCTCCTGACATTGTCATAACTCATAGATAGATAAGTAGATATCTCGTTTCTGCCCCTCTGTCCGTGAGTTGGC
>JAJRUJ010000031.1 GCA_024277855.1 Candidatus Zixiibacteriota bacterium
ACGCCGGTGAATGTGATGCGGTGGTCGATTTTGCGATTGATTTCACCGACAATTGCTCCGGCGGCAGTGTTGTGGCTTCGCCGGCTTCGGGCAGCGTATTCCCGATCGGCACGACTCCGGTGACAGTCACCGCGACCGATGACGTCGGCAACACGGATGTATGCACTTTCGATGTAACGGTCAACGACACCGAAGACCCGATAATCACCTGTCCGGGTGATCTCGCGATTGGCGATCAGGACCCGACTGGTCCGGAATTTACCGGTTATGCCACGGCGACCGACAATTGCTCAGATCCGACCGTTACCTACGCTGATTCGCAAACCGATAACGTGATTACGCGTACCTGGACAGCGACCGATGGCAGCGGGAACTCTGCTTCTTGTGATCAGCTGATCACGATCACTTCGGCAAACCTGGCCCCGCAGATCACCTGCCCGGGTCCGCAGGAAGTTGCTGTGGACGGCCTTCTGGAATTTGTTGTTACCGCGACCGATCCGAATGACGATCCGGTGACAATCACGATGGAAGATGCGTCTGTCGGCGGTAGTTTCGATGGTACGGACTTCTCGCTGACTCCGGATTGTGCCGCGCTGGGCCTGCATACGTACACGTTCATTGCCTCCGACGGTGATCTTGCCGACACTTGTTATGTCGATATTACCGTTGTCGACGGCACCGATCCGGTGATCACCTGTCCGGACAACCTGATTGTCGAATGCGGCGATCCGACCGATCCGACGGCCACCGGCGAGGCGACGGCAACCGATAATTGTGACCTTGACATCACTATCGAATACGCCGACAATGTGATCCCCGGCAACTGCGAAAATAGTGTAATGATCGAACGGACCTGGACGGCCACCGATGATGCCGGCAATACTCATAGTTGTGTCCAGACCATTGAAGTCCTCGACACAACGTCGCCGCAGATCACCTGTCCGGCGGACATCACGGTTCCTGAAGGTCAAACCGATCCGGCATTTACGGGCGAAGCAAACGCCAGTGACATTTGTGATTTCAGACCGAATGTCACTTTCGATGATGTCCGGATCGATGACACGATTACTCGGACCTGGACGGCCACCGACAACTGCGGCAATCTGATCACGTGTGTTCAGACCATCACAGTTGAGCCGGCCGTTGAATGCGGCGACACCTGCTGGGTCGGTGAAATTTCCGGCAACGTTGGTGAAACCGTTGCAGTCCCGGTGAGCTTCAAAAACTGTGTTGCGCTCGGCGGCCTTTCCGTCCCGCTGTCCTGGGACCCTGACTGTGTGACGCTGGAATCGATTGACTGGACCGGCTCACGCGTTGAAGGTGTGGTCACCAAGTCTGACGCTTCCAGTATCAACAACACCGACAACAACGTGTTCCTGTATGCGGTCCTGATTTCTGAAGATCCGATCGCGCCGGGTGAGGGCTTGTTTGCGACGTTGAACTTCACGATTAACAAATGTTGTGGCAGCCCGATTGTAATCGACACGCTGTTTATCCCGCCAACCGGCTATTACATGTTCGCCGATGTTGACGGTTATGAAGTTCCGACTGAGTTTGTCAGCGGTGGAATTACCGTCGAGCCGGGCGAGATGAATGTGCTGGTCGATCCGGCTCAATTCGATTTCGAGGCCACCGCAGGCGCCACTACGCCGTTGTGCGAACAGTTGGCCATCACCACCGATTACTGTGGTGAAAGCGGCTGGGCCCTCGCCTACGACGCATCCTGGCTTTCAGTCAGCAGTGATAATGGTGCTTTCCCGGGCAACGTCGATGTCTGTGTCGATCCGACCGGATTGCCCGCCGATGTCTATGTTGATTCCATCTGTGTGTCGGAAGCGATCCTCGGGGCGAAAACCCCCTTGGAATGCACCTGGGTCGTGGTTACGCTGACCATCACAGAACCCGAACCGATCATCATGCTGGATGCCGGCCTGTTCCAGTTCGAGGTTACCGACTGCGAACCAAACAGCACCGACGGTGATACATTCAACATCACCAATATGGGTGGCGGTACGCTCAACTGGTCGGCCACCTGGACCAACGGCTGGCTGGATGTTTCCCCGACCTCCGATACGGCTCCGACCGAGGTTGCTGTTTCGGTCAATGGTTTTGGGCTGCCGGCCGATTCCTACAAAGACACAATTAAAATCACCGGTAATGCAATAAACTCGCCGCAATACGTCATTGTCGAGATGACAGTCACCGAATGCCCGCAGGCCGACACTGTCTGGGTTGGCTCCGGCTTCGGCGGTCTGGGTGATATCGTGACGATCCCGGTGGAATTCTCCAATTCGCAGCTCCTTTCCGGTATCACCGTGCCTCTGCACTACACCGGCACGAATGTTGTTGCCGTTTCCGGCGACTTTGCCGGTTCGCGGGTTGATTACCTCAGTGAGAAGAGCGTGACGATCGATGATGTCGCGCAGACAATCTGCATCGCGGCAATCCCGATCACCGAAGATCTGATTCCGGCGGGCGATGGTTTGCTGGTCAATCTGAACTTCGAAGTCGTCTCCACCGACGGCTGCCCGAGCATCGAGCCGGTCGAAGTATTCATCGACTCGCAGTATATCGCTCCTGGTTGCGAACTGATGTTTGTCGACGAACAAGCCGATCCGGTCTACCCGGAATTTTATGCCGGTTCGATCGGGATCGAATGCCCGGGTGGCATCTCCGGTATCGTCGAAGAAGATCAGGGCGGCGGTATTGACGGGTGCATCGAAGTCTGGACGTCCTACCCCGATGGCGAGTTGATCATCGATGGTTGTGCCGGTCCGGACGGCAGCTTTGAATTCACCGACCTGCGGGATGGCTGCTACGACCTCCGGGTCATCCGTGAAGGGTACTGCCCGGTAGTTGAAGAAGTGTGCAGCCCGGCCAGTGGCGTGATTATCACGATGTATCCGATTCCTGAGCCGGTGGTGACACCGTTTGTCGCCGATTTCTGGACAACCTCGGCTACACTTTATGGTGTGCCGCTGAAAGTCGGCGATGTAATTACCGCCGAGAATTCTGACGGCACAGTCTGCGGTGTCGCCTATGTCGAGACGCCGGGTGAGTTCCTGATCCACGTCTACGGTGACGACACCCTCACCACTCCGAACGACATAGAAGGCGCGGCCGACGGCGAACGGGTGACTTTCTACCTTAACTGCGATTGCCCGCTCGAAGCAGAAAACCTCTGGGTCAACCACGGCTCGTTCGAAGAAGAGTTTAGTTTCGAGTGCATCCGCACTCAGGAAATCGAGCTTTGCGGCGATTGGACCCTGATCTCTTACAACGTCACAGTTGACGATCAGTCGCTGGATAACGTCATGTCCTCGATTGCCGGTTCGTATGAGCAGGTGATCAGTTCGACCTGTGATCAGGGAGCAATTACCTGGGATATCAATCGTCCGTCAAACTTGAACGACTTGAATTCCATGGACAACGAACACGGATACTGGGTCTATGCACCGGGTCCGTTGTCGATGTCGGTCACCGGTCTGCCGATCGATCCCGCGGAGATGCCGCTTGATCTCTGCAGCGATTGGAACCTGATCTCGTACTTGCCGAACGAGTCCGACGACTTGACCCACGCTTTCGGTTCAATCGACGGCCTGTATGATTTCGTCTTCGGTTTCGATTGCGAATTCGGCGCCCAGACCTATGACCCGCAACGTCCGGACATTCTCAACGACCTGAGCTGCCTCGATCCGGGGCACGGTTACTGGGTGAAGATGGCCGACGCGGCCACGCTGACCTACCCGAGTTCCGGGTATGATTGTAACGACGTGATCGATCCGCTGAGCAAACCGGTCAACTTAACGACAATCGTCAAACCCACCCCGTGGGTGTGCGACTTCTGGTCATACGGTTCAGTTGATGGGCCGGCCGAAGGCGCAATCCTGACCGTCTTTGACGAAGACGGTGTGGCGTGCGGTCAGACGCAGGTCCTTGATAACGGTATGTTCATGATTCACGTCTACGGTGACGATGCGAAGACTGAACGCGACGAAGGCGCCGCCGCCGGTTCGAAGTTGAGCTTCAAAGCCAACGGCGACGTTTACGAAGTTACCGGCAATAACAACTGGACCGAACGCGGGTCGTTTGAAGTCTCACTTACCCGGTCGGGCAGCAGCGCCCCGGTGCCGAATGCGTACGAGTTGTCGCAGAACTATCCGAACCCGTTCAACCCGCAGACCACAATCCGGTTCCGCATCCAGGACAACATGCGCGTGACGATGACGATCTTTAACGTCCTCGGTCAGCAAGTGCGTAACCTGCTCGACGAGCAGCAGATGTCGGCCGGAGAACACGAAGTTGTCTGGAACGGTAAGTTTGACGATGGCACGAGTGCCGAGAGTGGTGTGTATTTCTACCGCATTTCCACCGAGGCATTCACCGATGTACGCAAGATGACTTTGCTGAAGTAAACCGACTGGAATAGCCAGTCGTGACTGAATAATCGGGTGGGCCGCCCACAGCGGGCGGTCCACCACCGATTGGGGGTTTATTTCATGACCGTTTTCCGGAGACTCATTCTGAGGATCGCGGCGGTCGGGGTGTTTTTACTGGTGTTGGCCGGTGGTGCGGTTAATGCCGATATTACTGGTTCTGTTGTCGACGAGGCATTTCAGCCGCTCGTCGACGCCCACGTTGAGTTGTGGACCTCCTATCCAGACGGCACGAAATTGGCGGCAACGCTGTCGGGTGCTGATGGGAGTTATTCCTTTTCCGGTTTTAGCGGAAGCTCGTACGACATACGGGCGTGGAAAGGTGACATTCCCACCAAACTATATTTTCCAACCGTTTTATTTGATATTCCACAGCCGTTTCCCGGACTATTGTTTATCGGGCTGGTTAAAACTCCTGACGTTCCCGGCAGCCCGGTCCAAACCTGTGATTTCTCCGACACGTCGTTTACCTCGACTTACCTGGGGTTTCCAATCCAGCGGGGTGATGTCGTCCAGGTTGTTGATCCCGATGAAACGATCTGTGGAATGTTGACTCTTCCCACCCCGGGCACGGAAGGAGCATATCTGGTCCATGTCTATGGCGACCTGGGTTCGACCGTCGGCACCGACGAAGGCGCCGTTGGCGGCGATACCCTGAAATTTTTAATTAACAACAAGGCGGCCGAAGTAATCGATACCGTTGCAATCTGGCAAACGGGGAATTCCTTCTACCTGCCGTTGACCGGCACATCGGTTGATATCGAGGGTGTTTCTGTCGGCAATCCCGCCGATGAAATGGTGTCACCCGGGGCGGTCATCAATCTGGAATTCAAAGTTACCAATACCGGCAATCACGCAGATGCTTTCGATTTGCAGGCCGTTTCGGTTGGCGACTGGACGGTTTCGATGCCGGGGGGCGCAGCGACGGGAACTTTGAATCCGGGTGAGTTTGAATTGGTGGCGGTAACGGTCAATGTGCCGCCGGATGTCCTCGCTAATGAAGAGGAGCAGGTGTTTCTCTCGGCGACGTCGCAGGCCAATTATGCAACTTTGGGTGTGGGACATGGGACGCTCACGGCCGAGAGTGTCGGGGTTTTTGAAGATGAAACCGGTGTGCCTGAAACCTATTTTCTCGCGCAGAACTATCCCAATCCGTTTAACCCGTCGACCAAAATTTCTTACGGTCTGGAAGTTGGCGGCCACACTACGATCACCGTTTACAACCTCCTCGGGCAGAGGGTGGCCGGCTTGCTGGATGAATTCCAATCGGCGGGTAACCATACCGCCACCTGGGACGGTCTTGATAGTCAAAACGAGCCGGTCCCCAGCGGAATCTATTTCTACCGCATTCGCTCGGGAGCATTTGAACAAACCCGCAAGATGGTCCTGATGAAATAGTCTACCCACCCCTTGAGTTATAAGTACCCGAACCCCGGTCTCCCGACCGGGGTTTTCTTTGGGAAAGAGCCTGCGATTTTTATCGGTTGGCGAGAAGTATTTACCCACTGTAAACGGGTGAGACCCTTTCGCGTTTTCAAGGATGAAGAACGTTTGTATGGGAGGATTGCATGAGAAGCTTTAGACGACTCCCCTGGAGAGAATTGGCATTCTGGTCATTGCTGATTGTGATTTCTGGCCTCGTGCTGTACCAGACAGATTTCTTCGAATCTGCAGGAAACGGGAAGGCAAAGAGCCAACTCATAGACAACTATTACATTCCCAAAGATTTTACACAGAAAAAACCGCTGACTGTTGCCCGAAAAGCACTGGCCCGCCTCAACTCCGAATCGCCCAAGAAGTGGTATGTCAGATGGAATATGTTCACTGGCCTGCCACGCATGATGACCGGAACAGGAGAAAAATCTCGAGCACAAACAAATGAAGAAATCGCAAAAACCTTCGTCAAGAAACACCTCGCCCTTCTAGTCGGGATGGAGGATTCGATCTATTTGAGCGATTTTTCATTTGAAGTGAAATCATCCGGATTCTTTCGAACCTTCACCTCAATTGGACTGCGAACATATTATCGAGGAATCGAGGTCCTGAATGGTGGGCTTTCCGCCGACGTCAATAACGAAGGTCAAGTCATAAGTATCTCTAATTCTCTGACAAATATCCAATCGATCGATCTCAATCCTTCGATCTCAGCAGAAGATGCTGATAGAATAATAAGAGAAACCGCTGGACAGAAGGAAGTTATGCAAGTGGAGGGTCCACTCAGGCTTGGTATTTATCAGTCAACTCCAGCCCGATTGGCCTATCATGGTTACCGCAAAGTCGGCATTTGGACCTGGAGGTTTATGATCGACGCGCATACCGGTGAATTGATTATGTCGCGTCGCCTCGGACATGATGACGATTTACGTAATCCCGATGCTCCGCGTGCACCCGAACCGTCACCAGCAGATACTCTGCCTGATTCGGCATATGAGATCTTCAAAAACAAGTTCGGATTCGATCCGCGAACCAGGAGCATCAAAATGCCAAACAGATAGCTCTTACCCACCCGATTATGGTAGTTGGCGTATGTTCTCACCAGCTTCTTCAGGGTACGCGTCAGCAATACCGGTTATCGATCAATCGTAAACGAAGATTAGTCTTCACTCGGAGCGAAGCGTTCTTCGAGGATTTCGCAGAGGATGTGCAGGCAGAATAGATGTGTTTCCTGAATACGCTGGGTGCTCTCGGCAGGAATGACCACGGCAATATCGGCCAGTTCCGCCGCCTCTCCCCCGGTTTTGCCCAGCAGACCCATCACCCGCATTTTCAAATCGTGAGCAGTGTTGACCGCATGAACCAGGTTTGATGAAACTCCCGACGTTGACAAGACCAGGAGGCCGTCGCCCGGACGTCCGAGCGCCTCGAGTTGACGCGAGAAGATATAATCGAAACCGAAATCATTAGCTGTGGCGGTGAGGATCGAGGTGTCGGTGGTCAGCGCAATCGCCGGCAACGGGTCACGCTTTTGCGTGGCGTCGAGTCGGACCACCAGCTCGGTCGCCAGGTGCTGGGCATCGCCTGCCGAACCGCCGTTGCCGCAGATATACAACCGACGGCCGGATTCGAACACCGCCGTCAGCATATCGGTCAGCGCCGCGAACTCGTCGAGACATTGTTCGATAAACGCCTGCTTAACCGCATAGTTTTCCTGAGCGCGCGCGGTCAGATAGTCGACAAACGATGACGAATCAACCATTGCTTTGCTCCGCCCCGGTCGCCACCGGGTGGGCGGCGGCGGCCATCTCTTTGAGGAAGCCGACTGTGGGGTTAAACTCCAGCGCACTGCCCACCACGACAATATCCGCCCCGGCCTTGACTGCCGCGCGAACCTGTTCGGGGGTAGTCAGACCACCCCCGACGATCAGCGGGATGGAAATATATTCGCTAACCTGTCGGACCATCTCGACCGGCACCGGTCGGGGTGCTCCCGAACCGGCCTCAAGGTAGACAAATTTCATGCCCAGGTATTCGGCGGCCAGTGCATGGTATTTGGCGATGTCCGGTTTGCCCGCCGGCACCGGCAGGGTTTGGCTGATATGCTGAACGGCGGTGATTGCTCCGGATTCGACCAGAATGTAACCGGTGGGGATCGGCTCGATGCCGAACGATCTGATCGCCGGTGCTCCCGCCACCTGTTCGCCAATCAAAAATTGCGCATTGCGCCCGGAAACCAATGAAAGGTAAAGAATCGCATCGACAAATTTGTTAACCTGGATCGCCGAACCGGGGAACAAGATCAACGGCAAATCGGTATTGGCCCGGACATTTTTTATTACGGCCTCGGCCGCCGGCGAATACCCCGTGCTGGTGCCGATCAGGATCGCATCCACTCCCGCTTCGCGCGCCTTTTCCCAGCGCGGATCGATCATTTCGGGCAATACGCGGGCCGGATCGATCAACCACAGAAAACGGCCGCCGTTGCGGGCCTCGGTCAAATTCCGATAGATATTTCCGTTTTTCATTTTCCGGAAACCATACTTTCAATGGTACGTTGCCAATGCTGTTCGGCTTCAGCCCAACCGGAGAGATCTTTGGCTTTCCCCTGGGCAAAATTCGGTTTTCCACCCCCCCCGCCGTTGAAGACCTTCGACATTTCGCGGATCAGATTCCCGGCGTGAGCGCCAATCTGAACGGCCGACTTGCTGGCGACCGAAGCGAGCATTCCACTATCATTGGCCAGCAGAGCGACTGTCGGCTTATTTTCCTTCTGGAGGCGGTCGGCCAGCGCTTTGAGGTCATCCGGCGAGTAATCCTCGAATTTTTTGTAAAGCAAAAACAATGTCTGACCGCCCAATTCCGCTTCAGCGGGCGTGGTATCATCCGAGCCGCCCGCCAACTGCCGCTGCCGCAATTTTTTGTTGTCTGCCCTAAGCTCTCGGATTTCGTTCAGCCGCTCGGCCAACCGGTCGACTATTTTATCCGGCGCCGTGCCCAGGAGATCGGCGGCTTTGAGAATAGTGTTTTCATGTTGGACCGCGCGAGTGTAGGCCGCCTCGCCGGTGATCGCTTCGATCCGCCTGACACCGGCGGCGACACCGGTCTCGGAGACGATCCGCAATTGGCCGATGGCGCCGGTGGAGGCAACATGCGTGCCACCGCAGAGTTCGGCGGAAACATCACCGATTTTGACCACCCGCACTTCGTCGCCGTATTTCTCGCCGAACAGCGCCATCGCACCGGCCTTGACGGCCTCATCGTACGAGGTGTGCGCGATACTAACCGGGTAATTTTCGAGAATGTATCGATTAATCTGCGATTCGACTTTCGTAATTTCCTCGGGTGTCATCGGCTTAAAATGAGAAAAATCAAATCGCAGTCGATTCGGATCGACCAGCGAACCCGCCTGCTGGACATGGTCACCGAGAATATCGCGCAATGCGCGATGAAGCATGTGGGTAGCGGTATGGTTGCGCATAATCCGCCGCCGCCGGAGACTGTCGATTCGGGCGGTGACCGCCTTGCCGCACAATACAGCGGGATCGCCTCTTTCCAGGCGACCAAGATGGAATAGTGCATCGCCTTTTTTCATCATTTTTTCGACGATGAAACGGCAGTTGTCATTTTCGATGACCCCCAGGTCATCGACCTGGCCACCCGCTTCGGCATAGAACGGCGTCCGATCCAAAACGATCGTCCCACCGTCATCGGCAATCCAGACAATCCGGGCTTCGATTGCAAAACCGTCATATTCAAATTCTGTCGGCCCGGCCTCACTGCATTCCGAGGGAACTGTCAAATCGACGGTGAATTTGCTGGCCTTGCGGGAGCGTTCACGTTGTACAGTCAATGCCCGGTCAAAACCCGTGTGATCGACGGTCAAGCCCTCTTCCGCGGCCATTACCTCGGTTAAATCGAGAGGAAATCCATAGGTATCAAAAAGCTTAAAAGCGTCCTCGCCGGGAATAACTTTCCCGCCGGTTTTTTTCAATTTACCCCGGATACGGTCGAATTGCGCCAACCCGGCGTCGAGAGTCTCGGCAAACCGTTCTTCCTCCGATTTGATTACCGTGATGACATGGTCTTGCCGTGAAACGAGTTCGGGATAGGCCTCACCCATCACCGAGGTCAACACCGGGACGATTTTATACATGAACGGTTCGTCAATGCCCAGCAGCTTGCCGTGACGCACGGCGCGGCGGAGGATTCGCCGAAGGACATAACCGGCGCCCTCATTGGCCGGCAGGCCGCCGTCGGCAATCGCAAACCCGAGCGCGCGGATATGGTCGGCGGCCACGCGATGCGACGTTCCGGCCGGGCCCGGTTCATATGATTTCCCCGAGATTTTTTCAACCTCGGCAATCAACGGCAAAAACAGGTCGGTTTCATAATTGGACGGGGTACCCTGCATTACCGAGGCGAAACGTTCCAGCCCGCCGCCGGTGTCAACCGATGGCTTGGGTAGCGACGTGATTTTGCCGTCGGCATCGCGGCTGTATTGCATAAAAACCAGGTTCCACAATTCGAGATAGCGATCACACTCACAATTGACCGTGCAATCGGGCTTTCCACAGCCATATTTTTCACCCCGGTCAATGTGGATCTCCGAGCAGGGGCCGCAGGGGCCGATCTCGCCCATACTCCAGTAATTATCTTTCTTACCAAAACGCCGCACCCGGTCTTTCAATTCGGGGGCAATCTTTTTCCAAAGATCGAAGGCTTCGTCGTCCTCGGTGAAGACTGTCGCGTAGAGACGGTCTTTGGGCAAACCGAGAGTCCTGGTCACCCATTCCCAACCATAGGCAATGGCCTCTTCCTTGAAATAGTCCCCGAAAGAGAAATTGCCGAGCATCTCAAAAAACGTATGATGCCGCGACGTCCGCCCAACATTCTCCAGGTCATTGTGTTTGCCGGAGACACGGAAACATTTTTGTGCAGAAGTCGCCCGGGTATACGGCCGGCTCTCCGAACCGAGAAATACCGATTTAAACTGGTTCATCCCGGCGTTGATAAACATCAGGGTCGGATCGTTTTTCACCAGCAACGAAGCCGACGGGACTTCTGTATGGTCTCGCTCGACAAAGAAGTCGAGAAATGATCGTCGTATTTCGGCCGCTTTCATGATCTGTCGCCTCGGTTGAGCACAATGACGATTCCGCCGGAGCGGGAATGTGCTGTAAGCATTTAAGGTAACATTTCATGCGCCGTCGGGGCAAGTCTGATTCAGGGTTGATTCGGCGCTCGCGGGCGATTGCCCCGGGCAAGTCTGTCATAAATCGGGGAAATGCTCGTCAAGCGTACCACGGATATCACCGTAAGAAAACCCCCGCCGGGCCAAAAAACTCATCAGGCGGCGTTTGAACACCTCCGGCGCCAACCGGCCCGCCGAACGCATCCGTTTCTTAATCAGATCAATCAGCAACGCCTGCTCGGTCTGCTCCGGGAAATGTTCGTCGAGCGCCTCTTTGGCCAATTCCGGTGAAATTCCTCTTTGCTGCAATTCGACACTGAGCATTCGTCGACCACGTGGATGACCGTTACAGCGTCGTTCGATCCAGAAGGAGGCGAAACGCCGGTCATCAAGATAGCCGCGCGTCACAAGGTCGTCCAGGACGGCCTTGATCGTACCACCGGCATACTTTTTCTGCTTCAACTTTCCGGCAAGTTCGGCCCGTGAGTGTTCCCGGCGTGCCAGCGACAGCAACGCCGATTCCCGCACCGCGGCAAAGGTCATTGCCCGACGTAACTCGGGATCGACCTCCATCCCCATCTTAAGTCGGAGATCACTCGCCGCTTTGCCTGAAAGACCGATGAAAAACTCGTCGTCGAGGTATACCGAGACCCGTCGAGGGCCGCCTTTTTGCCGTTCCAGCCGGGTAATCCGCGTCATAGGACTCCATTCATCTATCCGCAAGTAAACAATCAAATCTTCCAAGGACAAGGGACATTGATTACCGATTTTGGTGACGAACAATCGTCGGTTTGCGGCGTACAAGGAAAGTGCGATGGGAGCGCATGGGTGGCTTGTCTATTCGGTCCAGCGCACAAGTTTTGACCCGATATTCCGATGTAAAGTATATGGGCCACAAGATGATGGTGGTCCGGATCGGGAATCATCGGCAACAAATGGCCATTGCAGCGGATCCTCGATGAGTGTATGCTGTCAGCTGAGAGCGGCAGGTAACCGACCGACTCGGGGAAAAATCAAGGGGAGTCAAGGAAATGGACACAAATGAACAAACCGGCAGCCACACCGCCGAAATGCTGAATTTGCGAAATATCGGCCGGGTCTACCCAAACCTGACCACCTCCGCGTTGTACGAACAGATCATCCGCCGACGGGAAGGCGACATGATCCATCTCGGGCCGATTGCTGTTCGCACCGGCCATCACACCGGCCGTGCGGCCAACGACAAGTTTATCGTCAAGGACGCCGAATCGGCAGACAAAGTCTGGTGGAGTAAGAGCAATCCTCCGTTCGAACCCGAGCGGTTTGAAGCACTGTATCGCCGGATCGGCGCATACCTCCAGGGTCGTGACTTGTTTGTGCAGGACGTTTTCGCGGGCGCCGACCCCCGTTATCGGATCGCCGTGCGGGTGGTCAACGAAACCGCCTGGCACAATCTTTTTGCCCGGACAATGTTTGCGCGGACATCGGCTGAGGATTTACAGAATTTTCAGCCCGATTTTACAATCCTGCATGTGCCGAATTTTAACGCATATCCCGAAATTGACGGCACCAACTCCGAAACATTCATTATCATCAATTTGAGTCGCAAATTGGTCGTCATCGGCGGCACCAGCTACGCCGGAGAAATTAAGAAATCGATTTTCACCGTGCTGAACTATCTCCTCCCGCAGGAGAAAGTTCTCTCGATGCACTGCTCGGCCAATATTGGTCAGAATGACGATGTCGCCCTGTTTTTCGGCCTTTCGGGTACCGGCAAGACAACCCTGTCGGCTGACCCCCATCGACGCCTGATTGGCGATGACGAACATGGCTTGAGCGATCAGGGTGTTTTTAATTTCGAGGGCGGTTGCTACGCCAAGGTCATTCGACTCTCGGCTGAGTCAGAGCCGGAAATCTACGAATGCACGCGACGTTTCGGGACCATCCTGGAAAATGTCGCCTATGACCCGCAAACCCGGCGGCTGGACTTGGATGATAATTCGCTGACAGAGAACACCCGCGCGGCATATCCACTCACCCACATTCCCAGTGCAGTCCGTTCCGGCCGGGCGGCGCAGCCCAAAAATGTGATCATGCTGACCGCCGACGCCTTCGGTGTTTTGCCGCCGATTGCCAAATTAACCCCGGCCCAGGCGATGTATCACTTCATTTCGGGATATACCGCCAAACTCGGGGGCACCGAAAAAGGGTTGGGCGCTGAGCCGCAGGCCACATTCTCGGCCTGTTTCGGCGCGCCGTTTATGGCGTTGCATCCCTTTGCCTATGCCTCCCTGCTCAATGACAAAGTCATCGCGGGTGGTGTCGATTGTTGGCTGATCAATACCGGCTGGTCCGGTGGGCCTTATGGCATCGGCGAGCGGATGAGAATCGACCACACGCGAGCAATGGTAAAAGCAGCGCTGGAGGGAGCGCTCAAGGACGTGCCGACCACAGCGCATCCGGTGTTTAAAATTGGGGTTCCCCAATCATGCCCCGGGGTACCGGCCGATGTTCTCGATCCGCGCCGCACCTGGTCGGATCCGGAGGCCTATGATCGACAGGCGCTTGAATTGGCCCGGAAATTCAAGGAGAATTTCGTTCAGTTTGCCGACCGGGCCTCCGACGAGGTAAAAGCCGCCGCGCCGTCAGGAGAAGCGGTCATCGCCTGATCCGGGTGAGACGACCCGGCCCCAGCGGGTCGGATACGGTGTCCCCCGGCAGGATCGCAACGAAACCGTACCACGGATGGAAGGGAGATCGACCAACTCGTGAGAGCAATCAAGACTCTGGAAATACAACCGGCGCTGCCGGACCGCCTCGAACCGTTGCGGGAGATCGCCTACAATTTGTTGTGGTGCTGGCATTCTGTGGCGGTCGAATTGTTCCGGCGGCTGGATCGCACGCTTTGGGAAAAGGTCAACCATAATCCCGTCCTGCTTCTGGGTTCGATCGACCAGGAAAAATTAGATCATGCGGCGGGCGATGATGCATTTCTGGCCCACCTTGATCGGGTCAATGAAAGTTTTAAATCCTATCTGGCCGCGCCAACCTGGTTTTCCCGCACGCATTTCAAAACCGACGGCCCGATAATCGCCTATTTTTCGGCAGAGTTTGGCTTGACCGAATGCCTGCCCATCTACTCCGGCGGTTTAGGCGTCCTGGCGGGAGACCATCTCAAGTCGGCCAGCGAACTTGGTGTCCCATTGGTCGGGGTGGGACTGCTGTATCAAAAGGGGTACTTCCAACAATATCTTAACGCCGACGGCTGGCAACAGGAATTCTATCCCGACAATGACTTTTTCAATCTCCCTGTCTGGCTGGAGAAAGACCAGAATGACGGGCCGCTGCAAGTCGCGGTAGATTTTCCCGGCCGCAAAGTTCATGCCCGCGTCTGGAAAATCCAGGTCGGCCGTGTGCCCTTGCTGCTGCTGGATACAAACATCTCGATCAACACCCCGGAAGACCGCCAAATCACCGCCGAACTCTACAGCGGCGATAATGAGAATCGCCTCAAACAGGAGATTATCCTCGGCATCGGCGGGATTCGCGCCCTGCGGGGCGCCGGGATTAACCCGGCGGTCTGTCATATGAACGAAGGCCACAGCGCCTTCCTGGCCCTCGAACGGATTCGCCAGTCGATCAAGGGGGACGACCTCTCCTTCGGGGAAGCCGCGGCGCTCTCGGGTAAGAGCACCGTGTTCACGACGCACACGCCGGTGCCGGCCGGTATCGATGAGTTCTCGCCGTTGTTGATGGGGAAATATTTCGGCGACTATTATCCGCAGCTAAAAATTTCCTGGAATGAATTTTTGGGCCTCGGCCGCCGCAACCCGGCCGATGACACCGAGCCGTTCAACATGGCATATCTGGCTTTACACGTCGCGCCGTATGTCAATGGTGTATCCCGGTTGCATGGGGCGATTTCGCGCCGGATGTGGCAGGAACGCTGGCCGGGAGTGCCGGTGGACGAAATCCCGATCGGGAGTATTACCAACGGGGTCAATACTCCGAGTTGGATCTCGGCAGAAATAGGACAGCTCTTCGATCGTTATCTCGGTCCGGATTGGAAATATAAGCCCGCCGACCAGACTATTTGGCGCGCAATCGACACGATTCCCGACGAAGAACTCTGGCGCACTCATGAACGCCGCCGCGAACGCCTGGTGGCTTTCAGCCGCCGTCAGTTGAACGCACAACTGAAACGGCGGGGCGCGCGGGAAATGGAACTGCGCCGGGCCGCCGAGGCCCTCGACCCGGAGGCGCTGACCATCGGTTTTGCCCGCCGGTTCGCAACATATAAACGGGCCACGCTGATCCTCCGTAATCCGGAACGGTTACGGCGGATACTCGCCAACCCCAAGCAACCGGTGCAGTTAATTTTTGCCGGAAAAGCACACCCGCATGACAATGAAGGCAAAGAACTGATTAAACAGATCGTCCATTTCGCCCGGACCGAAGATATGCGGCGGCGGGTCTTATTCCTGGAAAATTATGATATCAATATTGCCCGCCATCTAGTCCAGGGCGTCGATGTGTGGCTCAATACGCCGCGCCGCCCAATGGAAGCCAGCGGAACAAGCGGGATGAAAGTCCTTTTCAACGGTGGGCTGAATTTGTCGGTGCTGGATGGCTGGTGGGTCGAGGGATATTCGCCCGAACGCGGTTGGGCTATCGGCAACGGTGAGGAATATGATGACCACGAAGAACAAAACGAAATCGAGGCCAATGCCATTTATGATCTCCTCGAAAAAGAAATCGTGCCGCTCTTTTACGATCGCGGCACCGACGGCCTCCCCCGGGGCTGGATCGAGAAGATGAAACACTCGATGAGCGAACTTTGCCCGGTCTTCAACACGAATCGCATGGTCAAGGAATATACCGAAAAATCGTACCTACCCGCATATGAACGCTACCGCCGGTTCTCGGAGAATGGCACATCGACAATCAAAGATTATCAGGAACGCACGGCCCTGATTAAAAAACTTTGGAAAAATGTAAAAATCCTCGGCCCGACTTCGGACAGCCAGGGGCCGATTCCGGTCGGGACCCCGATTACAATCAAAGTCGAAGTCGACCTCGGCGGTCTGTCGCCGGAGGACCTGCAAGTTCAGGTATACCTCGGCTTGCTCAACACCGAGCATGATATCACCGAGGGAATGCCGATTACGATGGAGCCGAAAAAACAGGTTGCCGACGGTCGGTGGGAATTTGTCGCGACCACTGCCTGTCGTCAAAGCGGACGTTTCGGTTATTCAGTTCGGGCGATGCCGGCACATCCTGAATTTGTCAGCCCATTTGAACTTGGTTTGATCCGCTGGGCCAATCCTGGAAATTAAATTGAATTTCGCCGATGAACGACAGATATTGATTATAATAAACAAAATTCAGGGGCCAACGCGATGTCATCGGCTGACCAATCCACTACCGTAACCCATGCGCCTGCGCCAACCGATTCGGCAATCTCCGCCGAATTTCCCCTGACAATCTCACTCGGCGCAAATGTACACGCCGGCGGTGTGAGATTTTCGTTGTTCAGCCGTCATGCCACTGCCGTCACGTTGCTGCTTTTCGATCAGGCCGATGACCAGGCTCCGGCGCAAGAGGTCGTCTTTGACCCGCATCAGAATCGAACCGGGGATATCTGGCATGTCGATATCGCCGGACTGGGTCCGGGACAGTTATATCTTTACCGGGTCGATGGACCGTATCGCCCCGAGAACGGCCATCGCTACGACCCACAGGCGATGCTGCTTGACCCGTACGCGAGGGCGCTCACGCGGGCGGTGCCGACATTCGCGGCCAACGGCGATGATGACTTTATCCGGCCAATTCCGAAGTGTGTGGTGATTGACGATAATTTCGATTGGGAAGGTGACCGGCCGCTGAATGTGCCGTTGCGGGAGACAATTATTTACGAGACCCATCTGCGCGGTCTAACCTGCCATCCCTCGGCACACAGTCAAAATCCGGGGACATATTTGGGCCTCACCGAAATGATTCTTTATTTTCAGGAGTTGGGGATCACCTCGGTTGAACTGTTGCCGGTGCAGGAATTCCACGAATGGGATATCTTCCGGGCAAACCCGGTAACCCACGAACCGCTGCGGAATTACTGGGGATACAACACGATAAGTTTTTTTGCCCCCAACAGCCGATATTCGAGTTCCGGTGATCGCGGGCAACAGGTGGTCGAATTCAAAACAATGGTCAAACAGTTGCATGCGGCGGGCATCGAAGTTATCCTGGATATTGTTTTTAATCATACCGCCGAGGGCAACGAATACGGCCCGACCATCTCCTTCCGGGGCATCGACAACGTCATCTACTACATGCTCGAAGACGACCGGCGAAAATATCGTAATTATTCCGGCTGCGGGAATACCCTCAACTGCAACCACCCGGTCGTGCGCGATTTTATCATGGATTGCCTGCACTACTGGGTGATGAATATGCACGTCGACGGTTTTCGGTTCGACCTGGCTTCCATTTTGGGGCGTGACCAGGACGGTCGGTTGATCCCCAATCCTCCGCTGGTCGAGCGGATCGCCGAAGACCCGATTTTGCGGGATACGAAAATCATCGCCGAGGCCTGGGACGCCGCCGGGGCCTACCAGGTCGGCTCGTTCCCCGGGGGACGATGGGCCGAATGGAACGGCCGTTTCCGCGACGATATCCGCCGCTACTGGCGGGGCGATCCGGGAACGGTCGCCGCGCTGGCAACCCGGGTGGCCGGGAGTTCCGATCTCTACCTCCGGGACGGGCGGGCGCCCTTTCACAGCGTCAATTTCATCACCTGTCATGATGGCTTCACCCTGAACGATCTGGTCAGCTACAATTACAAACACAATCTGGCCAACGGCGAAAATAACGCTGACGGCGAGAATCATAACCTGAGTTTCAATTACGGCGTTGAAGGCCCGACCGACGACCCGGCAATCAAGATAATTCGTACGCGACAAATTAAGAATTTTCTGGCAACATTGATGCTTTCGCAGGGAGTGCCGATGGCCCTGGGCGGGGATGAAATCCGCCGCACCCAGGCCGGGAATAACAATGCCTACTGCCAGGACAACGAGACCTCATGGTATAATTGGGATTTCAAAGAGAAAAACAAAGATATCCTGCGGTTCTATCGCGAGTTGATTGCCTTCCGCAAACGGCATCCCGCCCTGTCACGTGAACATTTTTTTGACGGCGAAAATTCACCGCACAACCAGTTTCCCGATATTCGCTGGTTTGACAACCGGGGCAAAGTACCCGACTGGCACGGCAGCCGGCCAACATTGGGCTGTTTTCTCAATGGCTGTCACTTGGAAATCGAGGCCGACCGCGATGATAACGATTTTTATATCATGTTCAATTCCGGCACTCATGACCGGATGTTTGTTGTCCCGGTTCCCCCGAGTTTGAAATTCTGGCGCGTGGCTATCGACACCGGCCGCCCCTCCCCCGCTGACATCTTGCTTCCCGGTAATGAATTGGAACTGGAAAACCAGACACTCTATCGCGTCAAATCCCGCTCACTGGTTGTCTTGCTGTCGTTTTGATCCCTGCTACTCAGGGCATTTGTCCGGGCAATCGTCGCAATTGGGTGGACATAGATCGCAATCAGGAAGCGGGATGTTTTTATATACATAATTGATGGCAAGAACGACATCGACGGGACCAATATTTCCACTACAATCGATATCACCCTTGTAATGCAAACGGTCACGAAACGGACATATTCCGTCACTTGGTGGCGCCCCATTTTTATAGACATAATTCACCAGCAACACCACATCGGCAGGATTGGCAAAAGCATCCCCATTTATATCCAATTTGAGGTACTCCGACCAATGACACCATTTTAATCCACGACTCACCAGAATGCTGTCAACTATAGAAATAACGGAATCACCATGGCCGAGAGTTTTTTGCTCAAGAAATTTGGTAGCCCAATAGAAATTTGCGGTATCAATAACAGGCAGAAACGGGGAGAATCTACCATAAGTTCCAATAATTATCTGCACGGTCTTTTCTTTCCCAATCCGCTCATGGATATCCCACAGCACCCCCGCCCAAAATTATCCATTTCTATGTGTGTGCTCTGGGTCATCTGTGCTCAAGAGGGAACATGGGTACGTCCGCTCGTGGTCCAGGTCGTAGAGAAATAACTCTTCGTAATCTCGGCCCGATGCCATCCCTTCGTAAATTTTCGTTGACGGATAGTTATTTGCCTCGTCCGCCGAATCGTTCATCGCTGCAGCCCAGTAAAAACTCAGGCCTTCTTTCAAATAAATCGTCTCGTCTATCAAAGAGGAGAAAGCCCACGGGGCAAGGCTATGAACAATTGCATGGCCATATTCGTGCATAATGATGACCGCATCCTTCCCAAAGTCGATTCCTCGTAAGTGTCGGCATCCCAATCGAAAGCGGCTTCGATCATATATCCATCCTGGTCCCCGTCGCCATAGGGAGACGTGAACAAATAATCGTAGAAATAGCAACACGATTGAGGATGCGAAATGTTTGCAAGACGTAGGGAACGTTCTGAGGATTTCGGCAGAACTGTAACCCCCCGCAGTAATTCGCCGCCCTGATAATAGTTGCTCTCGCTCCGAGGAGGGTTGTCGGTACTGTCAGGAATTGGGTCATCCACGGGACGCGGAATAATCGGCCAGTCAATAAGCGGGGGAGGGGTGAGCTTCTACGGCGCAGTGTCAGCAGGCACGGGCTGGGGCACTTCCGGTACATAAGAGGAATCATACACCATATAAGTTTCCACTTGACCTGCTGAATCTGTATTTAGCCGATACTTCGATTTCCGGAATGGACTTGTGACCCAGTCTTTAACTGCTAGATTCGGCGTCGATGAGACTATTTCTCCTGTATTTGCATCAATGAGAAAATACCAGGTCAGAGCACCGATTCCCCGGGCAGTTCGATATACCAGTCTTGGCGGATCGGAAGGGTAGATTCCCATTTCCCAGCCAAATCCAAAATCAACCGTACCGTCCGGACATGCAGCCTGACTGATCACATGCTCGGCATCCTCGTGTGATAGAGTGGGTTCCACGGGGGCATCCCCGATCGGTTTGAGTCCATCATTGATGTATCGTATCCGGCCATCATCATAAATATAGAACCAAATACTCCCGGCGAGGATTAGTCTGCCGTTAAAGAGGATGCCCAGTGATACAAAGTAATAAAGTGAATCAGGGCCGTGATTCAATGTCTGAAACGAATAGTTGGCAAGCTGGTTGGGATCGTCGGTCCCGGTCAACAGGTCTTTATACTCTTTGGCAAATTCCATGGCGATGAAAACGGGATCTCCGGAGTATTCCTTGCTTACACCTTTCATTTCCCGTGGAAGACCGGTGAGTCGGTCCCACACAATTTCCCAATTTTTCTCGGATTCCCCGTTTAGCCGCTCGATTGCCTTCTGCGATACGAGCGAGGGATCGCGCTTAGTCGTGTTCCCCGGCACATATACATGACTCTGCAATGTCGGTATACCTGCCTCCGATGAACCTGCCCGCAGACCAGGAGTGGTAAACAGGATGATTACAATTGTAAAACAAATCAATTCTAGGCCACTTCGAAGCAGGCCCCGGCTCGAACTCCTTTTTCTAAACATGTAACACCTCCCGTATTTAACTTCGGGCTATTATGCAAACGCAAATCAGCCGCTGTTGCTTACTTCAACAACAATATAGACGCTTACATCAAATGTGCACACGTCCCCCTCCCGTCTGAGACAACGGGTGTTACGGCCGAACGGTACTGCAATCACCCATAACCTATGACCCAGCGATTCCTTGTCAATCTTTTAATCGAGAAAACTGTGAGTTTCCAACTGCTTAGGAAGAAATAAACAGAATCAAGCTTCCGTCCACCTGCGGCCGTCGAAGCGGGAGTGGATCAGTTTTGCGGGTTTCTTGCGAGTTGGGCCGATGACCAGCGATGCGGAGATTTCGTCGGAGACAACTTTCAATTTGCTCTTGGTCCCACCGAAAACACTGCCGACAATTTCGCCCTTTATAACTCGCGCACCAATTTTCTTTTCGAGAATTATACCGGCAGTCAGGTCAACTTCATCGTCGGATTTTTTACGGCCCACGCCAAGCTCGACCAGCGCCCAGCCGATTCGGCAGGTATCTATTTTCTGAACATACCCGGTTTTCGACGCGCGCAACGGCTGACTGCATTTCGGTTGGGGTAAGCGCAATGGCTCATCGACAACACGCGGATCGCCGCCTTGTGCTTTAATCATCGCGCGGAGTTTGTCGAGGGCGGAACCGTCGTCAATGGCTTTCTCCAAACGGTCAATTGCCCGCACACGCGAACGAAAGAGACCCGCGAGAATCAGCATTTCGACGGCCAGTGCCCGGGTGATCCGGTAAAGATCGTCGGGCCGGCGAATCTGTAAACAACCGATCGCTTCAACAACCTCGCAGGCGTTACCGGCGGCAAATCCGGTCGGTTGATCCATCGCCGTCAACAGGGCAACCGCTTTCTTGCCCGCTGACTGTGCGATTTTGACCAATGATTCGGCCAGGGTTTTCGCCGCCGGCAAATCGACCATGAACGCGCCGGAACCATACTTGACATCGAAAACATACCCGTTCGCGCCCTCGGCCAGTTTTTTAGCCAGGATACTGGCGGTGATTAACGGAATCGATTCGACCGTGCCGGTGGCATCGCGCAACGCGTACATCCGCCGGTCGGCCTGGGCGATGCCCGGCGTGGCGGCCAGCAGAACTACGCCGATTTTTTTCAGGACGCGAATCGCCTTTTGTTTGGTCAGCGCGGTTTCGAATCCCGGGATGGCGGCCAGTTTATCCAACGTGCCGCCGGTGTGACCCAGCCCCCGACCGGACATCATGGGCACCACCACCCCGCAGGCGGCAATCCAGGGCGCGAGGACCAGCGAGACTTTATCACCGACACCGCCGGTCGAATGTTTGTCGATTTTCGGGCCGGAGATGCTTGCGAGGTCCCAAACCTCGCCGGAAGCGGTCATTGCGCGGGTGAGAGCGGCGGTTTCTTTGGGAGTGAGTCCGTTAATGCAGACGGCCATCAAAAAGGCGGCCATTTGTTCGTCGGTGAAATCGCCCGCCAGATAGGCGGTAATTAACTGCCCGATTTCGGCGGGCGTCAATTCGCCGCCGCCGCGTTTTTTGCTGATCAGCCGATATGGAATCATCGTCGGCAAAAATCTCCGCCAAAACGTTTGGCCCATTCCTCAGCAACTTGCACCGCCGATGACGTCCCGATCCGCCGCGCTCCGGCGTTAACCATCGCCCAGGCGTCCAGTCCGGTGCGAATCCCGCCGGAGGCCTTGATTTTTGCTTTGCCCGCGAGGGCCTTGCGCACGGTTTCGACATGTTCGGGTGTTGTCGGCCCTTGCGAGCCGGTCGCCGTTTTTACATAATCGGCGCCGCAGGCCTCGGCTATTTGGGCCGCTTTGGTAATCAGTTCATCGGCAAGCAACGGTGCCTCGATGATAACTTTGAAAATAATACTTTTGGGGATCACCTCGCGCACGGCCTTGATATCGGCGGCGTAATCAGCAAAGCGGCCGTCGGTGAGCAGACAGGAAGCGGCGACCATGTCAATCTCCTCGGCACCGTCAGTCACGAGCTGTTTCGCTTCGGCGACTTTGATTGCCGTGGTATGGGCGCCGGAGGGAAAGCCGACCACTGAGCCGGTATGCACGCCGCTTCCGGCGAGAAATTCTTTGGCCGCCTTGACCCAAATCGGAAAGACAAACACGCAGGCCATCTCCCCCGCGCGGGCTTCAGCGCAAAGCTTGCGGACACTTTCAATCCCCCCTGAAGGGACCAGCATGGTATGATCCAGCAAGGGGGCGATAGATTTTGCATCAACCATAATATCTCCAAATACTTTCTGATGATACGCAGTTTATTCTCCGGGCGCATCCAGCACAAAGCGGTCCGGCAACAATGTCCGCATATCGGTCTTAATCATACGGCCGGTTGTGTCGATTCCGATGACTACCATATTCGGTGAGAAGTCGGCCAGCACCTGGCGGCAGGCCCCGCAGGGATACCAGATGCGCTCGTCGGGCGAGGCCACCGCCACCGCCACCAGGTCTTTGTCACCGGCGGTAACCGCGTTGAACACCGCCACGCGTTCGGCGCAGACGGTCAAGCCGTATGACCCGCTCTCGACATTAACGCCGGGATAGATCTTGCCGCCGCCGGTAAGTACCGCCGCCCCGACTTGCATGCCGGAGTATCTCGCCCAGGCGCGCTTGCGGATTTTTTGTGCCGTTGCTACCAGTTGTTTTTCGTCCTCGGTCAATTCCAGAGCCATCAGCCCCACCGCCTTTCCTGTAGACTCTCATTGGATAACAGAAAGCGCCCGCCAGATCAAGAGCGTCTTCATACACCACGAGCACGAATTGAGGAATCACGAACCCGGGAAATGACGCCGGCCGCCACATCCGGTTTAACGGGAAAGTCGAATTGCAGAATTGATCCTGATTCGGCCTAAAAACGTTTCACATAGCCATGACAATAGGGCTGCTTGCCGGTTTTGCGATAGTATTCCTGGTGATATTCTTCGGCCGCCCAGAATTCCCCGGCAGGGGCAACCTCGGTAGCCACGTCAAAACCCTTGATCCTGAGCAGACTGATAAGCTGCAATGTAATCTCTTTTTGTTCATCGTCCTGGAAGTAGACCGCCGACCGATACTGGTCGCCGATATCCGGCCCCTGACGGTCAACCTGGGTTGGGTCATGAATCTCGAAAAACAACCGAGCAAGTTTTTCGAACGTGGTCTTAGTCGGATCATAGACGACTTCGACGGCTTCGGCATGGCCGGTCTTTCCCGAACATACCTCTCCATATGTCGGATTGTCTTTCTGTCCGCCCATATAGCCGACATTTGTGGTGATCACGCCGTCGGCCCGCCCAAAGAAATGTTCGACACCCCAAAAACACCCGCCGGCGAAATAGGCCGTTGCCGTTTTGACCTCATCGGCAGACGCAATAAAACCCATCGAGATCGAATTAACGCAGTGACGTGTATTTTTGGCGGTAAGTCCCTCGCCGAGGAACACATGCCCCAGATGACCGCCGCAATTGGCACAGACAATTTCGGTCCGGATCCCGTCGGCATCGGGCACCCGTCTGACCGCCCCGGGAATTTCATCGTCAAAACTTGGCCAACCGCAATGTGAGTCGAATTTGTCCTCAGATTTGTACAACGGCGCATTGCACTGGCGACAGATATATGTCCCGGCCTCTTTATGCGTGTTATACTTGCCGGTAAACGGCTTTTCGGTTTCTTTTTGGAGGATTACGCGTTCTTCTTCGGTTGTCAATTTGTTATATTGCATAGTCGTATCCTGGGCCTTTCCCGACGAATGACGTACGGCAAAAATGACCAGCATCATCATTGCCGGGATCATAAACTGTCTGCTTCGCATATTCCCTGCCTCCTGAACTAATACGCGAATTCCCGAGAATTGCATGGAGTCATCTGACAGGTTCGAGCGGATAGTTACGAAGCTTGCCGTCAACGTCGAAACAACTCGTTGCGTAACAATTCGGGACAACATTAGTCCGAAACCCGGCAGGAACCGGCGAGATGTGATAATATAATCACCGCGCTGAGGCCATATACACACAGGGAGGTTAGATGGAAACGACTGAGGCGATTCGCGCACGCCGCGCGGCCAAACATTTCGATCCAAATCACGAAATGACCAAACAGGAAATAGAGCAAATCCTGTCGCTGGCAATTCTCTCGCCGACCGCTTTCAACATTCAAAACTGGCGTTTTGTCGTCGTGCGCGACGCCGAACTCCGGCAAAATATCCGAACCG
The DNA here is from genome assembly GCA_024277855.1 of Candidatus Zixiibacteriota bacterium. Classification (GTDB taxonomy): domain Bacteria; phylum Zixibacteria; class MSB-5A5; order WJJR01; family JAJRUJ01; genus JAJRUJ01. Next base: position 24,882 of record JAJRUJ010000031.1, read on the forward strand.
TGGCCTGGGACCAGGCCCAAATTACCGATTGCTCGTTGCTGGTGATCCTCTGCGCCGACTTGAAATCGTGGGAAAAACAGCCGGAACGGTACTGGCGCGAGGCGCCGCCGGAATTCCAGAAATTTATCATTCCCGCCATCGACCAATATTACCGTGGGCATGAACAAGTTCAGCGGGACGAAGCGATGCGCTCCTGCGGAATTGCCGCCCAGACATTGATGCTCACAGCCAAATCGATGGGTTACGATTCCTGCCCGATGGATGGTTTCGATTTCGATGCCGTCGGTGACCTGATCGGATTACCGGACGACCACGTGATCAGCATGTTTGTCGCGATCGGCAAAAACATCGGTGAAATCAGACCGCGAGGCGGGCAGTTGCCACTTGAGGAATTGGTCATCACCGATCGGTTCTGATCGTTTGGCTGATGAATCGAATTTGGGCAGAGGGTGTGTGGCCCATCCGCTCGGTACCATTGATTGATTGTCGCCGCATATCCACTTACTTGCTGTCTTATAAACCCTGACCGGGGGACTTTTTGCAAAAGTCCCTGTGGTCAGGGCCACACCAGCCGCAGAGCAAATGGAGTGTCGGAATTTTTGGGCTGAAAAAACAGCATAAAAAAGCCCGAGTCCGGCAAAGGCCTGGGGCAATTTTTGGTGCCGAAGGAGGGATTCGAACCCTCACGCCCGGAGGACACGGCGCCCTGAACACCGCGTGTCTACCAGTTCCACCACTTCGGCACGGCTTGCATATTAAACGATTTTGTGCCGTTCGGCAACGAGAAAAATATGGTGACGGGGCCTATTCGTCAAAAACCCCCCATTTTGGAAGTTCCATTGTACAAGGGGGTTGGCGGCGGTCAAAATTGCAGACCGGTCGAAAGCTGATAACGCACGATCCGACTGTTACCGGTATCGGCAATATAGACAGTCCCGTTGCCGTAGGAGATGCCGTGCGGGGCATTGAGCTGACCCGATTCACTCCCGGCCTCGCCGAAGCTGAGGGTAAACGCGCCATGACGGGTAAAGCGATATACTTTATTCCCGGTAGTCGAAACAATCAGGAAATTACCCTCATCGTCGGCAGTCACCTGTTTGTGTCCGGCGGGAACATCGTTGTAAATGTCGGCCACATCCAACCGTACATCACGGAACCTTCCATTCTTACTCTCGATAATGCGCAGGCCGTCGTTGCGTCCGTTCCCCAGCTGGGTTAACACAATGTTATATGATGTTTCTGAAGTTGGATAGGTCATGATCCCGATCGGATCGACTGCCGCTTGCAGGTTAAAGGCGCGCATCAGATCGGCGGCGAGACCGTGATCCTCGGCATCCAGCACAGTCAACTGGCTGCGGGTCGAATCCACCACGTAATAGTAGCGGTCGATCAACGGCGAGGCCGCGATCCCGGTCAACCCGGTGGGGACATAGGTCAGGACGGTGTCATAGATAATGATATTAATCTCGACCCAGACCCCGTCAATCAGGACGGTATCGACACCGGGTCGTTGGGTTTCGATAAAGACCGCCATCGAATCACGATAAAGTGCGGTATCGAACTCGCCACCGCCGAAATATTTGCGGCGGTACACTGTCCCCTCGCCGTCGACACAGATAAGATTAAGCTGGCGGTCCTGGGTGATTTGCGTCGGATGTTCAACCGCGTATTCTTCGATAAACTCCCCGGTAATACTCAGGCGCACTACCCGGTCGTTCCCGGTATCGCAAATATATACCGATCCGTCATAACCAAAAGTCACGCCACGGGGAAACGAACATTCCCGCCCATTGGCCTCAGTCCAGATCGGTTGAAGCACCAGGTAAGTTGTATCGCCCCCTACGCCCGATTCGCTCGGATCAGGCAGATCGGTCGGGAATTCAGTCTTACTGACACAGCCGACAATGACGAGTAGGCAAACGGCGGCCAAACCGACAAACAATCGGAGCTGATTTCTGTTGATATATTTATCCATCTCAAATATCTCGGCTTTGCCCGACCATTAATGGATTCTCACCACCCGAATCGTACGCCTGTCTTGATCTTCCGCGGCGGCTCAAACCGCGACGGGTCCTGCCAGATCGGCAAGTTGTACCCCACGGGTGGCAATTCGAAAAGATTTCCCCCTGTCGGGATATCATCGCCTTGTTTGAATACCTCACCGGTCAATGGATTGATCAAGGCCACGTTCTTGTGGTCGAGTAAGTTGGTCACCTCAAAATAGACCGTCCAGCGGTATTTCCCCATCGTAAAGTATTTCTGCAAGGCCAAATCGAGGGAACTGCGATAGGGGCCAAGTCCCGAATTAGTCTCGCCCGCCGGGTCGCGCGAATAGCTGATCACTTCGCCGTAGATCGCATCAATCGTGGTATCGGCGACATACGGTGTATACCGCTTGCCGGCCTCAGCCCACCAGGACACATTCAGGTTCCAGGCAGAGGGTAATGATATCCCGAATACCCGGGGTTCCATATTTTTATCAACGGCGAAATTCGCCTTCACACTGAACCGCCACGGCTGGTCCCAGTCAAACTTGATTTCCTGGTAAAGCAGGTCGGCCTCCCGCCCCTGGATGTCTCGCAGGATATCGGTCGGCAATGATCGCTCACCAATCGAGTGCGAATATGTCGCGGCCGCCTGACCGGTAAACCAGCTACCCAGCCGTTTATTGAATGAGAACTCCACGCCGGTCGATTTGGCCAGGTCGTGATTATAATAGATGTAATAATATTCATCCATGTAGGCCGAGTCGGGGATCACCACGGTCGCGGCAATGTAATCGCGCAGGTCTTTTTGATAGGCGACAAGTTGGAATGCGTCATCGGCCGAAAGCAGGTATTTGATTCCCAACTCCATTGTCGTGATCTTCTCCGGGTTCAATGCCGGGTTCCCGTACAATTGGAAAGTGGCCTGCGAACCGGAGGTCAGCCGCGAGTAGAGATAGCGTGGATTGGGCCGCTGCGAAAGGCGGCTATATGAGGCAAACAAGCTGATATTCGGCCCGAGGATGAAGGAAAAGCCCATGCGCGGTAACAAGCGTGATTTCGCGCGGCCGCCCATAAATGAAAACGACTCGTTGGCAAAATCTTCGCGCATCCCCGGCGTGATATTCGGCAGAGTAGTGTCGCTTAGGGCGTCTTCCAGGTACCGACCAGGCCACCACAGGAAACCCCGCAGGCCAAAATAAATCGCCGCGCCGCCAAGGTTGAAACTTACCTGTGCATACGAAGAGGTCACTGTCGATTGCGCCCGATAAAAATCAAAATCAAGTCCATATCCGGCATCGCCGAGCCAGGGTTGGTAGATGTCCATCACCTGTAGTTTTTGTTTTTCGACTAAAAACCCGCCGGAGTATGAGAAGTTCGTCTGCACCTGTCGTGAATGATCGGCTTTCAACGACCAGGTTTCGACGTGATGATCATACCAGGTATCGCCGTCACCGCCGTCGTAAAAACCGTCTCCCCGCCCGATCGTAAAATAGCTGGAGTCCTCACTCAATTCGAAGATGTTCGGCAGTGTGTCGACCGGGGCATCATATTCCCTCCAGTTCTTGCCGCGTACGTCCGAGCGCAATTGAGAGATGAAGCGGCCGAGAGTAAATTTCCAACTGGTCCGATCAGACGGCCGTACATTCCAGACAAGAATCTGAGCCTCGGAACGATAGGTATACGTATTGTACGAATCGAGATTTTTGCTGTACTCAAACGGCGCGCCGGAGGCATAGGTTACCGAGCGCACGCGGGTATCCAACTGGCCGGGGTCCTGATTGATCGTGGCCGAACCGCTGAAAGAGAAATCGAAATGGTGCAATTTCCCCGGCCGCCACGCAATTTTACCCAGCCACCGATAATCGTTGTCCTGCCGCAAGGCAAACGTCTTCCCGCCGAATGTCGAGGAATAAAGCTGATCAGCCGTGGCCAAATATGAGTCGGTAAGCCGTGCCTGCAGATCGACCATGTATGTCGGCGGCATCAGGCCGGCATCCAGCGGCAGGGGGCCGGCCAAATGCAACGCCAGATCGTCGGTGTTAAACCCCGCCGCGCCGGAGAAATGGTCGGTCTTATAGGTGATTGAGCCGCGATGCTCATTAGTCCCCTCACGGGTCTGGATCTTGACAACTCCGGCGGTGGCCTCACCGAATTCCGCCTTTAAGCCGCCGGTCAGGACTTCCATCGATTCAATGGCGTCGGGCGAGGGCGAAATTCCATAGCCGCGACGAATAAACGGATCGGTCACCGAGACACCGTCAACCAGGTAGAGGTTTTCGTACGTACGTCCGCCGCGCACATGCAGCTCGTTGTCGAATTCCACCACTCCCGGCTGCGCTGAGACGATATCGGAGAGTTCAACGATAGTGCCCCGTTGCAACCCGACCACATCGATTTCGCGGCGGGTCGCCGGAATATCGAGTTGCAAAAGCGGCTTCCGTCCCCGGACAATAACTTCCTCACCCAGCGGCAAAACGGTGGTCTGCAAGATAACATCCAGCAGGGTTGTGTCGTCGCTTTTGATCGAAACACTGAGCAGTCGCTCGACTTTATACCCGATCGACGAAAATTCAATCGTGAACAAACCCGGCACAATCTTGACGATTTTATAGACGCCGTCAGCATCGGTCGAGGCGCCCTTGCCTAATTCACGGATATAGACTGTTGCGCCGGGGATCGGCTGACCGTCCGTGGCGCTGGTTACGGTCCCGGTGAGGACGCCCTTGACCAGCGCGTGGGAGGGGGCGGCGATAACCAGGACAAGAGCAATGATCGCCGCCAGTAACAGCAGGATTTTAGGTGGTCGGAGTGGCGGCCCGACGATGGGATCGGGGCGGGGATTAGAGTGGCTGGTTGTCAACATCGCGGCAATCAAGATATATGTCCGACCGATCTCGATCAAGGATAACGGTCAATTGGTTGCATTATATACCGTCGAATGGCCGGCATATTCCTCGGGCAGGTGAAAATCCTTGAGGATTCGGACGGGGTGATCTACATTGAACCAGGATGGAACCGGGGAGGCCTGAGGTCGCCGAAATCAGGTGCAGAGCAATGAAAAAAGCCGGCCAAAAAGACGATCCGACGCGGAAACTGATCGCGCGCAACCGGAAGGCGCGTCATGATTATCATATCCTGGAGACACTGGAAGCGGGGATTTCGCTGGTCGGGACCGAGGTCAAATCGCTCCGCGCCGGGAAATGTAACCTCCAGGATTCGTATGGCCGGTTGCATAATGGGGAGGTTTTCCTGGAAAACCTGCATATCTCGCCCTACGATCCCGCCAATCGATTTAATCACGATCCCCGTCGCACCCGCAAGTTGTTGCTCCGACGGCGGGAGATTAAGCGGTTGATCGGCAAGACACGGGAGAAGGGTTTGACGTTAATTCCACTGTCGATGTATTTCAAGGGCCGACACGCAAAGGTCGAGCTGGGCCTGGCACGCGGCAAGCGGCAATACGACAAGCGAGAAGCCATCAGCAAGCGGGAATCTGATCTGGAATTGCGGCGGGCGGCGTTTCGGCGGCAATGAACCGCCAAGGCCTCTGCTCGTATGACGGGAGAATATTCTGACACACTCGGCTGTCCGATGAAAATAAAAGTCAGGGACATTTTGCAACGCCTTGTCCTCGCACTGGCAATTGCCCTCATTGTCCCCGTCGTTTTGTCGGCCGAGATCACACTAAGCTCGGCGGGCAAGACCGTGGCCATCCGGTCGGCGCAATATAAGACCGGCGAGTATGTCGCCTTAATGGAGCTATTCGACGCCCTCGGCGGCCGGACTACCTGGAACCAGCTGGCCAAAACTCTTTCGGTAGACCTGGCTGGTCACCATTGGCGCTTTCAGCTATTTTCGCCGTTTGTCGGCATCGACGGCGACCCATATAATCTGGTTTATCCACTACGCTTTCAGGACGACGCGATCATGGCCCCGCTGGCTACACTCGCGCCTTTGCTCGACGCTGCCCATCCGATGCGGGTGGTCTGGCAGCCCGAGCAACGGATGCTGATCATCGAAACCGAACAATTCAATATTCTGGAGCATCGGATCGAGCGAAAGAAAAACGGCCTGCTCCTGGAATTGGTCACCACCCGTCCCCTCAAATTTGAGGCCTTTGCATCAGAGGGTAACTGGTTGAATATCACGCTGTTCGAGGGACAGCTCGACCCGGGAAAATTCAACCGCCGCTACCGCTCATCGCTGGTCCGCGAAGTCAAAGCATATCAATTCGACCAATCGGCACAGGTTTCCTTTCGTTTTGCCCGCAACCCCGGCGCGTTCGTTACCGGGACGGCGACCGAACCCGACCGGCTGCAAATTATTTTCGAGGATACGACGTTTTTCCCGGACTATCCGACACCACCCAATATCCAAATGGAAACCAACCCTGAGCCGATCGACCTGATTGTGATCGATCCCGGACATGGTGGCAAAGATTCCGGGGCAATCGGCCGCAAGAAAAAAACCAAAGAGAAAGATATCGTCCTCAGGATTGGCAAGTACTTAAAAGAACTGATCGATAAAGACAAGACGATGCGGGCAATCATTACTCGTCACGATGACCGCTTCATCCCGCTGCACGTGCGCGCGAAGATCGCCAACGACGCCGGGGCCGATTTGTTCATCTCGATCCACGCCAACGCCTCACCCAAGGCCAAGCCGCGCGGCTGTCAAACATTTTTCCTGGCCCGCGCCAAAAACGACGACGCGCGGGCGGTCGCCCAATTAGAAAATGCGGCGCTGCAGTATGAAGACAATGGCCCCGCCGATACCTCGGTGGTGAATTTTATCTTACTGGACATGATTCAAACCGAATTTCAACGTGAATCGGCAGACCTGGCTGAATTAGTCCAGAAAGAATTCGAACACAGGCTGAAGATTCCCTCACGCGGGGTCGATCAGGCCGGGTTTGTGGTGTTGAATAAAGTCTATATGCCTGCGGTGTTGGTCGAATCGGCGTTTATCTCCAATGAAAAAGAAGAAAAACTCCTGCGCAAAAAATCATTTCAGAAAAAAGTGGCTGAAGCCATTTACCGCAGCATCAAATCGTTCAAGAAAAAATACGATCCCGCCTACTGACCACACCAAATAAATCATTAATAGAAAAAGCCCTCACGTTCGGTGAGGGCTTTTTATTCCCCGGCGAAAGTCGATGTGAATTTTTATTTCTCGGCCTCGGTCACGATGATCCCCCACATTAGGGGGTCATCGGGTTCAGCGGCGTTATAATCATGACAGGAATGGGAACCGTCCGTGATGTAATAAACGACATAATTACCTTTGTCCAGCAAGATTGTCTGATTAACCGCACGGTTCTTTTCGGCCCCACCGGCATGATGCGTCTTGCGCGGAGTCATCTCCCAGACAACCTCCCCATGGTCAGCATCTTCGATCCAGCCATAATCGTACATTTCATTACGGTCACCTTCGCCCACCGCGCGAATATTGACTCTGGTAACTTTTTGCAGCGTAAACCGCGCCTTACGCCGTTCATTATCGCCGACGCAGGTAATGGCGGCCAGCGCACCAGCCGGGCCTTCGGACGGCTCGAATAACGTAATCAGGCCGGCCGCATCCTGATCGCCGGGAACATAGATGGAAATACCGTATGCCGACTGATCGTAGGGTGGGGAGGCATTCCAGTCACAATAGGAATGCGAACCATCCGTCAGGTAGTGCACGACATACTCGCCTTTGTCCAGAGTAACGACCCCGTCATACATCCGATTTTTGGCGGCCCCGCCGGCATACTCGGTATTGTCGTCATCCATCATCCAAATTATATCGCCGCTGGACGCATCGGTGATCCAGCCATAGTCGGCAAGTTTACGATTGTATCGATTATCCTCACCGATGGCATATACTAACAAGTCCGCCGGCTTGCTGAGCTTGAATCCCTTGGAAATAAATTCATTATTGCAGACCTGGGTTATCTGAATAACCGGCTTTCCGTGCAAAGAGACCTGTTTTGCCTGAATCGCGTCAGCATCGGCTGGATCGGCGGCGCGGATTCGCAACCCCCACGCCTCCGGATCGTAGGGCGGCGGTTCGTTCCAATCACCGGCAGTATGAGAATCATCGGTGACATAGCAGGCCAAATACTCACCCACAGGCAAAGTAATCGTTTCCCGCACCACACGGTTTTTTTCGGCACCGCCCGCCCAGTCAGTATTCCAGCGATCCATTTCCCAAACACGCTTGCGTGTCTTGGTGTCGGTGATCCAGCCCCAATCAACCATCATTTCCGACCACTCGGAGTATTCACCGGCCGCGTAAATTTCCAACTCGATCTCTCGCGTGAGAACAAATCCTTTACGCTCGTAGGCATCGTTGTCCGGGTTCGTCAGTTCTATCGCTGAGGGTGGTGGGCCGGTTATCCCGGAAGATTTTGAGACTGCCTTGCTGTCGGTGGAAAGACGGATATAGTACTCCCGGGCCAGATCGCGATCCGACGGCCGATCCTTGGAACCCAGGACATCTTTGAGCAGGTCCTTCAAGTCGCTAAAATCATTTACGCTGCCTTTCATCATCCCGACCGGTTTCCCGGCGTAAAAATACAGGTCGTACGTGCCGGGCTTGAGAGAAATCTCATCATCAAAATCGCGCAGGTAGACATTGTTCTTATGGCGATGCGTAAACTCCTCTTCCATCGACCAGACAACTTCACGCGAAACCGCATCGAGCAGCCAACCGTAGGCAAACATCCGATCGGTTCGGTTGTGATAGCCCCCAACAGCTTCGATAAGCACATTGAGATCATCGGTAACGGTGAACTCCGCGCTCTTGATCATCTCGGGGCGAAAATGATCCAACTCGACTATTGTATACTCTCCGGCAGAAACCAATGGGGCAACACTCAATACTATGCACAAGGCCAGCGCATACCTCAACTTGTCAGACATCGCCATCTGCCTCATGGTTTCCCACCGCCTAACGTTTTGCCGTCCCAACTGTTATCTCCAGAAGTGGATACGGTTAACCCGGCAGATAAGTTTCATTTACCTCCCGGGAACCGGAACTTATGACAACCGGCGGCGTCCGAATAACTTATTGTCACCCTGCGTGTTATCGGGGGGCTAATAATCGGTCTTCCCGGTAAATCTAAAAGACCCCACGCGCATCGCCGGTGCCGTGATACAACCAAGGGCATCCCACCACGTACTGACCAGTTCACGTTCGGCGGTCAGGCCACGAATGTCGGAAAAAACCCGCAGCATGCTGTCGGTGAACCGCAGGTTTTTGACGCCACCCCGCAACTTGCCGTTCTTGATGCGAACGAGACCATCCCGGGTCATCCCGGTGAGGACACCATTGGGCGTATCGATAAACCCATTGATATAATGGAACCGGGTAACCAGCAGACCGTTTTCCACCCCCCCGATAAGTTCATCGAGTGTTTGGTCACCACCGGCGACAAACAGATTAAAGGCCAAACCGCCCTCACCGGCGTCGTTGGGAGTCAGGGCATTCCCGGTCGATTTTTTATTTTCCCTGGCCGCCGACATCGTGTCGTAAGTTACGCCTTTGGCCACACCGTCGGTAATCAACTCGACCTTACGTTTCGGCGTCCCCTCAAAATCGAACGGGAAAGGCGCGGCGGTCGGGTCTGTCGCATCATCGTAGATCGTCAACTGCTCGCCGGTGATTTTCTCACCGATACGACCGGAAAGGAAACTCGTCTCTTCCTGGAATGATTTCGAGCCAAAACCGATATAGTTTAACCACTCCAACAGGGTAGCCACCGCGACCGGTTCGAGGACAACTTCGTATTCGCCCGGGTCAATATCTTTTGGGTTACGGCATTGATGCGCGCGCTTAATCGCTTTGGCGCCGATACTGCGAATATCGACCTCCCCCACTTTGCGCGACATCCCCTGGCCGAAGCCCGAGCTGGTATCGGTCATTGCAATCGCCGCCGCCGCCGCGGAGGTAAACGGCTGGTAAGCATTAACCCCGGCGGTGTTGACCACGGCCAGCTCTCCGGACCCGGTGCTGAACGATCCGGCCAGGTTCATCTGTTTGGTCGCCGCCCGCTTGAATATTGTTTTCAGTTTGCCGGCCCGTTGCCGGGGCGAAAATTTCGCCGTCTGTTCATCAAAGGTCGGCAAGTCAGGATAGTCCGCCGCCGTCGGCGGCCCGAGATAGTAAGGATTCTCCTGCTGGTTTCGCGCGATTTGCATCGCGTTTTTCAATGCCCGCCGAAGATCGGTAACTGAAAAGGCGTTGGTTGCCGCCACGCCGATCTTCCCGCCCAGGGCGACGCGGAAAAATGTCTTGCTGTTGGTCTCGGCAACATTCTGATGGATGTAGTTATTGGCAAAGCGGGTCAGCCCCGATTCGCTGCCGATAAAAACGGCTTCGGTATGGTCGGCCTTGGATGAGGCAACGACCTTGTTCAAAGTCTCAAGTAGACGTTCTCGGCCGATCATTGCATCACCCCCACTTCGATATTGCGAAACCGGCTGGGCGAAGTGCCGTGGGCCACGCGGGCGGTTTGCATCGGCTCACCCTTGCCGCAGTTGGCCACTCCCCAAACATGCCAGTGCTCTTTGTTGCAGATTGCATCGCAACTGTTCCAGAATTCCGGCGTGATGCCGGTATAGAGCGGATTTTTATACATCGTCCCTTTTCCCCCGCCCCGGATCTCCCAGGCCGCCTCCACCCCAAACATAAAATTCAATCGCTGGTCGTCGATCGACCATGACTTGTTCGTTTCGAACAACAGACCGCCCTCGGTGTCAGCCAGGAGATCGTCATAAGAAACATCACCCGGTTCGAGATTAATATTGGTCATCCGGATCAGGGGAATGCGATTCCAGCCGTCGGCGCGCATCGTGCCGTTGGATTTGCGGCCGATCACCGGCGCGGTTTCACGCGACGTCAGATAACCGACAAACAGGCCGTCGCGGATGATAAAGTCGCGTGCGGCGGGCACCCCCTCATCGTCGTAGCCGAATGTACCCAACCCATTGGGCGAGGTGGCATCGGCGACGATGTTGACGATTTTCGAGCCGTACTGCAACTTATTCAACTTCTCCAACTGCATAAAGCTGCCGCCGGCCAACGAAATTTCCGTGCCCAACACCCGGTCCAACTCGGTCGGATGGCCGCAGGATTCATGGACCTGCAGGGCCAACTGGGAGGGGCCGATGATTATATCGCGGCGTCCGGCGGGTAATGGTGGCGCCGCCAACAGAGCCACGGCTTCCTCGCGGACACGTTCGGCATGGTCGAGCAGGTTCATCTGTTCGACAAATTCGAACCCGCCGGTACCGAAATCCCCGCCGTGTGAGTTGGGGTAGCTCCGCTTTTGCACATCGGACCCCTCGACGGCCGTGGCGGTATATCCCGCACCCGACTGGAGAATATCCTGCTCAATTTCCGCTCCCTCGGTCGAACAGAATACCTGGTGTGTCTTGAAAAAAGCCAGTGACGATTCGGCAACTTTGATCTTGGAATTTTTAGTCAGAATCTTATTGATCTTGAGCAACAGGTTAATCTTCGGCTTCAAGCGCACGGCAAACGGATCGGTAACGAACGGTGTGGCATACGAACCGATCTGCGGCTCAACCTCGGCAAGGCGAACGTCCTCTTTTTTGGTCAGCGCCGAGGCCTTACCGATATTGATCGCCCGGTTGGCAATTTTGCGCATCTCGGCGGCGGTGCAGATCGACGACGAGGCAAATCCCCAGGCCCCATCGACAATTACCCGGATACCGAATCCCTGGTCGATGTCTTTGGTCAGCGTATCGACGGTTAGGTCGGTGACGCGGATCGACTCGGTCTCGATCCGGACATAGCGGATATCGCCATAGTCGACTCCTTTTGATTTAAGGTAATCGACTACGGTTTTCAATTTATCTTTCATGACCCTCCTCGGCAGTAAATATCATCTATTCAACATCGAGGCGCGGGCGACATATGGTGAACAACACACCGCCCGATTTACCCAAAAATCAAAGCTATCCGAATCGGCGTCGGCTGTCAATCGCTTTGGCGCCCTTGCCGGTTTTGGCGCGGACCGCGGCGTACACCTCGTCGACATCGATAAGTGTGAGACATTCCAACGGTTTGTCTTTGCGCCAGCAATAGTTTTTATAGCATGGCTTGCAAAAGAGTGGTTTGGCGATGGTGATCGCATGATCACTGTACGGTCCGACCTCATGCTGGTCTCCCGGGCCGGAAAGGACCACCGCCGGAACAGCAACCGCCGCCGCAACGTGGGCCAATCCGGAATCATTACCGACAAATACCGCCGCTCGCCGGATCACTTCGGCGGTAAATTGCAGGGACCCTGCGCCCGTTAGGTCTATAATATTCTCCACTTCAGACAAACGGGCAATTTGTCCGGCAAGGTTTTTTTCCGCCGGCCCACCCACCAGAACAACGGCCAAACCATCGCCGGCTAATTGTCGGGCAAGCTGGGCGAATCGTTCGGGCATCCACATCTTATTTGGCTGGGCCGCTCCCGGTGCGATGGCCACATATGATTCAGCGGATTGACGATTGATGACAGCGGCAAATTCTGTTTCAATCCCGGCCGCGACCGGCAACGATAATTCGCGGACATAAATCGGCTGGTTGGTAATCAGCGTCAACAACTTCAGATAATATTCCACCCGGTGCGGGCGTTGCCCCTTGACCGGGAAATCCATTGAATCGGTCAAAAGCATCCGCCGCCAATCACCGCGATAGCCGACCCGGCAGGGAATGCGGGCAAGATAGAAAATCATCGCGGCCGAAAACGAATTGGGTAAGGAAACTGCCAGATCAAATCCGTATCTTTTCAGATGCCGGGCATTGAGACGTGCCGCCGCCAAACCAGACCGGCCACGGGATTCATCAAGCGTCAGGATTTCGTCAATATCCAATCGGGCAGAATAAATGTCGGCTACCGTTTGACGGCAAAGACAGGTGATCCGCGACTGCGGCATATTCTCGCGGATCGAGGCGAAAAACGCTGTGGCCATGACGGCGTCACCGACCCAGTTCGGCGCACGGACGACGATGTTTTTTGCGGTGACGGACACATTCATGATGAGTGTTTCCAGCGTCGATGTGTCCAGAGCCACTGTCCCGGTTGACGCCGGATATACCCTTCGAGGACCCGCGTATATGCCTGGGTCACGGCAAGGATATCATCATCGAGCGAGCCGGTTGACTCAATCGGTAGTGGACCACCGGCCAATGCCTGATGACGGCCGTCATCCTGTCGGATTAAAACACCGTGCAGGATCGGGCAGCCGAGTTTCAGGGCAATCGCTGCCGGGCCGCGATGGGTGGCTGTCTGACGGCCAAAAAACTCCACCGGGACGCCGTCGTTACCCGCGTATTGGTCGGCGAGGATTGCCACCAGGCGGTTTCTTCGCAAAGACCTGATAATCTCTCGGCTGGCTTTCCGGGTGGGAATGATCCCGACCCCGTTTGCCCGACGCAGCGTATTGTAAAATGCATCGGCTGAGGTATTGCGCTGTGGCTTGACTACGACATCGATCGGCTGGCCCAATGCGGCCACCCAGGCGCCGAATAATTCCCAATTCCCATAATGCGCCGAAAGTAATATCGCCCCCTTGCCTTCGGCCAGCGCCTCATCGAAAATATCCGGTGTAGCGAAATCTACCCGCGCCAAAATCTCTTTTTGCGACAACAGCGGGAACCGAAATACCTCGACCGCTGTTCGGCCGATATTTTCGAAAACCTGTTTGACCAGCGCACCGATTTCTGCTTCTGTCACTTCCTCGCCCAACGCTCGTCGGATATTATCAGCGGCAATTTCACGCCGACCGGATGCGAGCGTATGACCCAAAATGCCCAGCGTACGACCAAATTCGCGGGCGGAGGCCTCCGGCAACGCGCGGGCAATCGCCGCCGCTGTTTTCAGGCCGAGAGTTTGCAGCATGTAGGATAATCTTTGCATCAGAAAGCGATTACTCCCTGTTCCCCGGTCTTTGATCGAACATTTCCTCGGCCACCGCCGCTTGTTCCCATTCGGCAAGTTTCTTTTTGGTGCGCCACCGTTTCAATAAGTACAAGATTATCAGCAGTCCGACCAGTAGAATCCAAAGCAGCATCGTATCGGAAAACAGCATTGCCCAGTTATATTTGTTGGCCAGATAACTATCGAATTCAGTTTGAAAGCCGGAGTACTTCAAACCAATGGCCGCCATGAATGCCCGATCCAGATTGTTACTCCGGCGCAATTCTTGCAGCAGGACCAAAAAAGATTTCCAACCATATTCCTGCAAAAAATAATTCATCGCCAGATACGACTGGGCATAAGCCAGTCGTGCCTCACCAACAGAGAATCGGTTCAGGGTTTCAATTCTCTTAAGGGGGACTATTCTGTCGGATAGCATGGCCCGCGCAACGAGCCAGTCATCGCCATATCGCCACTGGTGTCCGATCAACATCGCAAATCCCTCGTCCATCCAACGGGGCGGGCGGGCACCGCCGGCAAGATCGTGCAAATACAAATGTGCGAGTTCATGGCGGAGCACTTCGACCAGGTTGACTTCATGGGGAAACAGATACGGCGACAGGATGACTATCGTACGACGCGAGGGAATTGCGCAACCTGCACCCCAGTCGGGAAAATGGCCGCCAACGGTTGAATCGAATTGTTCCCGTCGAGTGGCCACGAGGACCGTGATCGTATCGCGCAACACGGCGCCCCCGCGCAAAACCAATTGTGTATACGTTGTGGTCAGGATCGAGTCAATCTGTCCAGCGAGTGCCCGGTCGTCGGAATGAACATTAAAAACCGGTCGCTGAGGATCACGATCGACGGCGGCGGCGGTTCCGGGGAAAATCCAGGCGGCGAATAATATCAGAAACGTTAGCAGCCGGTAACGACTCTGAACGCTGGAAAACACAATCAAAATCTTCATTTGGGTTGAATCAGTCCATCAAGAACATGCCTGGCCCGATCCTGTAAATTCTTCTCGAAAGATTTGCGGTTATCGCTGGAGTCGATACCGACTACCGGTTTTGCGTACGTGCCGGTCAACGACAGGTTGATTTTCACATTCGATCCCCCACCCAAAAAACCACCCAGGGTGGACAACAGCCCGCCACCCTCGCCGGTCGGAATCGTCGCGGCGATACGGTAGTCGAGTGAACCGTCGAACCCCACCGAACCGGCCAAATTGTAGAGAATACCCGAGGAATTGATTTTCCAGTCGCGGCAGTAGAGGCGGCTGGCTTCGATCCAGTAGTCGGCTGTCATTTCCTCAATCGGCCCGGAATCGCGTATCCCGGATAATCCGGCCTGCCGCCCAAGAGTTTCCAAAAATTTGAGTCCCGCGAAGCGGCCGTTTTTCATCGCCGCGGTACCTTTGGCCGTGAGTGACTGGACAATCTCTCTTGCGTCCGCGCCTTTGCCGACAAAGATACCGTTTAAGTCGAGACCCCCGAATAAATGTCCGCCAAAACCGGTGAAATCCTCCAGGAAGTCATTGGCTTCGATCTTCGTAGCAGAGGCATCAACGGAAAACATCGGCCGTTCGAGATCGGCAAAATCCACCATCCCCCCACCGGTGACTGCGCCGCCATAAACCCGACTGCCTGCCTCGGTGATTTTTAACTGCCGGTCGGCAAAGTGGAGCCGGCCGTCAAAACCGCCAAAGGGCACCCCAAAATAAATCCCGGAATCGACACGGATTGTGCCGTCGGCGATCAGCTCGATCAGGTGGATCGGTGGTGCGCTGGCCATCGGCGAAGATTTCCCGCCCGTTTGGCTTGCCTTATCATCGGGAAACAAACTATCGAGATCCAAATATGCGGACGTCGCCGAGAAGTCGAATCGGGGTATTGCAACATCTCTGCCGGCATGAGTCAAGTACGGCACCAGGCCGGCGATACTGCCGGAAAGATTGATGCTCGACTCACCAGATTGTATCTGTAGGTTCTCCACTGTGACTCCGGTCCCTTTGAGACCGATTCGACCGGAAAGGTTATCGAGGGGCAATGCCGTCGGATCGTCGGGATGCCAGGATATATTTTGAAAATCAAGATACCCGTTGAGATTCATTGATTGCCAATTTTTGACTACGCCAAAAGCGGAAAGAGAGAAAGCGCAATTACCGGAGACGACCACGCCCTGTTCGTGAGCCAAAATCCCGGCCAGTTCGGTCATCGGTGCCGAGCCGGAGATACCGCCGGAAAAATCCGGAGCGCCTGGTTGATCCAATGTCGCGTTCAAAGTCAGCGGAATTCCTGCAATCGAAAGCGACTGACTGGAGACAGAGGCAACTGTCCGGGTAAGCCGAACCTCCACGCCGGCGGCGGAGAAAGGAATACCATCCTCGCCGTACTGCCCGGCCAACTCCGTGACTCGAAGTTTCCCCTCCGGTTCAGGATAGCCGCCGCCGAACGTCGGCGAGTGAAACACCACCTCCGCGTCAAAGGAACCGGCGGGCGCACCTGATGGAAAAAACGGCTGCCAAAGCGAGTCGGCCAGTTGCCCGAATATCGCAGACAGGGGGGTCGGCTCGACAGTCGACGAGATGGTATACTGCAACGGGTCGCCGGAGATCCTGATCTCACCGGAGAAATCAATCGGAATACCGAAAACCTCACAGTCGATTTTTCTCAGGTCAACTTGTCCGCTCGACGGATCGACAGCAATGACAAAATCAACTGCGGGCTGTGCGGTGGTCAATGTTTGTGTATACGCTGCCGTGCGAAACTCGCCGTCATCAACAGTGAGAGAACCCGTGATCTCGGCCGCCTGACCATCAGGCGCGGAGTCCAACGATAAGTCGCCGTTGACTCCAACTAACTCGGCGGAAATATTGTTCTCACGGTCATCAAACGAGATATTCACGTCGTCGAATTCCATCCTGCCGGCAACCGGGATTGGCGGCATCGCGGCCAACACACTGTCCGGGATTCCGGTCGGGGCAATACTGGTATCGGGTTTGACAACATTTGTCCAGTTTTTCTGTCCCTGGTCGTCGATCTCCATCCGCAGATCACCCGGACCAATCACAATGCGATCGATGCGCACGTCGCCGCTCAACAAAGGCCAGGTGCGTACCTTGACATCAAGGGCATCAAGATGCAATAGATGTGGTTGGGTGAATCCGGGAACATTGCCGATAGTGATACCCTCCAGCCGCACACCGAGTCCGCCCCAAAACGATAATTTGGCGCCGGTGATCTCGACCGCACGGTCCAGGTTTTTTTCCAACTGTGGTTTGACCACCGCCAGAATACGGTCACTGGAGAAATAGAAGTACGAAAAGACCAGCGCCAGGACCACCGCAGCGGCAACCGTACCGATAAAGATAACAAGCAATTTGACTGGACGATTCACCGCGCTGCTCCACCAGGTCAGATCTAATATTCGTACTCATCCCCGATTTCGAGGACAACAATCTTTGCGCCGGTTTTTGCGGCATTTTTGGCAAAGGCCTGGGGGTCCTGTTCGATCAACCCAAAGGTGTCATAATGCATCGGGATGACTGCCCTGGGAGCCAGCAATTCGGTCGCCTTGACTGCATCATCCGGCCCCATCGTAAAATTGTCGCCAATCGGCAAGAGCGCCAGATCGATCGGATTCATCTCACCGATCAATTTCATATCATAGAAAATCCCGGTATCACCCGCGTGGTAAAGCGTCTTGCCCTCGGAGATAATCAAGAAACCGCATGGATTCCCGAGGTAAAGCGTTCCGTCCTCCCCACCACCCGAGCCGTGATGGGCTATCGTCAGCTTGATCCGGCCAAAATCGAAATCCCAACCGCCGCCGATATGCATCGGGTGTACGGTCGCGCCCTTACTTCCGCAGTAAACCGCCAATTCATTAGGAGCAACAATGGTTGCGCCGGTTTTTTGGGCGATTGCCAATCCATCACCAAGATGATCGCTATGACCATGGGTCAGAAGTATATAATCGGGATGGAGGCGATCCGGCTTTTCCTTGGCCAGTGGATTGCCGGTCAAAAAAGGATCGATAAGCAGCTTTTTCCCCCCGGTTTCAACCCAGAAACATGAATGTGACAGCCAGCGTACTTTTGGCATAATTTCCCTCCTTACTCAATCTTATACACCTGCTGAAGGATAGCGTCCACATCCCTTGAAGGCAACCAGATTGCAACTGCGGGATGCTGAGGACGGGCGGACTTATGCGTGGCAGGAAGCCCTACTCGCCTATTTCTCGTAGATACCCAACTCGGAGAGGGCGGCAGGATAACGCTTTTGCAGGTCGGAGCGGATTTTTTTGCGGGCGCGGTGGAGATACCAGCGAACCGTCGCCTGCGGCATCCCCATGATATTCGCGATCTCGTCGATTTCGAGGCCTTTGACATCTTTATATAAAAACGCATCGCGTTGCTTGTCGTTGAGCTTTTCGGCGGCCACCATCACGTAGTTCTTCAATTCCTTGAGCTGAAAAAGCTGCTCAGGATTCTTGATATTGACTTCTTTTGATTCCTTGATATCGTCAAGTTCCTCAAATTTATGTTTGCGGAACTTGCGGACATAGTCAATCGAGGCGTTGACGGCGATCCGGTAGAGCCAAGTGGAGAACCGCTTACCGGTGTCGAACCGGTCAAGATTATAGAAGGTCTTGACAAACACCATCTGGGTGATATCCTTGGCATCGTCGTTGTCCCCCACCATCTTAAATGCAATCCCAGTCACCTGGTTCCGGTAGCGGTCGACCAATTTACTGAACAGCTCCTTATGGCCGGCCTGGATCTTCTTGATGATCCGTTTAGTATCGGCCTCCATCTCGTCACGGGCTTTGTCCGATTCCGAGACAATCCTGGTCGGCTTGCCGTTTCCACCGGATTTTACGGTGACCGGTGGTGTTTTTTTGCTTTTTCGGCCCGATTCCGCCACTAAGCTTCTCTCGTCCGTCCCTGTCGGGACTGTATTCCCGGCACTCATATTCAACTCCGGGGTGTAATCTTTGACCAACTAAATATAACTAATCCAATTGAGTTCTGTCACCTTGAAACAGATACCCGGGGAAAAAAACCACGCATCACCCATTTCATACCTCATCTTCCCCAGTTGTCCTCTGTCATGGATACGCATAGAGGACAAAATGGTTCCCATTTTTGTAATCTTTTACGACACCTTTACCTCCACTGGTTTAGTTGCCTGACAAAGTAATCCGTAGCACGGAAATGAGATCAATATTGCCTTGGAGGGTGAGAACTTATCTAATGTTGAGCGAGGATGCTGCCGTCGTAATCCCAGATGTATTTCATCGGGTTAACTGGTTGGCCGTTCACGTGCACTTCATAATGTAAATGCGGTCCGGTGGACATCAACCCGGTTGCGCCCACCAAGGCGATAATCTCGCCGCGCTTAACCACTTGGCCGACACTGACTTTCTCCTTGTGCAGGTGGCCGTATACGGTGCTGACCCCATATCCGTGGTCGACAACGACTGTCCGCCCCAGTGTCTTGCTGTTCCTGACCGAAATGACTTTCCCATCAGCCGGCGCAATGACCGGCGTACCAATTGGGGCGGAAAAATCAACACCACGGTGCATGGTGGGAACACCGGTAATCGGATGGCGTTTCCGCATCCCAAACGAACTGGAATAATAGCCCTGCGTAGGTTTGATCGACGGTGTATGGTCCAGTTGTACTTTGCGGGATTCCAGGGAATCCAGAATCAAGTTGAAATTCTCCCGCTCAAAACTTACCCGGCGCATCAATTGTTCCAACTCCGCTTCGGTCTCGAATGAGACTTGTTCGTAGGAGTCAAGCTCTGTATCGGTGATTGACGGAAATCCTCCGATACCCAATGCGCGTTCAGCCGGATCGACATCGGGGAATCCAAAGACGAGTCTGATATTCTCTTCGGTCTGCTCAATACCATGCAGGTAGGTGCCAAAAGTGGCCATCGATGATTTCATCTCGGCCAGACGGCTCTGGAGGAAAGCATTCTCAGCGCGGAGGTCGGCCAGTTGCTCGGTGGTATCTTTACTCCCGACGTAATCCAGCAACAAAAATCCAAACAGAAAAACACCAATAACCAGAATAGACCCAGCCACAGAGACAAAAACCTGAGGGAGATTAAACTGGACAGTTTCACCCGAGGATGGTGGAACGATGAGAATATTGAATTTTTTCTTACCTGCCAAAGCCTTCCTCCATGAGGCTTTCCCTCATCTGAGCGCTCGCCAAGACTCGCCCCAGAATATGGGGGGTACACGACCATGTCAAGGACATATTGGGCCCGCCCATGAACAGACTGTCATCTATTGCATAGTCGGCCCGACCCTGCCTGCAAACCCTTTTGTGACCGGCAACCGTTCATCCCTGAACGGACACTAATCAGCCGTCGATGAGCTACCGAGCTACTTAATCAAGACAAATTTTTGCTTGAGCACCTTGTCGACGACTTTGATAAATTTCTCCGGGTTCAGGTTCTGCAAACTGTAGAGGTGCCAGTAGGTCTTCTCCGGCAGTTTGAACCCGTTTTTTTTGTTGTTCCTCATCGAGGTTCCTCCGGGTATACCGAATTCCTCCCCGGAGTGAACCGATCGGAACATCGGCTTACTCAGGAAGTATATCGGCTGATCCACACGGATCATCGACCGCCATTCACTGCGATAGTGAGCAATTGGGCTGCCCGCCTCTCCAGCTCGGCCGAAAACAGCCGTAAAGTATTGGTATATATAGGCATAATTAAAAACCGGCGACTTCTCCGCCAACCAATATTTAGGCCGAGTTTGGCCTGATTCCCCTAATGTATAGGGGCTAACCTACAAGGGATTCATCATCGGTTTTGTCGTGGGCAGGGCTGTGGCCTGTAATCCATTCATCTCCGGGCAAGCCGGGATTGAGTTATTTTGGGTCAAACCAACAGTGTATTTACCGACAATTGCCACGGACGACACAATTGCAAATCACCGGATGTCGTTCAGGAGTTTTCACTTGGGAGACGCACGCCACCACCCTATTATTACCCGGTTGTGATATCGGGCGAAACCTCGATATCGAGATATGCGTATACGTAAAAAAGGGATGGTCGGTGGCCGATTTGTCCGACGAAGTGCTGATCAAGAATGCCTTGCAGGGCGACCAGCAAGCCTATAAGAAGCTTTTGGAGCGGCACCGTAAAGCGATTTTTCATATCGCCTATAAAATCGTGCGTAACTCTGAGGAAGCGGCCGACTTGGTTCAGGAAACCTTTATGAAGGCATTCGGCTCACTAAAAACCTATCGTTTTGAATATCGGTTCTCCACCTGGCTCTACCGCATCGCGGCGAACAATGCCATTGATTTTTTGCGAAAACGGAAAATTGAGGCCCTTTCACTTGACCGCCCCGTGGAAACCAGGGATGGCTCTGTAGAATTGCAACTTCCCGACTGGACCCATAATCCGGAATTTGATTTTACACGTAAACAGCGGCGGATTTCGATCGAAGAGGCCATCAGCCAATTACCGGACAAATATCGTGAGGTAATCATCTATCGACATAATGAAGACAAATCATACGATGAGATTGCCCGGATCCTAGATATCCCGGTAGGGACCGTCAAGGCCAGAATATTCCGGGCCAGAGAGCTGTTGAAGAAAAAACTGAAAAACGCATTACTTTAGTAAATTGACTCTTCTATTCGGTTGACGAAGATGATTGGTGCGCGCAAAAAGACGACGATGACGGTCTTATGGGCGGTGATTCTCCCCGCCATCTTGACCATATTCGTTACAGCTCAACCGGCCGCACCGGCAGATCCAGTAAAACCAGCCAACACCGTAAGGCGTACGCCCCGGGTCTATTTTAATGAATCTGATACCCTCGACCAGGAGTCACTCGAGGTTAAGAAAGCCCCTCGACCGGCGGAAGAAACCAGACGTCTGACCCTTGAGGTACAGCAAAAAGTGCTGGACAACATCGAGAACGGTCTCGGCGGGCTTGACCTCAGGATACCACCGATGCCCGATCTCCCCGACACCGATTATGAGTTCATCCTGCCTGACACTATCTATACCACTGAGATCACCATCGGGCCTAATACCATAGAATATTACGACGCATCCGGCAGACGAAAAACAATCGCCGGCAGCCCGGTAAGTCCGGATGCAATCTTTATTTGGGACCCCGAGGGCGGGCGGAAACTGACGACGAGGAGTTCATCGGATATCGTCCGGATCGGCTCGGAAGTTATTATCCATCCCGGTGAACGTATCGATGGCGATGTGGTCAGTATTGCCGGCCGGATCCGGGTCGAAGGCGAAGTCAAAGGTGACGTGGTGGCGATCTTCGGCGATATTATTGTCGACGGATACGTACATGGCTCGGTAGTTGCCCCATTCGGCAAAGTGATTGTCAATTCGACCGGTCGAGTTCGTCAGGACGTTGTCGGCAGCACAATCGAGCAGCGGCCCGGATCGCGGATTGGCGGTCAACGGTCGTTTACCCATGTCTCAGTGCCGCTGGGCGTGGAAACCTGGGATGCGATCTATGGGGCTATGTTGGTGGCACACCTGGCTTCGGCTGTGTTCCTGATTTTCCTGATCCTGCTGGCCCATGTTTTTGCCGGGCGCAATATCGCCGCTCTGGAAACCTATATCGGCCGCTCGGGCTTTAAATCCTTTGTTATCGGCCTGCTGATGGAATTGATCGGCCTGCCGGTACTCTTTCTACTATTGTTTATTACCGTCATCGGCATTCCGGTAGCTGTTTTAGTCCTGCCGATTGCGGTCGTGGTGGCCGGTATATTGGGTTACGCGGCCTTCGGCCTCCGTTTTGGGGCGAAACTGGCCGAGAATTCCGGATTGAACATCACTTCGCAATTGGGCCGCACAATGGCCGGCGTCCTGGCCATGCTGCTAATTATATTCCTGGGCGGCGCCCTGGCCTGGATTCCCTCTGCGCCGTTTCGCGTATTTGGATTGTTCTTGTTCGGCGTAGGTCACGCAATCGGGTTTATTGCGGTGACTACCGGCCTCGGCGCAGTAACCCTTACCCGTTTCGGCGCCCGCGGGAAGACACCGGCGCCCAATCCTGATGTTGAGGCCTCATCACCACCGCAGACCATGGCTGATTCGACGGCCTGATGCACTTAAATCTACAGCAGTGGTCGCCGGGCGATTATCTCTTACGCCCGGGGCACCTGATTGTTGTCTTCTGCTTACACCATCATTTCGGCTCCCGGTAAGCATCTCATAATGAATCGTGAGACATCGGACATTTGAATGAGTCGATAAAATGTCTGCCGAAGCGGCCAGAAAAAATAAACTGATTTCTACCCGTGCTTCGTTGTGTACTCTAACCGGCATGACGGAGAAACAGCAAAGACCTCATAAAGTAGCATGGTCTGCCTCACCGACAAAATATATTTATCAAAAAAGAAGCCGCCTCCCGAAAGGAGGCGGCCCACAACATCGTCTTTTCGCATCACTCAATCGAGATAAGCCCGGAGTGACTTGGATCGTGAGGCATGACGCAAACGCCGGATCGCCTTTTCTTTGATTTGGCGGACCCGTTCACGCGTGAGCGAAAAACGCACGCCAATCTCCTCCAATGTCAGCGCCTTCTCATGGTTGAGACCGAAGTAGAGATTAATCACCTCGGCCTCCCGTGGAGTAAGCGTATCCAGGGCTTTTTCGATTTCACCCCGCAACGAATCGTTTAAAAGCGATTCGTCGGGTGCCGGCTGCATCTCGTCTTCCAAGACATCTATCAAACTATTGTCTTCCGAACTGGAAAACGGTGCATCCAGCGACAGGTGCGAGTTGGAAATTTTCAAGGTGTCGGACACCTCGGCGGCAGAGAGTTCCAGCTTATTGGCGATCTCATCGGCAGTCGGTTCACGACCGAAGACCTGTTCGAGTCGGCTGGAAATCTTTCCGATTTTGTGCAGCGTTCCCACGCGATTCAGCGGCAACCGCACGATACGCGATTGCTCGGCCAATGCTTGTAAAATCGCCTGGCGAATCCACCACACGGCATAGGAGATAAATTTAAATCCGCGGGTTTCATCAAACCGCTTGGCGGCTTTGATCAATCCGATATTGCCCTCATTAATCAGGTCAGCCAGGGACAGGCCCTGGTTCTGATATTGTTTGGCCACGGAGACCACAAACCGCAGGTTGGCCTTGGTCAAGCATTCCAGGGCATACTGATCGCCTTCCCGGATACGCTTGGCCAGAGATACTTCCTCCTTGGGAATCAAAAGCGGGGTTTCCCCGATTTCTTTGAGATACAAATCCAGGGACCTGTCTTCATCCCTGTATTTTCGGGACGATCGTACGGCGATGGCTCCTTACCCCCTGCAAGAAGATTTACTGAACTGATTCCGGACGTATAGCAATGTACCCGGTATTTCCCCGACGGTCGTAGACCAGCAGAGAAATTGGTTTTTTCCGGTCAGCCAATTCACTGACCACCCGATTATACTCACTTTTGTTTCCAATTGATTGGTGGTCAATCTCGGCGATAATCATCCCCCGACGGATCCCTTTCTCATACGCCGGGCTGTTGAGATCGACATCCACCACCAAAGCGCCCGGTTTATACGTGGTGCTGTACTGTTCGGCCGCCTGTGGTGTGCTGGTTTCGACTTGCATGCCCAGCCAACGCTCATCAGGTGGCTGCTCTTGCATCAAGCGATTGCTGTTAACCGAACTTAGCCCAACGGCCCGATCACCGAGTTTGACGGGGATTTCAAGATCTTTGCCCTGGCGGATTACCGACAGCACCAGCCGTGCATCAGACTTGGCCGTCCAGATCAACCGCATAAAATGCTGTGCATCGATGATTTTTTCACCGTCGAAAGCAACGATGACATCACCCGGACGCAGACCGGCATCATCAGCAGGAGTTCCGTCGAATACTGCATTGACCAACACGCCGTTGGCCGATTTGAGATCTTCCGCTTCCACATCGTCCCAGGTCAGGTCGCGAGGTTGAATACCCAGCCACCCGCGTGAAACCGAGCCGGAGGCCTGCAATTCGGGCACAACCAACTTGGCGAAGTTGATCGGAATGGCAAAACCGATCCCCACACTGCTGCCGGTCGGGCTGGCGATCGCCGAATTGATCCCGATGACTTCCCCACGCAGGTTAATCAGCGGCCCCCCCGAATTACCGGGGTTAATCGAGGCATCGGTCTGGATATAGTTTTGATACGTCGGCGTGCCATCGCCAAAAATAAGGTCCTTACGACCCAGCGCCGAAATCACCCCGACGGTCACTGTGCGATCGAGGCCCTGCTGCGGGAACGGGTTGCCGATGGCAATCACCCAGTCCCCGACATAAAGAGAATCGGAATTACCCAGATGAAGAAAGGGAAGGTCATGACCGGGGTCGATTTTAAGCACCGCCAGATCAGTTGCCTGATCGACACCGACTACCCGCGCACTAATCTCGGACTTGTCGGACAGACGCACAGTGACTTCTTCCGACCCCTCGATGACGTGGTTATTCGTTAGAACATAACCGTCGGCGCTGATCATGAAACCTGATCCGAGCGACCGCTGACGCGGCATGTTGCCGCGCGGAATCATGTCGTCAAAAAACGGATAAAATGGATGGCTCCAACTATCCTGTTCGCTTTTGACCGCAGAGATATTGACAACGGCATCTTTAACGTTTTGGACCACCTCCACAAAGGGAGAGTGGCCGGTCGCGGTCACCGGCAAGCCCGGTCCGACTACCTGGGCAACCGCCGGGAAGGCAAACAAGCAGACCAGGATCAGCGTTCCCAACCAACGGCAGATACCATTTTCCCATGAAATAGTAATCATTCCCGGTGACTAAATCCTCGTGACAAACTTACATAATAAGTAAATTCCCTGCCCATGTCAATTGCGGTTTTTCACTTTCGGCTTACATACACGGGCCCTGATATTTAGCTCCAACCCCGG
>JAJRUJ010000032.1 GCA_024277855.1 Candidatus Zixiibacteriota bacterium
AGAAGCCCGTTCCGGCAGAGCCGATTGAAGCGCTTGCCTCAGGGGCATTATTTGCTGAGCCGGCTCCCCCTGCCACTCCCCGGCGGCAGAAACCAATAAGACAGTCTGTACGGCCACAGAAACGACTCTCAGGGCGGGTCATCGCAGGCACGCTGGTCGGTTTGATCATTATCCTGCTTATTCTCGATTTCGCCATCGGTATCACCCCTCTCGGGCGATTTTTCGCTTCCGGTGACGAACCAGCCCCAGCCGGTGCGCAGATCGCATCGGTCCCTTCGGGCGCCTCAATTTTCATTAACGACCAGTATCGCGGACGGACGCCGCGTAAGATCAAGGACTGGCCGGACGGGGTGACTGCGGTGCGGTTGGAGTATCGGGGTTTCCCGGTCATCGAGACGGTGATCGTCATTGACAATAACAAGCAACCGGAGTTGCCGGTCTTCTTATTCAGTCGCACGGTGTCTGTCCGTTCTCGACCTCCCGGCGCAGAGATTACAATCAACGGCCTGGCTGTTTCTCCGGCTCGGTCGGTCGGTTATCCTCTCCGCGCGAGCGACACGCTAACCATCGCAGTCAGTAAGGAGGGTTTCAGCCCTCCGGCGGCCTTGTCGCTTTCCTGTGACGGACCGGTTGGTGAATTTGACGAAAACCAATGGCTGCTCGAGGAAGATCAAAGCGACGGGTCTCTGACGATTACCGGGGTATTTCTGCGTGAGATTATGATCGCCTCCCGTCCACCCGGAGCCGAAATCTTTATTAATGCCGACACAGTCGCAGCAGGGACGACCAACCAGTCCGTTATATTACCCTTTGGTATACAACAGATTACACTCCGCCACCCCTCGTTTCTTGACCATTCCTTCGAAATTGAAGTCACCGAGGACTCGCCGGATCGGTATTCTCCCGCCCTCGGGCGTTATGTGCGGATTTCCGCAGTGGATTCCGCCCTGGGTTCGGAGGACATCGGTGCCCGGATCGAATGGGTTCGTCTCGGCAATCGGTTGATCAAAGGCCCGGATGATCGTCTCCAGACCCCGTATTCACTTAGTTTGGAGGCCGCCAACCATGAAATAAAGCTCGTCTGTGACGGCTATGAAGATACTATTGTCGTGATCGGTGCCGTGTCGGACAACGTTACCGTCGCCATGCGCAGTGAAAAATCCGCCAAAACCTCCGGGCAGGAAGAAAAATGGTAGGCGACCAGTGAACTGCGGGAATTCAAGTGGGTGAAATTCAAAGTTAAACGCGATGGTGATCCGGTATCGGCGGCTACCGTGATCGGGTATGAGGAAGAGTCCGGTTTGCAGTATGAGTTTGGCACAACCGGCGAGAAGGGTGAACTGCTGGCCAAAGTCCCACCGGGGAAGTTTAATTTTGTGGCCATGGTTAACGGTGAACGCTCCCGGGCGAGCAATAAAAAGATCAAAGCCGGAAAAAAGACTCAGTCAATCACTTTGAAATTTCGATAATTGCGGTAATTTGATATGATATGCGGGCAGACGGTTAGAGCGGCCTGGACGGTCAAAAAATATGAAGATTAAGGCAGCCGATAAAGCAGTTCACGTCTGCCTCAATTAAGCGTATTATTTCGAACAGTGGAGAAGGGGTATTCCCGGTTATGAAGCTTGAATACCATGGCCTTACCGATGTTGGTCAGGTTCGGGAGATCAACGAAGACGCATTTGTGCTGTTGCCTGCGGCGGACACCATTGTGGTTTGTGACGGCATGGGCGGTCATGCCGCCGGTGAAGTTGCCTCGGGCGAGGCGGTAAAGATACTGCAGAAGTTTTTCGCTGACGATCCCGAAAAATATGCCGGGCAACTCGCCTTCACGGGACAGGACACACTGTTGCCGGGCGCCGCCCAATTGGTGCGAGCGATTCGGCTGGCTAACCGGCGGATTTATAACGCCGCCCAGGAAAATGTCGGCTCCCGGGGGATGGGCACAACATTGGTTGTGTTTTCTTTCTTCCCTGGTCTGGTGGCCATTGCCCATGTCGGCGATTCCCGGGCGTATCGTCTGCGTGACGGTCGACTCGAACGCCTGACAATCGATCATTCTCTGGTTGCCGAACTAATCGCCAATAACGAATTGACCGAAGAGGAATCGCGCACATTCGCCGAGCGAAACGTAATCACCCGCGCGTTGGGCACACGTGCCGGCGTCGACGTTGATATCCGGGTCGATGCGACAAAAGCCGGTGATTTGTACTTGCTGTGTTCTGACGGGCTGTGCGGATTTGTCGATGATGATTTGATCGGCCGGATATTGTCTGATGCCAAAGGGAACCTTAAAACCGCCGCAGAAAATTTGATTAATGCCGCCAACGCTACCGGCGGTGAGGACAATATTACGGTTGGGTTGGCCCGGATCGATGACCCGGGAAAAAGTAACAGCGACCAGGTCTGCGCGGCTGTGACAATTAAAGAAACCGCCGGTCCCGCCGGTGAGATGCTGGATATCGTCCTGGCCGATCTGGTCGAGGCACCCCTCGAGGACAAGACCCAGACGGCAGACACTCAGCCGATCGAGTGCGAGCAACCCCCGCCTGCCGAGAAAAAATCAGGCGGCGGACCACGACTGCTGTTATGGATGGCGCTCCTGGCCGTGGTAACGGCATTTATTTATTTGGGTGGAATTAAGCTGGTTTTCCCCTCGGCGGAAGAATCCACGCCGATCGCGGCGGAGCAGTTGTCGTCCTCAACGGCAGAGGGAGCATCGGTATATTTTGAAAGCGGCGATAAGGACCTTCTGAGAGCGACCGTGTTTGTCGATGGCAAAGCGAAGGGACCGGCGGCTTTGTTCACGCTTGACGGTCTCCCGGTTGATTCCGGCCGCCGTCGGATCAGGTGTATCCTTACCCCCGATACATTGCTCGACTCGGTAATCGACTTCACTCCCGGTGCTTACCACTTTCCCCTCTACAGTAACGCTCGTTGAAATCAGCTGCAGGCGTTGCGCGGCAGTACAATTTCAAAACAGAATTTTCGTGAGGGGTCGGGTTTCCGGGCGGATTGACAATTGTGCATCTTGTTCACCTGATGCACGGTGGGGTGTTGTTGCGATAGAGGTAATTGACGATAATAACCACGTCATTCAGCCGGATCAGGCCATCACAATCGGCGTCGGGGATGCAATACGGCGGGAAATATGTCGGTTGATTATGAAACAGATAGCCGATCAGCCGCACCAGCAGGACCACGTCATACATCTCCGGTCCGGGCAGGACACTGGAATTCCAATTGTCGCGCGAAAATTCCGGCCATGGCCGGCCCCGCACACTATACTCGACCGGCAGGTCCCAGGCGGTGACCATCTCGCCGGAAGATTCAACCGTCAATAGATTGAGCAGGCCATCGGCGTCGAGGTCGGTCGTGATCGGCGAAGCCAATTGGGTCCCGATGCCATATCCGAAGCGCAGGGGGTAGCCGGGAACAAATTCGCCGTCGGGAGTCAGGGCGTAGAGATATTCGTCACCGAAGAAGAACTCGCCGACTTTCATCACAATTTCCGGCAAACCGTCACCGGTTACATCGGTCAGCGCCACCGGGGAGGAGGTGCCGGCCAGCCGCAGAAATTTTCCGTCACTCGCCTCGGGAAGAAGCGGTGTGCCGTCGGCATGATAGGCGAAAATGAACCCCTCACCGATTGAGTAAGGGGCGATGAAAATCTCCGGCGAACCGTCGCCGTCAACGTCTCCCGCCGAAAGCGAATTAAGCAGGTAAACATTATCCGAGACGCCGGTGGAAACCGGCCAGCCGGGCAATGAACTCCCGTCGGCGTCAAACACATCCAGATGAAAAACATCCCCGTCGACGGGCATGTAGGAAACAGCAATCTCCAATTCGCGGTCGTTGTCGAAATTTGCGACGGCCAAACCGTAGGTCGCTTTGAAATCCCGCACGCGTCCGCCGCCGTTTGGCAGATAGGGGATCCCGGTCGCGGCGTTCCAAATCCAGACCCCGTCGGCGGCAACCACCAACTCGTTATCGCCCCACGGCTTGGCCAGGTCGACGACCGCCGCGCGGGGAACCGATGCGTTGCTGGTGTGAAATGCATCGACATACAGAGGGCCGGCTCCGCCGGCGAAGGTGAAGTCCGAACCGTCCTCGTTGAATATCCTGATTGTTCCCCCGGCATCAATGACTAATATCTCCGATTTGCCGGTTGAGAAATAGTCGTTGTTCAAATCGCAGACCAGGGGTACCGCCACACCGTATAGATTGCCGCTGCCGGAAAATTCACGCGGCCAGCCGGGATATGGTATCCCGAAAAATGTGTACACCTGAAGTTGGTCCTCCGAGGCGATGACAATTTCGGCAAGGTCATCGTTATGGTCCAGGTCGACGACCGCCGGAACCGATTGAAAATTGATCAGGGTGTCGCGCGGCCAGCCGTCCGCCACCGTGCCGTCCTCGTTGTAGACATACAGTCCCCGTGATGTCGGCACGATATATTCCTGATCGCCCAGCCCGTCAAGATCGGCCGCCGCCGGAGTATAGAAAGCGTATGCCGGGACTGCCACCGGCCAGCCCGGGTGGAAGGGGTTGGTCACATAAACCCGTACCGAGTCGGCCAGCGTGCCCGTCATAGTCTCGGTCAGTAGTTTGACGACATACCAGCCCTCGGCCTGGGCGCCTGTTGTCCAGGCGCAGATCGAATCGGATACTACCGGCACCGTCCCTCTCCAGATTTCCACCGTTGCCGCCGGCTCATCCTCGGGATACACCTCAACCGCCGATGCCAGGTAGTCGGGAGCGATTGTCGTTCCCTCGATCACGTGGAGCAGCGACACCGTATCGCCGTCTTGCGGTGAATCGATTATGTTTGCCGCCACATTTGCGATGGTGATACTTACCCGGTCGTCATGGCCGGATGCCGCGTGAAGCCGCAATGTGTACACTCCGTTCAGGCCGATTGTATTCCAGGTGTAAAGCAAATCATCGATCACCGGCTCAGTCGACGAGTCCAGCACTGTCCAGTTTTCCGGCTCAAACCCGGCCCCGACCGAGAGATCATAGCCGGTAAAAGCATTTCCCGTCGCCGTGCCTTCAATTGCAACCAGTCCCTGGTGAATTTCCCTTTCATGGGGACCTGTGATCCGCAAGCTCTCGCCCGCGAGTTCGTTGATCGCCCGGCCCAAATCGACCAGACCGGCCCCGCTGTATTTATCCCAGCCGGGTAAATCGTCTCCCCGACCGTAGGGGTCGACCAGATCGACGCAGGACGATGTCAGGATTTCGACCAGACGATCCGGCGAAATACCACTTTCGATTGAGAGGAGCGCGGCGGCGCAACCGGCCACATGCGGCGCGGCCATGCTCGTGCCGTCGGCCAGGTAATAATCCTCCGCAATCACATGCACGTCCGGCTCACGGTAGTCGCCGTAAAGATCGGTCCCCGCCGCCCGGAGGGAAAGCACCGACACCCCCGGCGCAACCAGGTCGACAAATTCACCGAATGTCGAAAAATCGGCGACATGG
Organism: Candidatus Zixiibacteriota bacterium; assembly: GCA_024277855.1. GTDB lineage: Bacteria > Zixibacteria > MSB-5A5 > WJJR01 > JAJRUJ01 > JAJRUJ01. Next base: position 5,485 of record JAJRUJ010000032.1, read on the forward strand.
CCGGTATAATCCAGCGCTCCCACCGCCAGCGCCGCCGGTTCAGCCGCCGGATAGTTGGTCACTTCGGCGCCGTCATTGCCCGACGATACAACCGAAAGAACACCCCGCTCACGCGCATAGGCAATCGCGTCGGATACTGTCTTGGACGGGAACTGACTGCCGAAAGACATATTGAAAACATCGGCGCCATTTTCCACGCCGTAATAAATTGCGGCGGCAATAACCGAGTTGTAGGCGTTGGGGAAAACTTTCAGCGTCATAATTTCCGCCCGCGCCGCCAGACCGGCAATTCCGATCATGTTGTCAACCGTTGCGCCGACAATCCCTGCCACATGTGTGCCATGGCCGATCAAATCGGTCGGGTCGGCATCGGGTATCAACTGGCTGGGCAGGTCGAAATCATCGCCGGAAAAATCGTAGCCGGATACATCGTCAACAAAGCCGTTATGGTCGTCATCAATCCCGTTACCGGCGATTTCATCCGGGTTTTGCCAGAGCATGTCGACTAAGTCCACATGACCCAGGTCGGAGCCGGTGTCGAGGATACCGACGATGACCGGAGACCTGGTTCCCGGATGTTCGCGCAGGGCCGTGAAGTTTACATCAAATCCAGCGGTGGCATCGACCCACATCAACGTGTCATCATAATCGCCCGGCAACCGGTCGACAACCGGGATCGCCTGGCCCACGTTTCGTAGTCCCCATTGCCATTGATATAAAAGGTCGGAGGGCGCATCGTGCAATTCCATCAAACGATCGATTTCCACATATTCCACCCCG
>JAJRUJ010000033.1 GCA_024277855.1 Candidatus Zixiibacteriota bacterium
CAACGGTGCAGACATCGTTTAACTCACCATCGTCGGCGGTGAAGACGACCGACACCAGACCGACATCAGCGCAGTTCGGAGTGCCGGTGAAGGTGATCGAGTTGTCGCCGTTGTCGGTGACTGTTGCCCAGTTCGGTACACCCGTCGCAGTCATTGAAAGCGGACTGCTCGGATTACCGTCATCGGTCGCAGTGACGGTGAAAGTCAACTCCGCGTCGATATCAGTTGCCTGCGGGCCGGGGCAGGCGATCACTGGAGCTTCGTTTTGCGGCTGATCGCAGCCGCCGTCGATATTAATCTGACCGATAACAAACTGAGGATTCCAGTTATTGCCGGTCCCGGCAACCATAAGCAGGGTGGCTGATGGTGTCACGAAGGCCGTGTCGATATCAACGCACTGCGCCGCAGTGCCCGCCGGGATCGTCACTTGGAGACTCCCAAACGGTTGTTCGGTACCGGTTCCGGCAATAAAAGTAGTGAATGATTGGATATACAATTGTCCCTTATGATCGTCTATCCCATCAAAGGTGAAACCGTTGAGCGCAGATCCTGCGAGACCAGCATCGACGGTTCCTCCGGTCAGCACCACATCTGTAGACTTAACCCAAAGCGGTACTTGGATCGCCATAATATCCGATTCATCGAATGTTATGTAAATGGGAACGTCGATAGCCTGTTCCGTGGAAACATCGGGAACGTCAACGACGCCGACGCGCACTATATCCGGATTACCCGGATCCTGCGCGAACGCAGATGCAGTGAAAAGCAAGAATGGAACCAACGTCAGAAGCAAAAACAACCGTTGGCGCATAACCATACCTCCCATGGATAAAATGAGTTTATTTGTTAACATCTATTTTCTCGACATATAGAGAATTTCCGAACGAGCAAGTTGGGACAACACCACCCCGATCACCATCATCATCTCCCCGTCGAATATTTTTCTGAACTCGTGTGTCTACGGCATGACTATTTGGCGGAACTTGAACTGTATACCGGTTCGCGCCGGCGGACCAGATATTGGCACAAATACCCAGATAGGATTTGCCCAACAAATACAACCACAACCGCTTAATTATAAGGTTTTTTGGGCCTTTGTCAACGGCAAATGGCCGCAAGATCATTAGAATATTGTGAACAGTACACCTCCATAATACACGGCTATCAGACAGCTTTTCATCAAAGTCCATCTACGCATCGTTTATGCCAAAATCGTCAGCCAGCAAACAGGAGGAGGCGTAGTCTGTTCGAATAACGTCAACTATTTGTAATACAAGATGATAGGCGTGAGTTTGTCAATCCAAAGTTGGTGTTTCAAATCATCGAGATACATCGCTTGTCCGTGTCTCGCCTCAAGGTGTGCATTCAATTGCATATTATTTGTGTCATCCGGTCGGTGAGAAGGTGAATACCTGTGAAATCAGAATCTGGCTGGATTTTCTTGATGATAAGATGGCGGTTTACCAGGCCGCGTGCCCCGGGTCGTGAGCCCCGGCCCGACCACTGAAGTCGGTAGTGACTCTGCCAGGATTCCCCCCACACATACTCTGATGACAAACATGACTGAAGCTGTTGCGTTTAATGGCGGCATACATACGAAGTTGGAGGGGAGGAGACTGATGAAGCCCAAACAACCCAGGACACTGGGCGCATATATAGAAACCGGCGCTCAGTATGAGTCGGTCAAAGATGAAATGCGCCGGAACATGATCGCCGCGATCAAAGACGGCCGCAAATTATTCTCCGGCATTATCGGGTTTGAGAATACCGTTATTCCGGCGGTGCAAAATGCAATTTTATCGCGACATAACCTGATCCTGCTTGGCCTGCGGGGACAGGCAAAAACCCGGCTGGTGCGGGCTTTGACCGAATTGCTGGACGAATTTGTCCCGGCGATCAATGGCTCACCATTGAACTGTCATCCGTTACAGCCGATCTGTGCCTATTCTCGTCGGGTCATCGCCGAGCAGGGTAACGATACCGAATTGGCCTGGCTCCATCGCGACCAGCGGTATCAGGAAAAGCTGGCCACTCCTGACGTCACAATCGCCGACCTGATCGGCGATCTCGACCCGATTAAGGCCGCGCGGGAGAAACGAGATTTTTCCGACGAGGAGACGATCCACTATGGAATTATTCCCCGCACTAATCGGGGCATTTTTGCGATCAACGAACTGCCGGATTTGCAGCCCCGCATTCAGGTCGGCCTGCTGAATATTCTCGAAGAAAATGACCTGCAAATCCGCGGCTATCCGGTGCGCATCCCGCTGGACATCGCGATGGTTTTTACCGCCAATCCCGAGGATTACACTAACCGGGGTAACATTATCACACCCCTGAAAGACCGGATCGACTCACAGATTATTACTCACTACCCATCCACGCTTGCCGATTCAGAGAAGATCACCAGCCAGGAGGCCTGGTCCTCGCGAAACGGTTCACAACCGCAATTGCCGATGTTTTTCCGCGAAATTATCGAGGAGATTGCCTTTGCCGCCCGTGAATCGGAATATATCGACCAATCGTCAGGTGTCTCGGCGCGGGTGCCGATCGCGGCGCTGGAAAATGTGGTTTCCAATATCGAGCGGCGCAATTTGTTTACCGGCGAATCGACAATGACGCCCAGGATGGCCGATCTGGCCGCGGCGATCCCCTCGATCTCCGGCAAGGTCGAACTGGTCTATGAGGGCGAACGTGAAGGCGCGCGGATGATCTCGGTGAATGTGATCGGCCGGGCCGTCGACCGGGTGTTTTCGCGTCGCATGCCCCCGATCGAAAAGGACGACGACCTTCCCGCCAAGGCCGACCCGATCTATGGGAAAATCCTCGCACATTTCACCGGTGAGATCGGCGTCGAAGTTTCCGATGATGTCTCGTTCGACGAATATGAAGCGGCCCTCAACTCGGTGCCGACGCTCAAAAAGATCGCGCAACAGTTCCTCGATACGGAAACTCCTGAAGAGACCGCCCTCGGGATGGAGTTCATTCTCGAGGGGATGCATCAGGAAAACCTGATCGCCAAGTCGGCGGTCAATTCGATCTATCGCTATACCGATATGTTGGCGACGATCCTG
>JAJRUJ010000034.1 GCA_024277855.1 Candidatus Zixiibacteriota bacterium
ACCGATAATTCAGCGCGTCGGGATATTGTCGAGCAACTGTTCGTTAGTCGGGTATTTCCTGATCAGTTCGAGCAGTTTTTCCATCGCTTCTTTCGATTTGAATTTGGCAAATGCCCGCCGCAAGAGAGCAAGTTTTTCGGTGACTTCCGGACCGAGCAGTTCTTCCTCGCGCCGGGTTCCGCTGGCTTCAATGTCGATCGCCGGAAACACCCGCCGGTCGGCGAGGTAACGAGAAAGAACGATCTCGGAGTTCCCCGTGCCTTTGAATTCCTCGAAAATCAGTTCATCCATGCGTGAACCGGTATCGATTAACGCGGTGGCAAGGATTGAAACCGAACCGCCGTTTTCGATATTGCGGGCGAGGCCAAAAAAACGGCGAGGAATTTCGAGCGCCCGGGCCTCCATCCCGCCGGACATCGTGCGGCCGGTGCCCGAACCTTTGAGGTTGAATGTGCGACCCATGCGGGTCAGACTATCGACCAACACGACAATATTGCGACCGCATTCGAGTTCAGTGCGGATATGGGCCAGGAGCAATTCAGTCAATTCGACATGTTCTTCGACACTGTTATCCGACGAACTGGCGAGCACCTCGGCGGGGACGCCGCGACGGAAATCGGTGACTTCCTCGGGCCGTTCATCAATGAGCAGCACGACAATCCGGGTTTCGGGTTCGGCGTGGTGAATTGCCTGGGCCAGTTGGCGGAGGAGCATTGTTTTGCCTGCTTTGGGCGGCGAAACAATCAGCCCACGGGTGCCTTTGCCGATCGGGGCGATCAAATCGACAATTCGCATCGTCGGGTCGCCGCAAGCGGCGAGATCGAACCGTTCAGACGGATTAACGGCAACCAGATTTGTGTACGGCGTGCGTCCCTGAAAATCACGCGGCGGAAGGCCGCAGATCGATTCGACATCGATCAGTTGGAAATGGTTCTTGTTTTCCTGAACCGGGCCGCTGACTGTCGCGCCCTCGGCCAATTGGAATGCGCGAGCCAGGCGCGCCGGAACTACAATTTCATCGGGTGCGGTGCGAAACGACTTTGCCGGATCGCGCAGAACCCCTGCCCCACCTTTGGTGTTTTTAAGGACACCGGTGGCGATACCCGCCATCACGATAAATCCTCCTCCAGTTGTCTTTTGGATTGATCCAGAAAAGCCCGGTGATTACAACTTCCGGTACTGCCCCCCACCGGACGACCAACACCGAACAAGGTAACTATTCCGGAGACAAACGCAAGGCCCTTCAGGATTATTTTCCCGCACCCAACAACAAAATTGGGGGTGTGGAATAAATACATACGAAATTTACAGCTATTTGATGGTTGGTAAGCAGGAATCCGCCCAAAAAACACCGCCCCGACCACAAGAGTCGGGGCGGTTTCGGCTCACAATACCACACCTCAACCCGGAAACAAGGCATTTCGGCCTCGTCGCACCCTATTTCATCAAGACCATCTTGCGGCTGATTGCCGCGTCACCGTCGAAAGTAACCCGGTAGAGATAGACCCCGGAGGCAACGCGGAAATTGCGTTCATCAGTACTGTTCCAATCCACCGAATGGATGCCCGCGGAAAGATATTCATCGAGCAGGACTTTGACCCGCCGACCGAGAATATTAAAAACCTCGACTTTGACTTCCGTAGGTTCGGGAATAAAAAAACTGATTGAGGTTGTCGGGTTAAACGGGTTCGGATAGTTCGAGATCAACGGCTGACCAATGGCTTGTTCGATTTCATCAAGGTCGAGTTCATCGAGATCGACAGTTTTGGTATTGCCGGTTCCGTCGAGGTTATTGACACATTTGACGCGGTCGCCGCTGGCGTCATACAACCAGGCGGTTTTTTCGAGATTATTCACACAGTAAGTGAATACACCATCGCCCCATTTCCAGTTGGAGCGAACCGTGGCCCAACCATCCAGGCCGGTCTTGGCGGTGCGGGTCACCGTACCGGCGTCTCCCGACCATTCACCGACAATCGTGGCGCCCTTGACCGGCGCGTCCTCGGCATCAAGCACCTGGACGCTGGCTTTCGCCCGCCGCAATACCCACCATGATTCTTTAGTCAGGGTAACATCGTTGACGTGCATCTGGTTTGCGCTGCTGGTTGTACCGCCCACGACAGTGACACAGGCGGTTTTGATTTCCTGATCGCTGCCGCAATCTGACAACGCGGTAAGGATGACCGTGTAGACCCCGGCGGTGTCGTAGGTGTGTGAGGGATTTTGCGCCTCGGCGATCAGGCCGTCGCCAAGGTCCCAGAACCAGGATGTTGCGCCGCTGGACTGGTCAATAAAATCAACGGTAAACGGCGCCTCGCCGAATACCTCGGCCGGGCTGAACGCCGCGACCGGCGCGACACAGGAGACGGTAACCAGGTCAGATTGTGTCGCCGTGCGCGAACCGCATTGGTTGGTCGCCGTCAGCGAAATAGTATAGGTCCCCGGCTCGGCGAAAGTATGCGCGGGGTTCTTTTCGGTTGAACTGCCGCCATCACCGAACGACCAGTTCCAGCCGGTCGCGCCGGTGGATTGGTCGGTAAAAGTGACGGTCAGCGGTGCGGGGCCACCGACTTTATTTGCCGAGAATGAAGCAGTCGGCGGCGTGCAGGTGATGGTGACAAAGTCCGTTTTGGTCTGAGTATCCGAGCCGCAATGATTGGTTACGATCAGGGATACCGTGTAGATTCCGCCCTCGATATATTCGTGGGTCGGATTCGACAGGGTCGATGAATTGCCGTCACCGAAATCCCACAACCAAGCGGCGGCCCCGGTCGACAGGTCGGTGAATTCGACAGTATAGGGGACCTCGCCGGTCGTGGCACTTGAGGTGAATTCCGCAGTCGGCGCGGTACAGGTAGTCGAAATCAGGTCGGCTTGCACAATCGTATCGGCGCCACAGGCATTTTGGGCGACCAGGGTGACGGTGAATGTCCCGGCGGTGGTATATTCGTGGCTGGGGTTTTGTTCGGTCGAAATCGCCCCGTCACCAAAATCCCAACTCCAGGCGGTGGCCAGCAGCGATTCATCGGTAAAGCTGACCGGCACCGGAACCTCTCCCCCACCGGTCGAGGCGGAGAACGAGGCCGTCGGTTCGGTGCAGGTGATCGTCACCAGGCCGGTTTTGATCTGCTGGTCCGAACCGCAGGCATTGGACACTGTCTGGGTGACGGTGTAGACACCCTCGGTCGTGTAGATATGTTCGGGGTTTTGTTCGCTGGAGATCGAACCGTCGCCGAAATCCCAATTCCACTCGACAGCTACCGTCGATTGGTCGGTGAATGTTACCGTCCAGGGCTGTTCACCTGCCGGAGCGCTGTTGGTAAAACCGGCCGTCGGCCGGACACAATCGACAGTGACCAGGTCGACCTTGGTTTCGTTGTCGCTACCGCAGGAGTTGGTGGCAGTCAGGGTTACGGTGAAGACACCCGACGCGGCATAAACATGGGTCGGGTTTTGCGCACCCGAAGTGTTGCCGTCACCGAAGTCCCACAGCCAACTGGTCGGATTGTCGGTCGATTGGTCGCTGAAAGTTACACTGAGCGGCGCAGTACCGGTAGAGGTAGAAACATCGAATTCGGCCATCGGCGCAAGACAGGGCGCGACCATAATATAGTTTTCGATCGTGGAGATATCCTCGCCGCAGGTATTGCCCACGGTGAGAGTGACATCGTAGACCCCGGCCTCCTCGTAGGTATGCAGCGGGTTTTGTTCAATCGAAGTGACTCCGTCACCAAAATCCCATAACCAGGAAGTTGCGCCGGTTGAGCCGTCGGTAAATTGCGTATGTAACGCGGCGGTGCCCGAACGCGGCAAAGCGGAGAATAAGGCATTCGGCGCACCGGTAACGGTGATATATGCCGATTTGGTTTCGGCATCGTCGCCATCGGGTCCGGAGACTGTCAGGGAAACGGTATATATTCCCGGCTGGGTATATTGATGGCTTGGCGCGGCAAGGGTCGACTGGGCGCCGTCGCCGAAATCCCAGGTGTAGTCGGTAATATCACCGGTGGAAAGATCGGTAAACGAGACAGCCAGCGGAGCGCAGCCGGTGCGCGGTGATGCGGAAAAATCGGCGGTGTTGGTTACACCCGCTGAAAACCAGGTGCAGACAACGTCACGAGTTTCAGACCATGCGCCGTTTGCCGACTGGTCGGCTGCCCGAGCGCGCCACCAGTATTTGACATCCTTTTGTGGCGAGAAATCGGCGAGCCAACTGGTTAACCCCGCCCCCGGAGTTACGCCGCTGACGGCCGCGACAGCATTGGTCAGGGCCGCGTCATTGTAGACGGTGAAGGCATAGGTAACCTCGTCGCCGTCGGGATCGACGACATTATTGACAGTCAGCGTAAGCGTCTCTAACAACAAGGTGTCACCGTCATTCGGCGAATGGAGTGTCGGCGCGGGCGGCGGGCTGTTGGTCTGGCCCGGTGCATACACAAAATAGTAATGACCCGACCAGCCGCTGTAGCCGGTCTGGTCGTGACACTGGACGCGCCAGGAATAGTTGTACCCTTCAGTCAGCGCGACATTGGGCTGCCAACTGGTGGTGCCGTCGACATCCTCAGGAATATTGTCTTCGATGTCGATGCCGACGCCGTCGCGATAGAGGAAGAACTGGTACCAAACCGGGTCGCCCTCGGGATCGACGACATTCTGAACGGTCAGGGCGGGATAGTCATCGGCAACCGATTCGCTGTTAATCGGGAAGATCCCCACGGGAACCGGCGGTACCTGGTTGGTCCCGTCGAGAGAGAATGAACGACCAGCCGACCAGTCGCCGCTGCACTGGCTGTCGTTGGCCCGCGCGCGCCAGTAATAGGTATTCCCCGCGCCAAGCGTAATGTCCACGGTCCACGAGGTTGTGGACGCGCCTTCGGAAATACCTGATGCGGAGGCCACAACATTGGAATACCCAGCATCGGAATAGACAGCAAACTCATAGGTCAAATCATCCATATCGGCGTCAACGGCGTTTGTAACACTCAGCGTCGGCGTGTTATCCGAGAGGGTCGCGCCGTTTGATGGTGACGAGGCATTTGGCGCGGCCGGACAGTTATTCGTTGACGGGATATCAATAGAAAAGGAGCGCGTTGCGCTCCAGGGGCCGTCGCACTCACCATCGTTCGCGCGAACCTGCCAGTAATATGTCTGGCCGTTGCCTAAAATAGCGCTAATCGTCCAAATAGTGGAAGTAACACCTTCGGTAATTCCGGAAACTGACGTGACCAGGGTGTTCAAACCGGCGTCGGCATACACGGCGAATTCATAGGTGAGCGGATCGCCATCGGAGTCGGTGGCATTCGCCACGGTCAGATCGGGGGTCTGGTCATTGAGCGTCGCGCCTTCGGCCGGGGCGGACGCGGTTGGCGCGGTCGGGCAGTTGTTGGGCGAAGAAAGAGAAATCGAAAAACGGTAAGGTGAGGACCAGGCCGAGGAGTCAAACTCGCCGGAGGTCGTCATCACGCGGGCACGCCAGAACCAGGATTCACCGTCGGCGAGATCGGACGGGAGATTCCAAGCGGTCGTTGAACCGGTTGGCTGCGAGATTTCGCCCGGATTCGATTCGGCCAAATCGCCCCCGGTGAAATTACCGTCGGCATCCATCTGAAATTGATATTCAAGACTGCGCCCTTGTGGATCGGTCGCGTTGGCCACCGCGAGAGTCGGCCGCAAATCCTGCAATGTCGCTCCGTCGGAAGGCGACTGCGGTGACGGCGGACCAATCGGAGACGAACCGGCGTCTTCCTTGACCAGGATCAGGCCCCGGCCATTGGCCAGCGAAAACGACGTTGTCAGCGGGCCGAGAGTGCCGTCGGGATAAAGCTCGCGGTGAGGAGTCGGCATTGTAATCGGGACCGCGGTTTGCGGCGTGATATCCTCGTTCCACTGATTGCGAGCACGGAGGAAAACCACCGCGTTGGAATATTCACGTTTGTAGATATTATAAGTCCAGCCGACCGGATCGGTACCGGTGGCGTAGAGTTCATACCGCCCCAGCGATGTACCAACATCGAATTCCATACAACCGCGCCAGGAAAGAGTATCCCACGATGTTGCGCCGACGTCAATCCAGTAGTTCGACGGATTGGCGTTCATCTGGAAGAGGTAGGTGCTCGGTGAGCGGGTGATATAATACCACGCCAGGTTGCCCAGCGCCGCCTCGGCCAAAGAGACACTACCCGCGCCGCTGGAGGGTGTCGTAGTCTGCAGGGCGCAGTACATATTGTGAGCGCCGTTGAGATAGGCGGCCGAATCGCGGGAGTAGGCCTTGGGGACGTTATAGGAGTAGGTACGCACCGGATTGTACTGGAATTCCTGGAGGACATAGTCCAAACCGCTGATCGCCGGATCGGTGAAATCATCAGTCCAGGAGTTGGCGACGTTGGCCGCCAGGTATTTGGGTTTGCCATCGGGCGACCACGACGCCCCGTCATGCAGCACCGCGGCCAACTCCCGGGCAAATTGATTCTCGGCCTGCTGGTACCATTCACGGGCCTCGACTGATGTGATGTTGGCCTGGTTCGGCGCCTCGGCCAGACGACCACCGGAGGTCACCGAACCAATCTGCCCCATGTCGGGATGCAATTCATTGGCCATCCAGTTATCGAGATAGTACCCATCCCAGGTGGACGATGACGGCCAGTCATATCCAGCATCGGGATCGGTCCAGGCCTTCTTGGCGTATTCAATCTGCAACTGACGGGTGACCGGATGCGAAAAGTTGACCAGGATCCGGCCAATCCCGTCGCCCTGATAATAACCCAGATAGACCGGAGTACGTGAGACCGAATCGGCATCGGTTATCTCGGTCGAATAGGTACCCGGGAAAAAACGCCCACTAACCCAGGTATCTTCGTAATAATGGACATAGAGGATTTCGGGTGAGTAACCAAGTTCAATACAACGCTGTTTGAGCCAGGCGTGTTCCCGCGGACCGTAATACCAGCCGCCGGTACTCCCCGGCGTGGTATAGTTGTCGGTCCCGGAGGTGTAAAGAAAGGTCATCACATTCGGGTTGTCCGCTTTAAGCTGGTCGTGCCAATCGCCGCACTCAGTGGTCACGACCAATTCGTATCGCTCGGCGATTGCCGGAGTGTAAATACAACTGCCGTCGATACCACAAAGATAGGCAAAATCGTTTTTCCCCGCACTTTGCGCCTTGGCGCTCGACAGATATAATAACATCGCCGTCAGCCAGAGTATTCCCGAAAGCAGTCTACGCATTGAGTGAATAACCTCCCCCTAAAGACCCAGAGACCGTATGCATGCCCTAAAACAATTACAAGTCTCATGCCAAGCGCCCGCCCAGTTGACGGTGGCGTTATCTTGTTGGCGGGCATACTGATGAAATTCGACAGGTGAGGAATGTGACCAGCCAATTAGGGCCGGTGTTGTGCAAGTCGTGGTATTTGTTCAAAGAATAAACAGTTCGATGAAAAGAACCGAAAATCAGGGGCAGCGGGGGTACGCAGATACTTTCATTTGCGATTGGCACGTCGCCGTGACACGACAGATACACGGCCAGCCCCGAGAATCGCCACGCGCAATATCGACGGCCTGATCACCGGCAAGGTGAATCCTGTCTGTGCAACCGCTATTGAATAAATTTTTCTCGCTGCTGCAGGCGCAGTAACCCGAACAACGTGGCTACCACCGCGCCGATCGCCATGTAGAGGCGGTTGAAGAATGTGGTTTCGGCCTGCAGGATCGTTTCGAGTGCATCGGCCGGCGCAAAGGGGTTGTAGAATAGATTCCATTTGCTCCCCTCAAGCGGTTCCACCGCAATCCAGAAAATCAAAAGGATGACTACCAGCACCGCCGCCGTGCCGTTGCCCGAACGAGTAATGGTGGAAACCATGAAACCAACACTGGAGATCAGGACCACCGGAAACATCAGGTGAAATACCATCGAAAAGATAGAAAACTCAGCCAGCGCCAGCCGGCAGAACAGCGCCAACACGACCAACAGACCGGCGACGACGGTATATTGCACAAGGTTGCGAACCAGGTAGACTTTGTAACGGTAATCGGGAATACCGAAAAGCGTTTCAATCATCCGCGCGTCGATATCCGACTGTACCGAGTAAGCCGACGGGTAAAACACCAGGAGCATTGACGGGACCAGAAGAATATAGTAAACCGCCTCGGCGTCGGGCGGGAGTTCGTTGTTGAGGACATAGATAACGGTGACTACCAAAAGAAGCGCAATCGAGAGCAACAGAAAGTAGATGAATTTCCCGGCAAAAACATTACCGGCGTTATACCGGAAAAAGGCAAACAGACTGCGGATTCCCGGACCACGGCCCGGTACAGCGGCGCCCGGTGCGGCCATCTGCGGCATCAGTTTTCCTCCTTCTCCGAAAGCCAGAGATACGAATCTTCCAGCGTCGGAGTAACCTCGATCGCCTCGGGCAACGGCTGTTTTTCGGCGAGCAAGCGGATGCGAATTGAGTCACCGTCACGCATATGGTGGACGATTTTCGCGGTCTTGCGCATGGACTCAAATTTATCAGGGGCGACATTGGCCTGCCAGACATACCCACGGGTGAGTTGCACCATCTTCTGCGGCGTGCCGACAAACCTGGTTTTCCCTTTGTCAAGCACGGCCAGCCGGTTGCAGGAGGAAGAGACATCCTCGATAATGTGGGTCGAGAAAATTACCACCCGGTCGCGAGCCAGTTCGGAAAGCAAATTGCGAAAACGGATGCGTTCACGCGGGTCGAGACCGGCAGTCGGTTCGTCGACAACGAGAATTCTCGGGAGGTGCAATAACGTTTGTGCGATGCCGACGCGTTGTTTCATCCCGCCGGAGAATGAGCGGATTTTGTTGTGGCGATTGGCCTCGAGATGCACCGCGCCAATCGCGCGTTCGACAGTTGCCCGGCGCCGGTCATTGTCCCAGAGGCCTTTGAGCATCGCCTGGTAGTCAAGGAACTGGTAAGCGGTCATGTTGTCATAGGTGCCGAACTCCTGCGGGAGGTAGCCGATCAGCGATTGCAGTTCCTCGCGTTTTTCACTCAGATCGATCCCGTTGATCGTCACCTTGCCCTGGCTGGACGAGAGAATCCCGCAGATAATGCGCATCAGCGTAGTCTTCCCCGCTCCGTTCGGGCCGATTAGGCCAAACATTCCACTGCCGATAGTCACCGAGAGTTGGTTAAGCGCTTTGAACGGCACCTTGCGTTTACCGATCAGCGGGATCAGCTTGACGAAACGGTAAAAGGCCTTGCGCGTGCGGCGGAATCGCCCGGTGATCCGGGTGATTTCGATTTTTTCACGATAGAGTTTGAGCGAGGTGCGCCGGACCGCCGCGGCCAAATACCACAGCGCCCCAAAAACCAGGACGACGATAATATTGTCCCATCTCAGTTGCAGCCAAGTGAGGCTAACCGCCGGCCCCAGCCAATAGACCAAACCGTAACCGAGCCGTCGAAGCCGGCCGCCCTGCTCAGGGCAAAAGAGCAGACCCGCAAGATAGACGGTATAGAGATAAAATCCGACGGCAAAGATAAACAGCCATAAATTACTCTCCAGATAGAGATAGGTGAAATAATACAAGAAGGCGTATAGAGGGAACTGCCAGAACAAGTCGGCGATCCCGCTTTTCCCCCTGATATATCCCTCGCGCTCCAGCCGCGCGGCCTGTCGTTCGGGTTTTCGCCACTCACGGATGAAACGTGAATAATCGTCGTATATTTTTACCGCATTACGGACGTCGATGGTAATCGGCACACCGTCGGAAATGATCGTCGTGCTGGCCCGGCGCATG
>JAJRUJ010000035.1 GCA_024277855.1 Candidatus Zixiibacteriota bacterium
ACGGCCAAATCGATTGCCGAGGCGATTGGCGGTGTTGTTATTCCGCTCGATCCCCTGGCCCGTGACTACATCACAAATTTGCAGACCATGGCGGCCCGGATCGACAGCGCTTTAGGAGACAAAGCTCAGAAGACAATATCAAATTGAGTGATACCATGACCGATCAGCCGGCTGTTATCTTTGAAAACCTCTCCTTTGCCTATGGCGGGCGTACGGTGATTGAGGGTGGAAACCTGTCAATCGACGTTGGCGAGTTTGCCTGCATCGTCGGGCCTAACGGCGGGGGGAAGACCACGCTGGCGAAACTGATGCTCGGACTTTTGAAACCGACCACCGGCAGCGTTCGCGTCTTCGGCAAACCGCCTGCGCAGGTCCGTTCGCGTATCGGGTATATGCCGCAACATATCCAGCTCGATCCCCGGTTCCCGGTGAGTGTGCTGGATGTTGTGTTGATGGGGCGGCTGGGCAACGGCAAATTATTTGGTCCCTATACTGCCGATGATCGCCGGGCGGCCGAATTGGCGTTGCGTGAGGTGGAACTGCTCGATAAACGCGATCGCCCGTTCAGCGAACTTTCCGGTGGTGAGCAACGGCGGCTGATTATCGCCCGCGCCGTCGCCTGTGAACCAGAATTGTTGTTGTTGGATGAACCGACCACCAACCTCGATCCACGAGTCGAGCGTGAGTTGTACAAGGTCCTCGATGATTTGAATAGAAGGATGACTGTTGTCGTTATCTCCCATGATATGGCCTTTGTTTCGCAGTTTGTGCAAAAAGTCATCTGTGTCAAACGGCAAATCCATGTCCATCCGACCAGCGCGATCGAGGGGAAGATGTTTGCCGAAATCTTCGGCGAGGATATCCGGATGATCCGTCACGACCGGCATAGCGAGCACTGATGTATGTTTACCGAATTCTTTGAGGCTGTTGCGCGTTTTGATTTCATGCGCCATGCCCTGCTTACCGGGGTGTTGGTCGGTGTGGCCAGCGGGATTGTCGGCACCTATGTTGTCACCCGGCGAATCACCTATATCGCGGGGGGAATTGCCCACGCAGTCCTTGGTGGGATGGGGATTGCATTTTATTTTTCCACGGTTTATAAACTGAGTTACCTGCATCCATATTATGGCGCGGTCGTCGCTGCTTTGGCCGCCGCGTTAACCATCGGTTTCGTCAGCTTGCGGGCCAAACAACGCGAAGACACAATCATCGGGGCGATCTGGGCCATTGGAATGGCGGTCGGCGTGTTGTTTATCTCACAGACCCCGGGTTACGGCGAAAACCTGATGAGTTACCTTTTTGGCAACATTTTGCTGGTCTCCGCCAACGATCTTTACTTAATCGGCGCGCTCGATGTCGTCATCCTGTTGATCGTCATTGCTTTCTATAACCAGTTGCAGGTGGTCTGTTTCGATGAGGAATTCGCCCGTATTCGCGGCATAAACGTAGAGTTTTACTATCTATTGTTGCTTTGCCTGGTAGCGCTGACTGTTGTCTTGCTGGTTACCGTTGTCGGCGTTGTGATGGTCATCGCTTTATTGACCCTGCCTGCCGCTATTGCCGGTTTTTTCTCTCGGACATTAAAGAAAAATATGGTGTTGGCAGTTGGGCTCAGCATTGCCTTTACCACATTTGGGCTGGCTGTCAGTTACAGTCCGAATTTACCGGCGGGGGCGACGATTATCATCGTCGCCGGGATTGTCTATTTGCTGGTCATGCTCAGCAAGGGCGGACTTTTCACACGAGGGAGTTAACAAGGTGAAGATAGCATAAAACAGCTTTCGCGGCCCTGACCAATAGTTTTTGTTTACAAAAACAGCGGTCAGGGTTTATAGGAGCGCTGGATATATTAGTATGCCCATCATACATGAGGATACCCGTTGCACAGACGCGTGTGCCCGTCTCAAACTTGTTTGGGGCGGATTGTGCCAAATCATCTTAACTTATAAACCCTGACCGGGGGGCTTTTCACAAACGCCCCGGTGGTCAGGGCCACGCCAGCCCGGGTTGTAGGATCTCAGCGCCATTGAAGTGATTTACTTACCCGCACCTATCCCGTATATTTTACCGGGCAGGGAGCATGGAATTCTACGATGTCGATTACCGAAGCTAAAACGCCGCTGATGAAACAATATCTCAGTTTCAAACGGCAGTATCCCGACCACATCGTCTTCTACCGGATGGGCGATTTCTATGAGATGTTCGGCGATGATGCGATCGAGGGTGCCAAAATCCTCGGCATTGCATTGACCGCTCGCGCCCACGGCAAATCGGAAAAGATTCCGCTCGCGGGCGTGCCCTATCATGCGGCCGAGCGTTATCTCTCCAAACTCGCCGCCGCCGGGAAAAAGGTCGTGGTCTGCGAACAAGTTGAGGACCCCCGTCTGGCCAAAGGGATCGTCAAACGAGATGTCGTCGAAATCCTCACACCGGGCACGGTGATGCTCGAAGGCGCTCTCTCCGACGCCGACCGTTATTTTCTGCTGGGATTGGTCGGCCCGCCCGAGGCGAAAGGTGCGCTGAAATCTGCGCACAAAACCTGGGGAGTGGCGGCCGCCGATGTGACCTCCGGGATTTTTCTTTATGACGAGTGCACCGAGGCCGATCTCCCCGCCGTGATTGCCGCCTGGAACCCGCGTGAACTGATCGTTCCCGAATCGTTCGCCGGCCTCCCGGCGATCACGACGCTGGATATCCCGGTTTCCCAACTCGATGATTGGCGTTTTTCCGAAACTGAGGCGGTCGAATTGCTGCAAAAACAATTCGGTACAACCACCCTGGCTGGATTTGGCGTCGACACTCCCTCACCGGGTATCCGTGCGGCGGGTGGCGTACTTTTCTATCTCCGCGATACCAAGAAGGCCGGACTGGCACATTTGACCGGGATCACGCGGGTGATGCGGGGCGACACGATGCGCCTCGACCCCGCGACAATTCAAAACCTCGAACTGCTGGCCAACCGTCAAACCGGTAACCGCGCCGAATCGCTTTTGGGCCTGCTCGATGAATGTGCCACCTCGATGGGCCGTCGGTTACTCAAAGACTGGGTAATTGCGCCGTTATGTTCGGCTGATCGGATCAATGCCCGTCTCGATGCCGTCGAGTTCTTTTTGACCCACCGGGCGGAGGCGACCGATTTCGGCAAACTGATCGCCGGGGTTTTCGACCTCGAGCGCTTCCTCGGCCGGTTGGGCACCGACCGCATCCATGCCCGGGATCTAAAATCGTTGACCAACGCACTCGAAATTATACCGCAACTCATCAATCTTTTTTCCGCCGCGCCGGATTTGTTGCAATCAGCGGCCCGGCGGCTCCCTGATTTTGCCGAATTGGCTGATTCGCTCGCCAAAGCTATTGTCGACGATCCCCCGCTCTCGCTCACCGATGGCGGGATCATCCGCGACGGCTATTCCGACGAGTTGGATAAACTGGTCGAGGCAATCCACGACCGGCGGGAGTATCTGGCGTCGTTGCAGTCGGTTTTGCGCGAAGAAACAAAAATCCCGTCACTGAAAGTCGGCTATAATCGGGTGTTTGGGTACTACATCGAGGTGACCCACGCGCATAAAGACAAGATCCCCGACGGGTGGGTGCGCAAACAGACGCTGGTTAATGCCGAGCGGTATATCACCGAGGAGATGAAAGCCGCCGAAGAGTTAATTGCCAAAGCCGAAGAAAAAATCTTCGCGCTGGAATACCGGCTGTTTATCGAATTGCGCGAAACCGTGAAAGAACGTATGGCCGATTTAAAAACCGCCGCGGAGGTTCTTTCGCTTTGGGATGTTCTGGCCGCGCTGGCGATCGCGGCGCGCAACGGCAACTTTGTCCGGCCGACAATTTCCGCCGAAACCGGACTGTTGATTAAAGGTGGGCGTCATCCAATTGTCGAGAAAATCGGCATTGTTGGTGAGTTCGTGCCCAATGACACAATCATCAAGCATCCGGCCGAGTTCCTTCATCTCCTTACCGGTCCGAACATGGCCGGTAAATCGACTTATTTGCGGCAGGTGGGGCTGATTGTCCTGATGGCACAGCTTGGATCGTATGTCCCTGCGAAATCCGCCGAGGTCGGGATTGCCGACCGAATTTTTACCCGGGTCGGCTCAGCCGATGACCTGACCAAAAACCAATCGACTTTTATGGTCGAGATGACTGAGACGGCGACCATTCTTAATAACGCCACGCCGCGATCGCTGATCTTATTCGATGAAGTCGGTCGGGGGACTTCGACCTATGACGGGCTTTCCATCGCCTGGGCCGTAACCGAACATCTCTGCCGGGCGATTGGTCTGCGTTGCCGGACAATCTTCGCCACCCACTACCATGAACTAACCGCGCTGGTTGAAAAAACCGAGGGCGCGGGGAATTTTCAGATGGCGGTTGCCGAGAATAAAGGTGAGGTTACGTTTCTTCATCGCGTTGTTCCCGGCGGTTGTGATGATTCCTACGGCATTTACGTTGCCCGGCTGGCTGGGGTGCCGCAAAGTGTCGTCGACCGCGCCGGTGAAATCCTCGCCGACATCGAGGCGGGAAATTTTGCCCCGATGCTTTCACAGGTCCTTCGGCGGAAAATTCGTCGGTCCAGTTTCGCGCCACGTTCGCAGACTTCGATGTTTGGTGACGACGAGCATCCGGCGATCAAAGAACTCAAGAACCTTAAAATCGACGAACTTGCCCCGTTGGAGGCGTTGAACCTGTTGGCCAAACTCATTGACTTGGCCAAAGAGTAATTGGATTGTAAGATCATGTGTGATGAGCCGGAAAAACCTCGCGAACTGCCGATTGACGGGACGCTCGATCTGCATACGTTCGACCCGCGCGACGTGAAGGATCTCATCCCGGCATATATCGACGAGTGTGTGAGACTCAGGATTGATAAGCTGCGTATCATTCACGGCAAAGGGATCGGAACCCTCCGGCGAATCGTCCATGCCGCTCTCGAGCGACATCCGGCAGTAGGCAATTATCGCCATGAGGCGGGCAGTGGCGGGTCGTGGGGCGCGACGGTCGTCGATCTCAACCTGTCGAATAAGAAATAATGACTGCTGTTGCCCGGCGTCATACGTAAGAGATACACTGGAACTAAACCGTACATATCCGGCAAGGGTGGCTGTCATGACCGACGAAAGACACATATATTCAGTTAAGGCCTTTACGACCGACCCGGCCGGGGGGAATCCGGCGGGTGTCGTGCCTGAGGCCGACGGTTTGACCGAGGCCCAGATGCAGGATATTGCCCGGCAGATGGGTTTTCCTGAAACTGCGTTTGTTCTCCCGACCGAAGTTGCCGGCGCCGATTTCCGTTTGCGCTGGTTTACCCCGAAGCTGGAAGTTCATCTCTGCGGACACGCCACGGTGGCGACGTTGAAGGTATTGACCAGCCTAGAGCGTTTCCCGCTGGACGGCAGCCCGCGCAAGATCGAATCTCTCTCCGGCATCCTTCGGGTGTCCGCCGCAGTCGAGGGCAAACGGCAATTGCATCGGTTACAGGTTCCGCTCCCCGAATTTGAAGAGTATGACCTGCCAACTGAGGAATTGAAATCGTTGTTTGGTTTTTATCAGAGTGACTTGGACCCGCTGCTTCCAGCGGTGCGTGACAAATACGGTCCCTTTATCCCCGCGATGGGCTTAAGTACACTCGGCCGCCTCCGGCCCGACTTTGCGCGGTTGCGGCATCACGATACACTGGGGACCGCCTGTTTCTTTTCCCCCGATACATTCAACCAGAAACACGATTGGCATCTCCGGTTCTTTGCGCCGGGGTTCGGTATCGACGAGGACCCGGTGACCGGGGCGATCAATGGCCCAATGGGCGCGTTTTGGTATCAATTCGTCGACACGGTCAAACCGCCGCGTGCCGAATACATTGGTGAGCAGGGCGATTTCATCGAGTCGGCCGGGCGGGTCTATGTCACCGTTGAAGGCGACGGCAATAAGGCGACCGATATCGAAATCGGCGGCGAGGCGGTCATATTCAAAGATGAACCGTTATCCGACGTACTTGCGCGCGTCCGGTGATCCTGAGTAATCCCAGGCAGTGCAATAGCCTTCCCCGTCAACTGATTATGTCTGCGACAATTAGCATCGGGTGGCTGTTTATCGTATCATGGGAAGATGATGGAAGGGCAATTGACAGAACGAATCAGTTTGCTTCCCGACCGACTGGTTGACCAGATCGCCGCGGGTGAGGTAGTCGAACGTCCGGCCTCGGTCATTAAGGAACTGATCGAAAATTCTCTCGATGCCGCCGCAAAAAATATCACCGTTGAAGTCATCGGGGCAGGCAGCGAGGAGATCCTGGTGGCCGATGACGGCTTGGGGATGACACCGGATGAGATTGAAATGGCGGTCCGGCGGCATGCCACCTCCAAAATCCGTACGGTCGACGATCTGGCCGCAATTTCGACCTTCGGCTTTCGCGGTGAGGCATTGCCCTCGATTGCCTCGGTGTCGCGGATGGAAATCATCTCCCGCGTGCGGGGGAGTGATGCCGGTGCGCGGCGTTATTATGAAGGCGGGACGCTGGCCGAGCGCGAAGTTGCCGCCGGTGCGGTTGGTACCCGCATTCGGATAAAAAACCTGTTTTACAATACGCCGGCGCGCAAGAAATTCCTCAAGACCGCGCCTACCGAAACCAAACGGATCATTGAAGTCGTCACCTCGTTTGCCACGGCGTTTGTCCATCTGGGTTTCAAATTGACGATTGAGGGTAAGACGGTGATCAATACGCCCCCGGCCGATACCTCGCTTGATCGGATGGCCGATTTGTTCGGCAGACAACTGGCCGACAAACTGCTCGCGTTTAGCGGCGGGGAGGGCGACTTGTTAGTCAGTGGATTTGTCGGCAAGCCCGAACTGGCCCGACGGACACGCGATCAGATGACGTATTTTGTCAACGGCCGCCGCGTGCAATCGCGCAGTTTACATCATGCAGTTTCGGCCGGGTATGGCGAGATGATCCCTAAAGGCCGGTTTCCCTTCGCCGTTGTATTTATCGAAATTAATCCGCAATGGGTCGATGTCAATGTTCACCCGACCAAACGCGAAGTGCGCTTCATCCGCGAAAATCAGGTTCATGACCTGGTCTATTACACGATCAACCGGACCCTCCATGCTTCGGTAAAAACGTTTTCCCATTTTGACGGCAAGATGGAGGTGCCGTCCTCGCCGACTCCCGAGAGCAGTAGTGGAACCTTACCCCTGCAATGGAAAAAAGAGCAATGGGAGCGGCCGCAACAAGCCGCCGCCGGTCTCAGTTTTGTCGAGCAGGCCTTCGGTTCAACTGATCGATCCACGATACCAGGTCAGCCGTCGGCCTCGCCGGATATCGCTTCGCGCGCCGAACACTCTCCGACCGATGATATTTCTGCCAAATCCGTTGAACCGGGGTTGCGACCGGAGATCGGCGACCCGCGAGGGGTCGAGGACCTCTGGCAATTCAACAATCTGTATATCATGGCGCGGGTCGGCGACGATCTGATGGTCATCGATCAACACACGATGCACGAACGTATCCTTTATGAAGCGATCCTGGCCAAACTCGACGGCAGTCCGCCGGAGACTCAGCGGGTTTTATTTCCCGAATCGGTCGAACTCGAGGCCTATGAGTACGAGACGTTCGAAAAAAATATCGAGGTCTTTATCAAAATGGGTTTTGCGGTCCGGCCGTTTGGCCCTCGCATTGTCTTAATCGAGGGCGCACCGTCGGGTCTCCGACAGAAAAACCCGGTAAACCTTTTTCGCTGGGTGCTCGACGATATTGTCACGGCGGCCCGGGCCGGGGAGGACATCAAAAAGCGCGCGGCGGCCTCGTATGCCTGTCGGGCGGCGGTGATGGCCGGTGATTCGCTGACTTTGCCCGAAATGCGCTCGTTATTTCGCCGCCTATTCGAATGCAAAAATCCTTTTGTCTGCCCGCACGGCCGCCCGACACTGGTGCGCATTCCCATGATTGAATTCGACAAGAAGTTCTGCCGCCGAAAGTAATACCGGTCAGGTTGTCTATGCCTTGAACTCCACGCTGCCGCTGTTCCCTCATCGTCGGCGGTGACATTTCCAAATCCCGCATGGCATAATCCTGTCGGTCTGCGTTGAACCATCGACGTTAATCCTGTATATTCCCCACGGAGATTGTGTCAACCCGAAGATCGGGAAGGGGCGAACGATGGTTAACCCCCACAAAGATGACAGGTTCTTCAAGGTTATCCTCAGTTCAATCGCCGACGGCGTGTTCACGGTTGACAGCGACCGGGTGATTACCAGTTTCAATCCGGCGGCCGAAAAAATTACCGGCGTACCGGCTTCGAAAGCCATCGGTAAACGCTGCTATGAAATTTTCCATGCCGATGTTTGCGAGGAGGGCTGTCTGCTCGAAAAGACTCTGCAAACCGCGAGGGAGTCAATTGATCAGCCGGTCAACATCACCAATGCCGCTGGAGAGAAAATCCCGATCAGCATTTCGACGGCCGTCCTGCGCGACGATGACGGCAATGTGCTGGGGGCGGTGGAGACATTTCGTGATCTTTCCGCCCTTGAACATCTGCGTAAAGAGCTATATAAGAATTATTCATTTGAAGATATTATCTCCAAAAGCCCGCTGATGCACAAATTATTCGCGATCATGCCCGATGTTGCTGAAAGTGAGAGTACGGTCTTAATCCAGGGGCCATCGGGGTCGGGCAAAGAACTTTTCGCGCGCGCGATACATAACCTCAGTCCTCGCCGCGCCAACAAATATGTCGTGGTCAATTGCGGTACCTTGCCGACACAGTTATTCGAGTCGGAAATATTCGGCTACGTCAAAGGCGCTTTCACCGATGCCCGACGCGACAAACAAGGCAAAATTGCCGTTGCCGAGGGAGGAACGGTTTTTTTGGATGAAATCGGCGAACTGCCGATGTCCACGCAGGTCAAGTTTCTCCGGTTGTTGCAGCAACACGAATATGAACCGCTGGGTTCGACCGAGTGCCGCCGGGCCGATATTCGCATAGTTGCCGCAACTAACCGCAACCTCCAGGAATTGATTGCGGCCGGGAAATTCCGGGACGATCTCTATTTTCGGCTGGCCGTCGTGAAATTTCAACTGCCGACGTTGCGGGAACGTCGAGAAGATATTCCGTATCTGGTGGACCACTTTATCAAAAAGAACAACGCCAGACGGGGCAAAAATGTCATTTCGGTCAGCCCCGAAGTGATGAGTATTCTCCTGCGGCAGGGATTTCCCGGCAATGTCCGTGAATTGGAGAACATCATCGAATATTGCTTCGTTGTTTGTCGTGGCAGTATTATCCAAAAAGACCATCTGCCTTCCGAACTTCTTTCCGGAGAGCCGGCCGGCTCGCCGCCGGTCAACGGGCAATCACCGGTAGCCCTGGCCATCGATGAGGAAGAACGAATCAGGTCGGCATTGTCGCGGGCCGGGGGTAATCAAACCAAAGCGGCGGCCGAGTTGCGAATCAATCGCACTACTCTCTGGCGGAAAATGAAATCCTATGGTATCTGCCGCAAGGATACCAGCTGATTTTCTCGTTCGACTTTCCTTCCAAGTTCCGCTGCATGCAACAATTCAAATCGTTGCACTGCAACACCAATGATGCAACACTTGCAACAATGATATCTGTCAAAAGCTCTATCTTGTTGTTTTACAATGTCATAAATATGTTGCATCTATCGGCACTCTTCTTGCCACTGCTCAGCATTGGAGTAGAGTATGATTGTTGCATTGCCGAAATTTAACGACATTGTCGCCCCCTCATTTGAAGTGGCTCGTTATTTCGTGATCGTCACCATCGATGGGGGAAAAGAACTCGCGCGCGAAACCGTTCAATGTGCTGGGTGTAAGGGATTCGCGCGAGTTGCCCTTGTCCGTGACAGTCGGGCTAATGTGTTGGTTTGTAACGGGATTAAGGAGTTTTACCGCAACCTGATCGAGTCTTCCGGCATATCGATCTATGCCAATGTCAGTGGTACGATTGATGAAGCCATCGATGATTATCTTGCCCAGCGCCTGCATCCGGACTCATTGGTTGTGAACGAGCCGGAAACCGGAGACTCTGCGGCGCTTGGGGATCTCATCTGTTGGACTACCGAATTATTTACCGCAAAAGGATATGCCGTCCGTCCCGGCGCTGATCGTGCCCCGTTTCCGGTCGATCTGATCGCCGAAATCGAATGTCCTCTCTGCCACAAACCGGTACGGGTGGCGATCTGCTGTGGCGCGCATGCTTACCGCAGCGATCAGGAGATCAAGCGGTTGCATCAGGTTGCCTGCGCCGATTATCATGCGCAGGTTTATATCCACTCCTCAACCACAATGGCGGTCAATTGCTGCGCCGAGTATGGCATTGAACTAATCGACCCGCATGCGGTGGTCACCGAAGACATCCGATCCATGACAAACCACATCCCACTCCTCAAACAGACAATCGTGGGGCATGAACAAGCATCGGGAAATGTGGATCTCATCGACCGGCCGTAAGGCAAAGACCGGCAAATATCCCATTGGAGATATGATGAAATTGACGCCACTCACTGCTGAAGAAAAAAACAGAGCTTTTGCGCCGACGAAAAAGCCGGAGGTCATTGAAAAACAACGGCTCGCTGTCCGTTATCATATTGAGGATTTCCCGGTTGACGACCGACCCCGGCGATTTCTCAATGCCTTTGCCGCGATCCTGCGCCATTCGAATTATCGTTTTGCTCTCGATCATTTTGTTCGAATAAGCGCCAAATGTTCGCGTTGCGCGACCAGTTGTCAAGTCTACCTGGCCACCGGTGATCCGGAAGATATTCCCTGTAAGCGGTCGGAGTTATTACTCAGTGTCTACCGTCGCCATTTTACCCTCGGCGGCTCGGTGCGGGGACGGTTATTTGATCGCGGTCACCTCACCGATGCCATGATCCAAAAGATGGCTGATTCCTTCTGGAACTGTACTGCCTGCCGGCGTTGCACGATGGAGTGTCCGTCGGGTATTGACCATGCGCTGATTACCCATCTTGGCCGCTATATCCTCAGCGAAATCGGCATCGCCCCCCGGGCGCTGGTGATCAGTACCCGGGAGCAACTCGAGGGCGCCACCGGGAATACCTCGGCGATCCCCTTACCCGCCCTGGTCGATACGCTCGAATTCCTCGAAGAGGATATGAAAGAAGAAAAAGGGATCGATATTCTCTTTCCTCGCGATGTCGAAAATGCCGATTGGGTATTTTTTCCCGCAGTCAGTGATTTTTTAATGGAGGCCGAAACGCTGATGGGGGTTGCCGCGGTGTTTGCCGCCACCGGCGATTCGTGGACCATCGGCACGGGATATTTCGACGGAATCAACTATGGCCTGTTTTACAGCGACCGCATCCTTGAGCGGGTCGTCAAAAAAGTCGACGCGGAAACCCGTCGTCTCAAAGGCAAAAATGTTCTGATCGGGGAGTGTGGGCATGCTTCGCGGTCGGCCAAATATTTCCTCCCCACCCACTGTGGCGGCGATAAAGCTCTCCCGGTCGTCAATATTATGGAATATACCCATCAGGCCTGGAAAGAGGGCCGGCTCAAACTCAAAGCCAATACGATCAAACGACGGGTGACCTATCACGATCCCTGTAACATCGCCCGTCAGCGCTGGATTACCGAACAACCGCGCGAGTTATTGAAAGCAATCTGTGTGGACTTCGTCGAGATGACGCCGAATCGTGACGAGAATATTTGTTGCGGTGGTGGCGGGGGAACAGTCTCAATCGATGAAATCCGCCCTTACCGTACAGCCGTCGGCGGCCGGGCCAAGGCCGAACAAATCAGGGCGACGGGGGCGAAGTACGTCGTTGCCCCCTGCGCCAATTGCAAGAAACAATTAAAAGAACTGCTGGAAGACCAGAAAATTGATTGTGAGGTGATCGGTTTACACGATCTGCTTTATCGCGCCATCGAATTCGATGCGCCGCCAACGTCCGCCGAGGAACCGCAAAAGGAGGAATAGCGCTTTGAAGATCCTGCTGGAATTCGCCCGTGGACCGCTTTTTCGACTAACCTTTGCCGTAATGGTTCTCGGACTGGCCCGGATATTAATCCTCGACATCTGGGGAATGATCGAGGCCTACCGGCGCGCGGGAGACAAAAATATACCCTGGAAACTGACGATGATCCGCACCGTCGAGTGGTTGTTCCCGGTCAAGCGAGTAATGCACCATCGGCCGCTCTACAGTCTCACCGGGATTCTCTTCCATATCGGTTTGCTCACCGTGCCTCTTTTCCTGTTCGCCCATGTGCAGCTTTGGCGGAGTGGGATCGGCTTCGGCTGGTTTACACTGCCCCGGCTGTGGGCCGACATCCTGACGATCATGACCATCGTCATGGGGGCGGGCCTTTTTTTCGGACGATTGGGGCACAGCAAATCGCGCGTGATCAGCCGCAAGCAGGATTATCTCTGGCCGCTTTTGTTGATCATTCCCTTTGTCACCGGCTTTATCTGTGCTAATCTCGGAGTTGCGCCGAAGTTTTATCACTTGGTGCTGTTGACTCATATCCTCTCGGCCGAATTGATTTTTGTTTTGCTGCCCTTTACCAAAATTGCCCATTGCGTACTGATGCCGTTGTCACAAATAGTGATGACGCTGGCCTGGAAATTTCCCGCCAAAGTCGACGAGGACATTTGTGTGACCTTGAATAAGAAAGGGGCGCCGGTATGAGTATTGCCATTCTCACCGACGTGACCAAGTGTATTGGTTGTGCCGAATGCGTGGTCGCCTGTAAGCAGGTGCATGGCCTGGACAAAGACCTGCCTCGGGTTTGGCAGAAAAACGACGGTCTTTCGGCCTGTTCATGGACTTCGGTTATCCAGCGTCCGGGGAATCACTATATCCGCAAGCAGTGTCGTCATTGTCTCGAACCGGCCTGCGCCGCGTCCTGCCCGGTCGGGGCGTTGCATACAACTAAATCCGGCGCGGTGATCTATGACGATCAGAAATGTCTCGGCTGCCGCTATTGTATGACGGCCTGTCCGTATGGGATCCCGCGATATGATTGGGATCGACGCGTGCCGTATGTGCGTAAGTGCATCCTCTGTTTTGAGCGGTTGGAAAGAGGGCTGCAACCGGCCTGTACCACGGCCTGCCCGACCGGTGCAACCATTTTCGGCGAGCGGGCTGAGTTGATTGCCGAAGGACACCGTCGCATCAAGGCCGAACCGGAGAAGTACCTCAATCGTGTCTGGGGTGAGCACGAAGTCGGGGGAACTTCGGTTCTCTATGTTTCGGACATCGACCTTGACTTTATGGCCTACAAACCGGGGCTGGATATCGCCCTGCCCACTACGACCAAAAAAGCAATGGAAAGTGTTCCGCCCGCATTTCTGGGTATGGGGGCGACAATGCTTGGACTTAACTGGATTATCAAGCGCCGACAGAAACTACAGGGTCAATCTGAGGATAAAGAGGACTAATCGATGAATCGGGTACATGTCACCAAGACGATACTCTGGATGTTGACCGGCCTGGCCCTGGCGGTTGCGCTGACGCGGTTTGCCTTCGGCCTGGGCGTGACGACCAACTTAACCGATACGACTCCCTGGGGCTTGTGGATCGGTTTCGATGTGATGGCCGGCGTCGCCCTCGGCGCCGGGGGGTTTGTGATCACCGCGATTTTCTATATCCTGCGCCAGGAAAAATTCCATCCTTTGGTTCGACCGGCGGTCCTGACCGCATTGCTCGGCTACATCGCGGTTATCCTCTCGCTGTTGGTCGATCTGGGGCTGCCCTGGAATATCTGGCACATGATGATCTATTGGAATCCGCACTCACCGCTATTTGAAGTTGGTTGGTGTGTCATGCTCTATACAACCGTCCTCCTGCTTGAATTTTCGCCCGTGCCGTTGGCCGAAACCAGCCGCTGGGCGAATATCCGACGGGTGTTGATGAAGTTCCGGTTCCCGTTGGTGTTGTTGGGGATTATGCTTTCGACTTTGCATCAGTCCTCCCTGGGATCGTTGTTTTTAATTACGCCGTTCAAATCATACCCGTTGTGGTATACGCCCCTGTTGCCGATTTTATTTTTCATCTCGGCAATCGCGCTGGGGTTGATGATGGTCTCCTTCGAAAGTCTTTGCACCTCCTGGCTCTACCGTCGTCCGGCGGAGAATAATCTCGTCGCCCGGCTGGGTTCGGCGGCCCGCTGGGTGCTTGGGTTCTATTTGCTGGTGCGTTTGCTCGACCTGAAAATAAGCGGGAACCTGGCGCTGATTTTTTCCGGCAACTGGGAAAGTTGGCTGTTTATCGCTGAGTTGCTGATCATGGCAATCATCCCGATTATCCTGTTTTCGATTCCCCGCGTGCGGCATTCGGCCACCGGGCAATGGATCGGCTCGTTTCTTGTCGTGGCGGGGACGATTCTTAATCGGGTCAATGTTGGTGGGCTGACCATGGTCGGGACAACCGGCGAATACTACTTCCCTTCCTGGATGGAGGTCAGCATCAGCGCCGGAATTGTCGCTGCCCTTGCCCTGGTGTTTCTCTTTGCGATTGAGAAATTCCAAATTTGGGAAACACGGCCCCGGGAACCGGAAAGCGACCCGCATGTTCAACCCGCCTTCAGCCGGGGCGGACAAACATGGCTGGGCAGCCCGTCGGTGGCGGGCCGCACCAGGTACTCACTGGCTTTTATCATCGCCGTGGCAATCGGTTTTGCCCTGATTCCCGCACATAAAATCGACAGTTCCGGGGTTGTCGATATTGTGGCGGCGCGAGCGCTTGGAGGTGACACGCTTTTTGTGGACGGCAATCGTGACGGTTTCGGTGTTGCCTTTCCCCATGCCGCGCATATTAAGGCCGGGAAGGGTAAAGAATCCTGTGTGGGTTGCCACCATATGAACTTGCCGCTCGACCGGCAATCGGGGTGTTATTCCTGCCATCGAGGCATGTACCTGACTGCCGATGCCTTCGGCCATGATTGGCACGCATCCGCCGCCGGAGGAAATGTCGCCTGCGTCGATTGCCATACCAGAGGTGAGGACCGCACGGCGGCGACTGCTCGTCCCTGCGCGGACTGCCACAAGGACCTGATGCCGGAGGGGGCCGCGATCAAGGTCAACACCTATACCGTGCCCTCATATGCCGATGCGATGCATGATTTGTGTATCCCCTGTCACCGACAGGCCGCGGCAACAAACTCCGACCATCCGGACCTCTATCGCTGCCCCACCTGTCACAACGGGAAATCGCCGGACTGGCCGACTCTGGCCGGTCGTCAACCATGGAAACGACGATTGAACAACCACAACATTCTACCGGTCGTAAGCGCCGGTATCGAGGGGCCGACACCGTGATGAAAGCGAAAATATTAATTGTCGATGATGAACCGGATGTCAGTTTATACCTGACAACCATCCTCAAACAGGCCGGGTATGCTCCGACGGCCGTGGCCACGGTCAAGGCCGGCCTGGCGGCAATGGCGGAAGACATCCCGGCACTGGTTTGTCTCGATATCATGATCCCCAAGGAGTCGGGGATTTCGCTTTACCGACAGATGAAAGCCGATCCTCGACTGGCGAAGGTTCCGGTTTTGATCGTCAGCGGAGTTGTCCCGTCGTCCGATTCCGATTTCAACACCCTGATTGCCGAGTGGGATGTTCCCCCGCCGGACGATTATCTGGAAAAACCGATCAAAGTGGACGAATTTTTGGCGCGGGTGAAAGCGCTCCTGTCACGCCGAGTATCCGCCAGACCGCTGAGGAACAAATCCCATGGCTAAAGAGGAACCGGCCGGAGATCAACTCGCCCAACCATGGAGCCGGTCGGCGTTGTTGGAGCAGATGCCGTTCAACGTCGCAATCATCGGCCGCGATTACGACATTGCGCAGGCCAACACGCTCTTTGCCGAACATTTCGGCGAATGGCAGGGGAAAAAATGTTATCAAGTATACAAAAAACGCAATGAACCGTGCCCCAACTGCAATACAATGGCGACATTCGTCGACGGTCTGGTGCGGGTGACCGATGAGGTCGGGGTCGATCAACATGGCCGGACGGCACATTATGTCGTCCATTCGGCCCCGTTGCGTAATAGCCCGGACGGGCCGATCGAATATGTCCTGGAAATGTCATCAGATGTCACCGAGACCAAGCGCTGGCAGCAGGAATACCAAATTCTCTTCGACCGCGTGCCCTGTTATATTACCGTGATCGACGAGGATTTTCGGATCATCCGTGCCAACGAGGCCTTCCGCGAGCGGTTTGGCGATGCCCAGGGTGAACGCTGTTACGAGATTTATAAAAAACGGAAACGGAAATGCAATAACTGCCCGGCCCGAAAGACATTTAAAGACGGCAAGCTGCACAAGTCCAATCAAACGGGAATCAGCAGTTCCGGCGAAAAGACCAGTTATATCGTTACGACCTCGCCGTTGACCCGGGGAGAGGAAAAAGTCGCCCACGTGATCGAGATCTCTACCGATATCACCGAGACACGCAAACTTCAGCAGGAAATGATCGATGCCGAACGACTGGCGGCGGTCGGCCAGACCGTGGCCGGTCTGGCCCACAGTGTAAAAAATATCCTGATGGGTGTTGAGGGAGGCAAGTACATTGTCAGTCTCGGTCTGGAAAAAAATGACCGGGAGATGATTACCCAGGGCTGGGAAATGCTGAGCCGGAACATCGATAAGACGACCGCCCTGGTAAAAAACTTCCTCAGTTTTGCCAAGGGTCGCCTGCCCTTGGTGCGCCTGGTTGACCCGAATGCGGTGGCACTGGAAATTGTCGATTTATATCGTGAAGTTGCGCGAGCTTCCGGGATCAGCCTCCGGGCGGAACTCGAGCCGAACATCAAAGTCGCGCCGCTTGATCCCGATGGGATCCACACCTGCCTGACCAACCTCGTCTCCAATTCGATCGATGCCTGTGAGATGAGTAAAAAAGATAACCGATTCGTGGTCCTTCGCACAAAAAACGAGAAAGGCGCGCTGATTTTTGAGGTGGCCGACAATGGCGAAGGGATGGATTACGAGATAAAACGCAAGATTTTTACCACATTTTTTACGACCAAGGGTGGAGAGGGGACCGGGTTGGGCTTGTTGACCACGCGCAAAATCGTTCAGGAGCACGGCGGCAAGATCATTGTCCGCTCGAAGAAAACAGAGGGTTCCCGGTTTCGCATTGTGCTGCCACGAAAACGTCTGGCCGACCTGTTGGCCGAGAGTAAGGCGCGAGCCGAGAAGACAAAAACCGAATAGGAGATTACGATGGTCGAATCATTGCATAAGACCGTCCTGGTTGTCGATGACGAGGAAGACGTGCGCCAATTCCTGGTCGCCGCCCTGACCGAGGCCGGTTTTGACGTCGTGACCGCCGCTGATGGCTATGAGGCGTTGGCGAAGGTGAAAGAACAGCCACCCGATTTGATCTCGCTCGACCTGGTAATGCCCAAGCGGTCGGGTGTTCGCTTTTTCCGCGATATCAACAAGAATAAAAAATGGGCAAAAATCCCGATTATCATCGTTACGGGTCATGCCCGGGATGACCTGGGTAAGTCCGACTTGAAGGAGTTGACAATGTCCGGCCCCGGGATTTACCTGGAAAAGCCGGTCAAGCCGCATAACTACATTGCGGCCGTCAAAAAGACGCTTGGGCTGGAGACCACGACCGAGGAAGCCGAAGCGGCTGACAAAGTAAAATTGCAAAATGAATTGAAGAACTTAGTCGACGAAATCGATCTCGATAAGTTGAAAAAACTGAAATCGATGATGGACGACGATTAGGCGAAGACTGACCGCCTGCCGCCCCAAGTTTGGTCTCATCAGGATGTTGGCCAACCTGATTAGACCGCTTTCTTTCCTCTTCGGTATCTTATTGCACCAATACGCACCATTCACGTATCCTCCCCTTGGGCTGTTTGCGATGGAGTAACATGTAGATGGGAAGATAACAGGCCTGCAACTCGGTATTTTGTATGTGAGAACCCAGAGAGGAGGGGATTTTGGAAATTGTAACCGAAAAACTAACAGAGTGGGGTACACTCTATGGCATGAAAATCATTGCCGCGATCGTGATCCTGATCGTTGGGCGGATGGCAGTCGGATTTATCAGCCGGCTGACTAAACGGATGATGGCGAAGTCGAAAGCCGACGAAACACTCACCAGGTTTTTAGTCAGTCTAACCCGGATTGCCTTGTTGACCTTTGTAGTTATCGCCGCGCTCAATTCACTCGGCGTGCAGACGGCCTCTTTTATTGCCGTAATCGGTGCCGCCGGTCTGGCTGTCGGCCTGGCTCTGCAGGGCTCACTGGCGAATTTTGCCTCGGGCGTCCTACTGATTATATTCCGTCCCTTGAAGCGAGGCGATCTGGTTGAGGCGGGTGGTTCGCTTGGCGTGGTCAGGGAAATTCATATTTTCAATACCATTCTCAAGTCGCTCGACAACAAGCGGATTATCATTCCCAACAGCAAAGTCACCGGCGATAGTATCGTCAACTATACTGCCGAGGGGATGCTCCGTGTCGATATGGTTTTCGGTATTTCTTATGGAGACGATTTGTTGAAAGCCAAACAGATTTTAATAGAGTTGGTGGGTGCTGATGAGCGAATCCTGGCCGACCCGCCGCCGACGGTAGCCGTCTCTGAATTAGGCGACAGCTCGGTGAACTTCGTCGTGCGGCCCTATGTTAAGCCGGAGGATTACTGGGGGGTCTTTTTTGACCTGACTGAAAAAGTCAAACTGACCTTTGACGAACGCAGTGTTTCGATTCCATTCCCCCAACACGACGTTCATCTGTTCCAGGCGGTTACCCGTTAGACAGCATCGTATACTTTATTTTCTCTCGGTCGGAGATGTTGACTTGTCTGCGGTGTCTTTTCCGATCCGGGATGCACCATTACTATTTCCAAAGGAAAAAGGCAGGGCCGTCGCCCTGCCTTTTTTTACCCCGTTGTTTTCCGCGATTTTTTATTAAAAAGTTTTCGACATCCGCAGGATTGCCAGTCGTCCCACCTCCGGCGCACCGATAAATTCGACATGTTTATTATCGAGGATATTCTGGACGGTCAGCGACGCTCGTGTCCCATCCATTACCTCGAAACCAACGTTAAAGTCGACGACGTCATAGGCCTCGACCGTCGTGCCGACATACGGACTGGACATGTCGAATGCGTCAACATGCCGGAAACGTGACTGGGCGGTCAGGCCCCATTCAGGGTTGGTATAATCCAAGGCCAGGCCGAATTTATTCCGGGGGGCATTGAGATGGATGTCATGGGCCTGGTTGTCCCCTTTCTTAAACAGATTATCCGAAATATAAGAATATGTTCCGGAAACGTTCCAGTTACGATTCAGGTGGTAGGCCAGCGAGAGATCGGTGCCACTATAGGAGATATCGCCAAAATTGCGATACGTAATCAGCAATGCTTCCGGGTCGAGCGCCTCCAGCGGACTGACCGTCCCAAAAGGAATCGGGGCCACACCGCTGACATACATATTCACCAAATCATCGACGAGGCCATCCCCATTCTCATCCAGTGAGGCCAGTGTCGCCGCATTGACCGCATTTTCCGGGTCGGCCAGCGCGGCGGCAAATGCTGTCGCCAGGGCGGCGGTCAGGTCTTCGTCGTCGAGGAAAACATTCGGCGTTTCGACGGTCAACGGGCCGACGAAGTTTTTCTTTAGTGAATGGTAGGCGTCGATGCTGAAGCGCAGTCGCTCGCCGATGATCCCCTTGTGTCCGATTTCGAAAGTCTGGGTAATGGTTGGTTTGAGCCGTTCGATATCGTGCAAATCATCGAGAGAAAACTCCTCAAACCCCGGATCGTTGGGATTGAATATGCGCAGTTTATTATCCACGCCGGTGATCATTGATGGAGTCAGGGCGGCCAGTGAGGTCACCATTGCATTCACCGATTCCTCCGGCAACCCTTTTGCCGTGAGTTCTGCGGCAAAGCCGGCTTGCACCGCGCCCTTTCCGGCAGTCCACATCACGTTGGTGAAGGCCGGGTCGTTAAAATCAATAAAATCTGAGGAGCTTAACCCCGCGAGCGGCGCGAACGGTGAGCGGAACTGTGCGCCGTTCTCGTTGACCCTCCAGTGAAAACCGGTCTCGGGAACCCCTTGAACCCGGATGTCGATATTGGGACTAAATCCCAGCGCCGAAGCAAACCCCGCGCCGACACCGAATGGATCTTCGGCCTGCAGGATATCGAGATAGAAATTGTTGTTGTCCGGAGTATTGTAGGCCCGGTTGTAGGTAAATCGCAGATTTTGATTGGGATTGGGCTGAAAACTTAACGCCGCTCGCGGTGAAACAACCAGGTTTTCCAACTTGTTGTGGTTATCGACCCGCGCGGCTGTTACCAGTTTGAATTTTTCGTTCAACCATGTTTCCGACTGGAGATATACACCCAGTTCATTAATATTGTCGTCCTCTTCGTTGCGGCCGTTGATCGTTGCCTCGGTATTTGGCCTGGTGAACAACGCGTCGATCCCGTAAGTGAGCGAAAACGGTTCCGCCGGTTCATACCGATGCTGGACCTGCGCGCCCCAGAGTTTTGATTTGTCGACAATCAACTGTCCGGTGCGCAAGAGATAGGTGTCGCCGGCATCGCTGGCATTGACGAAGCCCTGGATAAATAGATCTTTATACATGTAGCGCGCCTGGCCGAACAGATATGTCCAGTTGATCGCCTGGGCGGCACCAAGCCCCGTCAGTTCGATGCTGTTGCCCCGATTAAACCCGCCGTTGATTATCAGTGACATGTCCTGGTTAAGCAAAAAATCAAGCCGGCCGTCGGCGGAGATTTTTTTAATTTCGAAATCACGCTCGTTGGGTTGCAGTCCGCCAACGTATTCCCGCCCATCGACAGTTTGCCGATATAGCCGGACCGAATCGGGTTCATTCTCCCGATCGTACCATTCCCAGTCGTTTCCCTGATAGTACCGGGCGGAAAGTTTGTATCCCACGCGGCTGTTGCTGCTGCCGGCGTGCCGGAATGATCCGGTGACCAGATCACGTTCGCCACCGCCCACGCTGACAATTGTCCCCTGGGAAGAAAAAGGAGATTTGCTGATGATGTGCATCACGCCGTCGGCGGCATTGGGTCCATAAAGCGCCGAACCCGGCCCGGAGACGATCTCAATCCGTTCGATGTCGTCATTGGTTGTCGAGATAAAATTGTATGCATTGAAACGCAGCGACGGCACCCGGGCAATACGATTGTCGGCCAACACCAGCAACGCGCCAGAGAAGATATCATTAAATCCCCGCACGACGGCGCTGGACTGATTGAGACCGGTCGTGGCGACATCGACCGCCGATACGCCTTTGAGATGTTCGGTCGGAGTGAGAGTCGAGCGTGCTTCGACAGTGGCCGCGTCGATCACGCTGACCGCCGCCGGGGCTTCAAGAAGTTTCTCCGGCCGACGCGACGTGGTCACGGTGACCGCATCGACATTGATTGCCGTCGGAATCATCCTCACCTGCAGGAGCGGCGGATCGTTGGTTTCCGGAATGGTCACGGCCAGTTCCTGTGGCACAAAACCGACATATGAAACTATGACCCGGTAATTCCCCGGGATCAATTCCGCCAACTGAAATTTACCGCCCTGGTCGGTCAACGTCCCGTCGTTGTTACGGGCATCCTGGATAGATTCAATCGCGACCGTAGCGCGGTAGAGCGCCTCCCCGCTGCTGCCGTCGATTATCTTGCCCGAAAGAGTGGCCGCATCAAGCGGGCAAAGGCCGATCACTGCGGATGCGGCAAAGATTGCGACAATAAATATCCCCTGCACAAGTCGCCAATTACGATTCATCAACGTTCTCCTCGGTTTTGTGCCATGTGCGAGTTAGAAATTAACCGGATCCTCCGTGGAATCGGAATCAGATCGGACTGATTGATTCCGGGGGAGTAGGATATGTGGTACAAGTCCCATATTATTTGTAGGCAATTGTATCGATTACCGGCCAAATAATCAAGGTGTTTCAAACCCCGTATTCTTTTGAATCGTTTACCGTAACCTGACTTCCGCCAAAAAGTCGTCGCTGAAATCGGCGGAAGATACCGGATCGATAATGCTGTAAAATTACCGTGAAAGCAAGGCGATGACTTCATCCTAATTATGAAATGATGTATTAAAAACTCGGCCGGCTAAACTGATATGGGTCGTGCTAACCGGGGAGCCGAGCAATCCTGATGCGGCGACGAATTGATTCTTCCTCTCCAATAATAGCCGATATTTTCAATCCTTTTCAGGTTGTCAGCTATCAGTTTATCAGAGCCGTTAATTCAAGCAGATCACTCTCCGGGTGACCGATAACGTACCATTTATATTGCGGCATTTGGGGAGAATTTATACCATCCATAATGACATGAACAGATTACTGGAATGTGAATTTCACGTTTTTCCGGAGACGCAAATATGCGATTGTCTTTTGTTTGGCTTTGCGGGGCGATACTCCTGATGGTGTTTGCCCTCGGCTGTAGTTCGAGTGCAGTATGGCAGGGGCGCCGGGCGATCAGACAAAAAGATTATTCGGCGGCCGAGGCACATTTCCAGCAGGCGTTGGGCGAAGATCCGGCTAATTTTGATGCCCGGCGGGGATTGGGAATCACCGCTTACTATCAGGGAGACTATCCCGCCGCCGCCAGCCGGCTGGAAGCGGCATTGCGCAGTCGACCTGATGACGGTCGGACTGTACTCTACCTCGGGATGACCAGAGAAGCGCAGCAGGAATATACGGCGGCACAGGCGATTTATGAACGATACCTGGTGAGCAATAAAAATTCGCAAATCGCCCGAAAAATCAAAGGCCGCTCCCTATTTGTCGGCAATGAGAATTTGCGCCGTCAGGCGCGCCAGGCGATTAAGTTTGAATCATCTCTGGTTACCGATACGTCGGCTGGCCTGGTAGTCGGGGTGCTGCCTTTCATTCCCCTTGGCGACGGTGCGGCGCGGCTGCGGCCGCTGGGCAACGGCCTCGCCGCCCTCGTCGGCAGTGACCTCAGTCAGATCGCCGGCCTCAAAGTTGTTGAACGGGCGCAATTGAAGTATATCCTCGACGAATTGGCCCTGGCCGAAACCGGGCGGATCGACGACAAATCGGCACCGCGCATCGGCCGGTTGATCGGGGCACAGCAACTGGTGAACGGAAATGTGGCCGCCACCGACCCGGAACACATCGCGGTGCAATCCGGTATCGTCCACACCACCAGCACCCTCTACAGCCCGGCGATCAACTCCGAAGATCGGTCGACAAATATCGCCCGGCTCCAAAAGAAGGTTACCTTTGCCATCATCGACAGTCTCGGTATTGAATTGACGCCCGCCGAACGCACGGCTATCGAGACGACTCACACGGTGGACTCGGCGGCATTTTGGGCTTTCTGCCGTGGGCTGGACGAATATGATCGGGGTAATTTCTCCGCCGCCAATGACCTGTTCAACGAAGCCGCTTCGCTCGATCCCGGATTCGAGCAGGCCGAAGAGCTTGAAGAAGAAACGAAATCTCTTCTGGAAGGTGGTGGATCGGCGGAGGACTTTCTCTCCTCGGTCGACAATATCCTCGACCAGGGATTCGGCGCAACTGTCGAGCCGACCGAAGATATTTTTGAATTGACCGCTCCGGAAATCGATCCGCGGACGGATGACGATTCTTCACGCGAAACCGGTAGTGCTTCAATACACGGCACTATTCGATAGGGGAATCAGCCATGCGCAAGACGGAATTATATATCTTAACGGCGATTGTGCTTCTCCTGGTTCCGCAGTTGGTTGCAGCTGAGGATGGGTCGTCGGCTCACTCCAGGGTATCGGTTTTCTTCCTCTATAATAGCTGGGAAGAGGACGCACCGGCCGGCGTTAACGACCTGGACGAGTCAGCATTCGGTTTGCGGGTTAACCAGTTTGTTACGCCGGAATTTGCGGTTGATTTCTGGAGTACATTCGCCTCCGCCGGGTACTCCGATGACCAAAACGCCGACCTCAACCTCAGTTCACTTAATGATACCCGCGTGAAGGGCACATACTATTTCAAAGAGAAGCTGTTCGGCGTCTCGCTGAGGGCCAATTTACCGACAGGCAAAACGGCGTTGACCGCCGAGGAATTCACGCTGTCGCTGAGACTGGCCGACAATTCCCGCAAATTCGTCGTTCGCCGATTTGGGCAGGGTCTGGACATTGGCGGCGACGTATTTGTCCGGCCGCAATTCCGCCACATTGGTTTTTTGTTCGGGGGGGGCTACATCGCCAAGGGCCGCTATCAAGTCCTGGCCGACTCACCGGCCGAGTATCGATACGGCCCGGAACTGCATTTCCGGGTGATGGCCGAAACCGTCAACAACGGCGGCCCACTCGGCATGTCCGGTGAACTGGTTTATAAATCGTATGGCACAGACGAATTTGATTCGGAGGGGATTTACAAATCCGGGAATACGCTGATTCTCAGCGGACGGGTCAGATACTCCGGCCAGGTGTCCGGCGTTCTTGGTTTGGTC
Organism: Candidatus Zixiibacteriota bacterium; assembly: GCA_024277855.1. GTDB lineage: Bacteria > Zixibacteria > MSB-5A5 > WJJR01 > JAJRUJ01 > JAJRUJ01. The sequence goes on from JAJRUJ010000035.1 coordinate 24,454, forward strand.
TATCTCACGCGCAGCAAGGCGCAACTACCGGCTCCGGAAAGCGCCACACTGGTTGAGGAAATTTACCAATCGGGTCGTGACGAATTTACCGCCTATCTTTCGGGGACATATCCGGTCAATAAGCGATTACGGGTTCTGGGCCGGACGGAATACCGCGATCTTTCGGCCAACCAATATGATCCATCATCGGGGCAATACCGTCCGGCGACACATTATCTCGGCCTGGGCGCCGGGGCCGGGTATTCCTTTACCCCGATTTTGTCAGGCAGTGCCGTTATCACCTATTACCGCGGTGAAACCAACGACGTAGACGACCTCACCGGCCTCGGGGTGGCCATGGCCCTGACTTTCCGGTACCGGTAGGAGGAAGCGATGAACATGAAGAAGATATTTAGTTTAGTCTTTGTCGCGATCGCTGCCCTGCTGGCGCTTACCTGCGGCACAGACAAACCGACCGAGGTTTCGCCGCTTCCCGGTACGTCGGTCGCGGCGACATTCCTCAAAAGCTCATTGACCGATGAAATCACCCATGTCACTTTGTTGGTGGTGATCAACGACGAAGCGGTCTACACAGACACCGCAGTGATCGTCGACGGCAAATTTGATTTTGGCTCGATCAATCTGCCGGCCGGTGAAGCTAAAATTGCGTTGGCGGCGCTGGATGCTGAGGGAGGGGTAATCTACGCGGGGGAAACTACCGCGACAATCATCGGCAGTGAGCATACCGAAATTGATGTCGAATTGCTCCCAATCGTTCGGATGATCAAACTGTCGCCATATCACGATGCGGCAGACGTTTGCGGCCGGATTACTTCGACCCTGGAATTTTTTAACGTTCCCCGTTTTTCCGAGGGGTGGTTCACGATTGAGACCGAAACGGGCGATGTGCAATTCACTGGTGAAATTACCGCCGCCGATCCGGCCTGGGGGACGCTGGAAATTGCCGCGACAGATGATTATACGTCTCTTTCGATTTCCTGTGCGCGAACCAACGCAGAATCCGATAATATTCCCGCGGACGTCCATTCGTTGCTCGATATCGAATTTTTGGTCAACCGTCCGGGAGAAATGGTCCTGACATTGACTGTCGATAGCTTGAAAACCACCGATGGTCTGGTCCCGGATGTGGCGAATATCTATCAGGACGGCCAGCGGCTGTCTATCGGCGGCAGTGCGGTGACCGGGACGATCTCCGGTGTAATAACCGATGCATCGACGTCGGAGCCAATTTCCGGCGTACAGCTCACTGTGGGCGAACCGGCAACCGCTCAAACCCAAACCGATCAGTTTGGGCAATACCAATTTCCTGGCCTGGCTCTTGGCGCGTATTATCTGAATGTAAATAACGTCGGCTACGCTTCACAGCATGAGCAGGTTGTGCTCTCCTGTGAGGATATTTCTCTTGAAGCCGATTTTACTCTGCAGCCGTTACCCGGTTCAGTGACGATTACCGTTTTTGACGAGAATAACTTGCCGACCGATAATATCATCGTAATTCGGGAAGATGAATTCGGCTGGCCTATCGACTCATTGACCACTCACAATAATGGCCAAGTGACCTGGACCGAGCTTCCCGGTGGTGGTCGATACATCTTCAGTGCCGTGGCCCCCGGTCATGATGTCCCGGAGGGTGAGCTGTGGGGTCATACTGACATCGTGACAGTCCCCTACGACGGGGCTGCCGCGGAGACGATTACTCGATATTTCCCATTTGCCGGTGGAGTGCAGATAACCGACCGGACCGGGAGCGCTGCGTCCGATTTTCGGGTCGGCGATACGATTTTCTTCGCGATCGAGATCGATAATCGAGACGCAGTAGATCATCAGATAACTCTGACCTCTCAGGGGAGTCGCAATCGGGGTGCGAATGTCGATTTCACCTTGGTCAATGAGATGTCTGTTCCGGCATTCACAGTCCGCACCGCGGAAAATTACTGGGTTGCCGACACACAAGGATCGTTCTACTTCCGTCCCTGGAAAACCGAAACGCTGATTGATTTGGAAAACCGGACGACCGACTCACGTCCCTGGCCGAACGGCATCTCCTTTACCGTCGGGGCGGCGTTGCCCGATCTGATCATCACCAGTGTTGAAACGACAAACCTGGTTGCCGCACCCGGCGAAGGATTCATGGTCAATGCAATATTAGCTAATGACGGTCCCGGCGTTTCGGGGGCGTTTAAGGCCCGCGCGGTCTTGTCCGAACAGCCGGTAACCACCGCCGATCAGGGCACCGAAATCGGTTTTTGTCGGCCAACGGGGATCGGACCGGGAGAGAATGAAACCTGTGAAATTACCGCAACGGTACCAACGAGTCTGGCACCCGGTACTTATTACCTGTGTATCATCGCCGACGCCAACCGCGAAATCGCTGAAACCGACGAAGAGAACAATTGGCATTGCGCCGCCCAGACACTGGATGTATCTCCGCCGACTCTCTCGGTCGATCCGCTGGAACTGACATTCTCCGCCGTGCAGTATGGCGATCTCCCTGCCGCACAGCAGTTGGCGGTTTCCAACACAGGTGGCGGGACTTTGTCCTGGACCGCGGAGGCCGGCGATAGCTGGCTCACACTCGAACCAACCAGCGATTCCGGCAATAAAACTTCACTGACGGTCAGCATCGCCACAACCGATCTGCTGTCCGGTACACACAATGCGACGGTGACGATCGTCAACGCGGCAACCGACGGCGACACGGCCTTTGTGGATGTGCAGTTGAATCTCGCGCCCGCACCGACCGGCAATGTCGCGGTCACAGTTTATGATGAGGACAGCACCGGTACAGCCGGTATCAGTGTTGTGCGCTACACGTCCGAATGGACCGATCTCGATACTGCGACGACTGCCGCCGGTGGGACGGCGACTTTCAACGAGATTCTTGCCGGCAACACTCATCAGTTTAACGCATTCAGTCCCAGTGCGGCAGTACCGGGGAGTTTCGATTTGTGGGGTGAAGCAATCGGGATCACTGTCATTGAGGATCAAACTGCTTCCGCCTCGATTTATCGGCATTTCCCCTTTGTGGAAAGCACGACAATCACCGATGCGGATGGCCTGCCGGCCACCGAATTTTATCCCGGCGAGGAAGTGAATGTCACGTTCACCGTGGCCCACCGGTATGCCGAGGCGCTGGCGACGACGGTCCGATTCCAGCTGACACAAACACCGGCCGGACCGCCCGATTACGACATGACCAGCGACCCGGTAAGTATTCCGGCACTGGGTACAGCATTAATTACTTTCACTGTCAGCCCGGAGACACTTGGCGATTATTATCTTCGGTCATTCCAGACTATGGCGAATATCCGGGGAGTAAATCAGGCGACTGACTCCCATGGGTGGCCGGGGACACCGGCTCTCTCTATCGTGCCGGTCCCCTGTCCCGATCTGCAAGTTACGCTGGTTGGTGCCGACGCCGATTTGATAACGCCGGGCGGGGCATTGACTGTTACTGCCCGGGTCAAAAACATCGGCGCGTCGGCCTCCTCCTCGTTCGACGTGTTTGCATATCTGACCGTGGACGGCGACCTCATCCCGGACGAGAACGAATTGATGCTGGGCCAGGTGACGTACAACCCGCTGGCGGACGGGGACTCAGTTGAAGTGGTAGTGGATGGACTCGTACCGCAGGAAGTCGAAGGGATGTATTATCTCCGGGTTGCAGTGGCAAGCAACGAGGGCAGCGAAGAATGCGACCTGGACAATAACACCGCAGTATCGACTGAACCGATAACTGTCACGGCGAGTAGGCCGCAGTTCGAGCCGGATACGTTGTATTTTACGGCTTGGTCTTACGAGGAACCACCCACACCGCAGTCTGTGTCATTGACCAACGCCGGTGGGGGAGTGCTGAGTTGGAATATCGCCAATCCGGTTCCCTGGTTGGATATCTCGCCGTCATCCGGAACCGGCGAGGCGACGCTTGAATTCACGATTACGAGTGCCGCTTTCAACCCCACGACATTTGTTGAAGAGGTCATCGTCAACAGCACAACGTCTCCCGATGCCGACACGTTGCTGCTCGTCTACGAGGTGAAACTACCGGGCTGGCTCTTCGGCGGCCCCGGGGACCAGGAAGGATTTTCCATCGACACCGCCGCGGGGGAAGCCAGTTATATCATCGCCGGCTATACCCTGAATGCCGATCGGGATGTCTACCTGCTGGAAGTCGGAGGTAATGGATTTTTCTTCAACGATTGGGTGTATGACTACGACTTCAACGACGTCGGTACTGTGGTTATCACTACCCAGGACAATGGTTACGCCATCGCGGGCTATACCCATCCGGGCAGCCCGGAATGGCTTTGGTCCGAGGCCTATCTCCTGAAAGTCAATTCTGCCGGTAGTGTGCAATGGCAGGATTCCTACGGTTGCGGAGAATGTCTGGATGGGGCCAGCGGGATCACCGAACTCCCCGGTGGCGGGTATGTAATGGTGGGATTCTCGTATGATTGCTCAGGATATTCCGTCGTCGGCGGATTTACCGGTTGTACCCGGTCGGACGCCTATGTCGTGCAAATCGATGCCGCCGGCAAATGGTTGTGGCATGATTGGTATTATGATGGCGATTGGAATGAGCTGCTCGATGTCGTCCCCAACAGTGACGGCAGTCTGTTTATTGTTGGCCAGACAAAACCTCCATTAGTCGATCCTGAGTGGGCGCAGGCCTGGTTGTTGACAGTGATTGATGCGGGGGAGGGTGGCAGTGGCAGTATTATCCTTTCTGAACAGGACGTTGGCGCACTCGGCAGTCACGACGCCGCCCGGTCGGTCATCGACCTTGGTGGCGGACAGCGAGTAGTTGCCGGGTATACCTCAACCGGCGGCGCCGGTAGCCGCGATATGTATATCTTCAACACCGACGGTAACAGCGTGTCTAATGAGGGGAGAGCCGGCACGGCCGATCAGGAGGTCGCCTGGGATATGGCGATCATGGGCAACGGATACATTGTTGTCGGACAGACACAATCGCCCGACGGCACCGGCCCGCGCGATGCCTATGTTGCCTATTTTGATTTCTCAGGTAACGTGATCTGGCAGCGCGCTTTCGGCGGGCCGGAAGACGATTGCGCTCGCGGCGTGGTGGCAACAAATGACGGCTGTATCATTGTCGGGGTTACCAAGTCATATGGAGCACAAGGTAAGGATGTCTGGGTGCTCCGGTTGAATCAGGACGGCACCATTTGGGAAGAACAATAAGCCCATCTTGTGCGACTGTGGAGATCCCGGAGATCACTGAAAACTGTATGACCACGTACAAAAATGAAACCGACCACCGGCAGTTTCCGGGTTAACCCCATCTCATCTCCGGTCATCGATCCTCTGCCGATGTGGGTCTTCGAACAAATACCGCTTTATCGGGATTAATATTGTCCGGTTAATCCCGTTTTTGACTTAAGTCAATGCACAGACGACACGTAAATGTTATGCTGGACATTGGCGGACAATCAGGATGATCAGGCGCGACCGGAACAAGAGAGTTTTTCTGGAGGAGGAGAATATGAGTGAGTTGATTGATAACGCGAAAGCAAGACGAGGCGTGCTGAAACATTTGATTTTACAATTGCACGAGGGAAAGGCCGCAGAGGAAGTAAAATCCCAGTTACTTAAATTACTTGGCCGCGTGCCATACAACGAGGTGGTCGAGGTCGAACAGGAATTGATCGCGGAGGGTCTGCCGGCTGGAGAGATCCTGAAACTGTGCGACCTGCACTCAGCAGCGATGAAAGGTGCGCTGGATTTATCCGAGGGGAAAACCGCCCCGCCGGGACATCCGGTACACACGTTCAAAAAAGAAAATGAGGCCCTGCTCGGTGAGTTGGCCCTGGCCGATAAACTTCTTGCTGAGATAAACGATAGTCCGGATGAGGACGACGTCGCTGAAGCGCTCGGGCAATTGCGCCTCCGTTTCAGCCGTCTGGCCGATATTGAAAAACACTATAGCCGGAAAGAAAACCTGTTGTTCCCCTATCTTGAAAAAAAAGGTATCACCGGCCCGCCGACGGTGATGTGGGGCAAGGATGATGAAGTCAGAGAACTGCTCAAGGGAGTCATCAAGACTCTCGAAGCTGCCGGCCAGATAACTGCAGGGGAGGCCGGAGGCCTTGAGCAATTGGTATTCCGGCCGGCCATCGATGCGATTAAGGAGATGATTTTTAAGGAAGAAGAAATCCTCTTCCCGATGTGTTTGGACAAGCTTACCGATGATGAATGGTATGCGATCAAGGTCCAAAGCCCCGAAATTGGCTTCTGCCTTTTTGACCCGACCGACGATTGGAAACCCGATCAACTGACCGAAATTGCACCGGAATCGGTTGAGGAAAATCGGGTGCGGTTCCCCAGCGGCAGCCTCTCTCCCAAAGAACTGGAAGCTATCCTCAACACGATCCCGTTTGACTTGACCTTTGTCGGGGCCGATGACACGGTGAAGTATTTTACCCAGGGTCGCGAACGAATTTTCGATCGTAACCGGGCAATTATTGGACGGAAAGTCCAAATGTGTCATCCGCCGTCCAGTGTACATATTGTCGAGAAAATTCTGGATGATTTCAAGAGTGGTCGAACGAGCCAGGCCCCCTTCTGGATCACGCTTGGCGGCAAGTTCATTCATATAGAGTATTTCGCCGTCCGGGATGAAAAAGGCAGCTACCTCGGCACTCTCGAAGTCAGCCAGAATTTGACCGAAAAACGGGCATTGAACGGAGAGCAGCGACTCCTGTCGTACACCGAGAAGTAAGGGAAAATGAACAACGAAATGCCTCTGATTACGCCGCAGACCAAGGTCGGAGAACTCCTGGAGGCCTACCCCGAACTCGAAGACGTGCTGATTGCCGTCGTACCGGCGTTCAGTAAACTCCGCAATCCCGTGTTGCGTAAGACTGTGGCGAAAATTACCAGTCTTTCGCAGGCGGCACGTGTCGGCGGGGTTTCGGTGGTCGAACTGATCAAGCGTCTGCGCCGTGAGGTTGGTCAACCGGAATTTGCCGCGACCGAGGACGGCTTGGCGACACCCGAACGTCCGCAAGATGCACCGGAATGGTTTGACAAAGAGAAGATTGTGGAGACACTTGATGTTCGCCCGCTGATTAATGCCGGGGAACAACCAATCGGCCGGGTCATGCGTGAGTTGGCCCAATTGACCGGGGACCAGGTTTTCGAACTCATCGCACCTTTCGATCCGGTCCCGCTCCGGGATAAAGCGACGGCGAAAGGATTCAACTGTTTTGTAAAGGACCGGGGATCAACGGAAAAGATAATCTATTTTGCTCGCACCTGACTCATTCCATATACCGTCAAGCCGAGGGGAATTGAACATTTGTTTCGGGCAAAATTTAACCCGGAAATATGTCGGGTTTGCAGCACGCTCGGCGTTTTTATAGATGATGTGTTGTTCGGAATATAAAAAATAAACCAAGAATCGAATCAAACTTTTACTTTTATGATACTTCTTTGACTACGCCGGGGGCGTGGCGCAACGGACATTTTTCTTCCGAGGAATCCTCGTGGGCTTCTTCCCAGATACTGTTGATGGCCCGCGACGCGTTACGGTAAAAATTATCCTCGCCGATAATCGCCATCAGACCCGTCCGCCGCGCCGTGTCGAGTACGACATCGTTCAGACCGCTGAAAGACAATTTTAATCCCTGTTCGTGAAGTCTGTTGGCCAGAGATTCGATTACATCCACACCGGATGCGTCCAACTCGTTGATGCCGTTGCCGACGATCAATACGTGGTGCAGGTCCGGCATCCGCCTGATTCTCTCCAGGACTTTGTCCTCGAGATAATTGACATTAGCAAAAAACAGGGATCCGGCATAGCGGATGACCGCAATATGCTTGCATTGTTTTAGCTTGAATCGGTCACGGTTGCGATACGTTCCGTCCGGATGCAGCGATAGAAGGGCGATTACCGGTTTCATATTGCGCAGTAAGTATAAAAATAGTGAGAGGACCACGCCGATGATGATCCCTCGCTCCAGGTGAGGGGCAAATGCCAGCGTCCCGACAAAACTGATAATCCCGATGATCCCATCGTATTTTTGTGCCCGCCACGCGTGAACGAAGGTTTTCACATTGATTAGCCCGACAACGGCCATCATGATAATGGCGGCCAGGACTGACTGGGGGAGGTGGTAAAGCAACGGTGTCAGGAAGAACAAGGTGATCACGACCACCAGACTGCTGAAGACGCTGGACAATCCGGTCACCGCGCCGGATTGCAAATTCACCGCCGAGCGGGAGAAAGACCCCGAGACGGGATAGCTCTGGAAGCCTGACCCCAGAATATTGGCGAGACCCTGACCGATTAATTCCTGGTTGGGGTCGAGTCGCTGGCCGGTCCGGGCCGCCATGGCTTTGGCCACACTTATCGCTTCCATGAATCCCAGCAACGAAATAACCACGGCAATCGGCAGGAGATCGAGAGCAACCGCCGGGGTGAATTCCGGGAGTTTAAAACCCGGCAACCCGCTGGGGATATATCCAACAACTTTACCGCCGCCGATCATCGGGATGTTTGAGGGGTCCAGCGGGCCATTGCCGATTTTCAAGCGCCACCGCGTGCCGTGCCTCGTCCCTGCGGGCATCTCGACACCCCTGGGGTAAAATTCCCAGGCGCTGTCCGGCCTTTCCACGGCGACAAAGTGCTTTTCCCGAAGCGCCGCGCGTTGTCGCTGGATTGTCTGTTTTAATTCTTCGATTTCCACGTCCACCACGTCAAAGTCGTGGCGCAGATGAATAGTCGATACCGATCGTTTACCCTTTGACTCAACTGTGCATTTCAGTTGCTCCCGCAGGGCAATGCGTTCTTCCATCTTCTGCAGAAGCTTGTCATAATTGGCGTCGAAGGTGATGATCTCGGCCCGACTCGCGTCATCCTGGATGCGGTTCAGATCAACAAGGATATTGCGCTCAAAGTCGATGAACCATGAAATAGACGTCGTGATAACCACCGCCAGCAGGACACATGGCAGGCGGGGGTGGTATCGCCGCAGGATAATCATGATCAGGAATGCTGCCGCTCCGAATCCGAGGGTGGGCCAATGGATGAAATACAGGGCGGCCTCGAACATCTTATAGACTGTCTCGTAGTGGTGCTGGGCTTTGTCGATTGTGACGCCGAATAGACTGGCCAACTGTGAGGAGGCGATAATCAGCGCGGCGGCATTCGTGAACCCGGCGATGACCGGATGTGACAAAAAGTTGACCACCAGACCCAGGCGGAGCATCCCCAGCAAAAGCTGGAACAGGCCGACGACAAGGGCCAGCAGGATTGCATAAGCAATGTATTGTTCACTGCCAGCCGTTGCCAGTGGCTCCAGCGCCGTTGCCGTCATCAAGGAGACCACCGCAACCGGACCGGTTGCCAGTTGACGGCTGGAACCGAATAACGCCGCAATCATCGGTGGCAAAAACGAGGCATACAGCCCGAAATACGGGGGCAAACCGGCAAGCTGGGCATAGGCCATCGATTGCGGGACAAGGATTAACGCCACAGTCAGACCGCCGGTCAAATCCGCCCGCAATCGTTTGGCATTATAACCACTGAACCAGTCAAGGAAGGGAAGTACTCGAGTCAGTCGAAATGAGGCCACCGTTGTCTCCGTTTTCTCTGACTGTCCCGGGTGGCTAAGTGCGCGCGATATGGTGCCTAAACGCACTTCCCAGCCCCCGATAATTGACCGATGTCGCAGGATACTGATTTATTCCGTCGGAGAAAACAATACTTTTTTGAGTCAGGTCCCAAAATGACATTATGCTCTAACAACCAGGTATCGGCATCGTCCTGTAATTTGTTGGTGCGACAAAAGTTCAAAGAGTATTTGGAAAAGTTTCCAGGTGAGACGTCCCTCGAACCACGATCGCCTATTCAGCCGAGCCTCAACCCGTGGACATAGAATCGTTTTTTCTTTTGTTGATTTCCAGAATATGAAAAAACCGCCTCGGCCTAAGTGGCCGAGACGGTGATACTTCCAGACTATCTTACTCAGTGAAAGGTCTATTTCACCAACAGCATCTTCCGAGTATCGACCATCTGATTGGCCTGCAAACGGTAAAAGTAAATCCCGGAAGGCAAGTTGGACGCTTCAAACAGCACCGAATGTTGCCCCACACCGAGAAAACCTTCAAATGGTGTGGCGACTTTCTGCCCTCTGATATTGAAGATTTCCAGCCTGACGTCGGATGCATCCCGTATTGAGAATGTGATCACTGTCGAAGCGTTGAATGGATTTGGCGAGTTTTGCAATAAGCCAAAACCATTTTCATCTACAACAGTATCCATTCCTGGGTTGGTTCGGAATGCCGGCCCACTTTCACATGCTTTAGTAACAATATTGGCTGCACTATTGTAGACGTATCCGGTAGCCTGAACGTCTGTCACTTCGAAGCACCAATCGACCGGTGGTTACCGATCTTTGTCGGATTTTATGCTGGCAACCCCTGATGCGTCAGTGACGCCGGTCTTGGTGCCGGTATTCGGCGCATTGAAAAAACCGGAAACGGTAGCGCCGGAAACGGGCTGTCCGGCCTGGTCAAAAATCGTCACCGTGGCCACTGCAACACGATTCGGACCACCGGCAGTCTCACGGACGACAACGATGTCCTCAACATGCGTTTCCTGTTGCGGGGGTTGAGTCGCCGTGATATAGTCGATTTTGGTGTTGATATTGGAACCGGCACAGTTGCTTGCAGTCAAAATGACTGTATAGGTTCCGGCAACATCGTACGTGTACGATGGATTTTGCGACGTTGAGGTGCCGCCATCACCGAAGTCCCACGACCAGGTGTCGGGGGTATTTGTCGACAGGTCCGTGAAGTTGACTGTAAGCGGTGCATCGCCGGTGGTCGGCGAACCGCTGAAATCGGCTACCGGCGTGATTGCCGTACACGGCGGTTCGCTGACCGCAATGTAGTTGGTCTTACTTGCGACATCGGAACCAGCACAATTTGACGCTGTCAGCGAGACCGTATAGGTTCCCGCAACGTCATAGGTATAGCTCGGATTCTGCGCAGTTGAGGTGCCGCCATCACCGAAGTCCCACGACCAGGTGTCGGGGGTATTTGTCGACAGGTCCGTAAAGTTGACTGTCAGCGGTGCATCGCCGGTGGTCGGCGAACCGCTGAAATCGGCTACCGGCGTGACTTCCGTACATTGAGCGCAATTTGCGGCGCTTAATGCCAGATAAGCATTTGCGATACCCGAACCAAGGTCACGAGTGTCGTTGTAGGGCGTCGTATTGTTGACGACCAAGCTGAATTTTTGCGGCCCGGACAGTAATGGGTTACAAGATTCCAGCAAGGCGATGATACCGACCACATGGGGGGCCGACATCGAAGTGCCGTCCAAAACGGCAACATAGTTATTGTTCAAATCCGGATCATCCGGGTTTGCATAGGTGCTTAAAATTTCAACTCCTGGAGCAGCGACGTCCACCCACGAACCATAATTGGAAAATGAAGCTCCGTCACCATTCTTGTCGGTCGCGGCGACATCGAGACAATCGCCCCGGCTACCCAGGTAAGAAGCGCTGGTGGAATTGCTGTTGCCGGCGGCAACGACGATTACCACATCGCGTGACAGGAGAAAATCGGCCGCAGCGCCAAGTCCACCGGAGTTTGATGATCCCCACGAACAGTTAATGGCTGCAACATTGTACCCGGCGTCTACCAGATCAGCCATGTAATACATGGCTTCGGCGGCGGCGGCCATATCGACAATACCGGTTGTCTGACCGCGATACTTGGCATTGAAACCTATCCGGCAGGGAACAAGACGAACACCGTTACCCGTCCCGCTTGTTGTGCCGTCGCTGAAACCTCCCGCAACGCCGGCTACTTGACGGGCATTATTGGTGATTGCACCAACCGTACCCGATGTATGAGTGCCATGTCCGTTACCATCATCCGGATCATTGTCAGCGCCGCCACAATCCTGGTCGATACAGGTGACGCCGATATACTGATCGGTCGTTTCAACAAAATCCCAGCCGATAACGTCATCGACATATCCGTTACCGTCATTGTCAATGCCGTCACCCGGTGTTTCGCCGGGATTGATAAAAATGTTGCCGCCGGGAAATGGATTGTCCGGACCCCAAACAGAACTGTTGCCGCCCAGGTCAAGATGGAAATAACGCGTGCCGGAATCAAGCATTCCGACCAACACGGTCGCATCGCCCGGGTTTGAATCCCAGGCCAGATCGGCATCGATACCTTTGGTGTCCCAGTAATGCCATTGGTCATAGGGGAAATCCGGATTGGGATACCCCTGATAATAGGTATCATTCGGCGTCGCCAACAGGGTATGCAAGCCGATCAGTTCGACACGTTCAACGTTCGGATTCCGCTCAAATGCGGCTTTTGCCTCTTCCACTGTTCCGTGACCGATAGTCACTTTATAGTGGTGAGCAAGTGCCTGGCCGCCAACTTTGCGGTCAGAGCCGACGAACTGTGGATGCGATTTGCGGACTTCAAATCGTCTTAGTAACGGTTCAAAGTCCGGGTAGTTGGCCAGCGCCTGATCCGACATCCGATCGCGGGCATGGTCAACCGCTATGTTTTGCTTCAAGACGACAATCAACCGCTGACTGTCCCACCCAACAAATGAGGGAATATCCAAATTTTGATCGACGCGGATGAACTTCTCGGCGGCCATTCCCGTAGATGACGCAATTACTACCAAAAATGCTAAGAGTACCAAGAACGATGACCTTCGCACAAGACCTCCCAGGCAAAAATGTATGGTAAGAGGGGATAAAACGAGGATATAAACATCTTCAATTAGAACATAGGCTCCCCCTTTCGATGGGGGCAGCACCAATGGAGTATGTGCGAGACCCATGCTGACTGGTTGTAGTACGGAACCTGATGTTGAATCGCCAAATTGAAAGAGTTGAATGCAAGGAAAATATAATCATCATTATCCCTTTATATTAATATAGAGAAGAACACACAAAAAATATACCTAAATTTGGAAAATTGAGCAATTTGTAAAAAAATCCGGGAGAGAAGTGGTCCCGGTTTGTTGGACAGTTTGGCGGCTGTATTAAGGTGGATTCGATTTGATTGATTATGCCGCCTTGGTCTCAATATAGGCCTCCATCGGTGTTTTGTCACCAAGAGATGAAT
>JAJRUJ010000036.1 GCA_024277855.1 Candidatus Zixiibacteriota bacterium
AAGGATAAAATAAGCGCCATGCCTACCGCCGCATCGCGGCCCAGCGTGAGTTCCGGGAGAATCACTCCCCCATTCCCCTCACCACCAATCACCGCCCGGCGTTTTATCATCTCGGCTGCTACGTTCAGTTCGCCGACTTTCGAGCGGTAGGTCTTGCGGCCCAGCGAGGCGGCCAGATCGTCGATCATCTGCGAGGTCGACATATTGATCGCCACCGGTCCCTTCTTTTTGGCGAGCATCCATTTGGTCACCAGAGCCAGCGTATATTCCTCGCCCAGCGGCTTGCCGTTCTCATCGACTAAGGCCAACCGGTCGGCATCGGGATCGAGGGCGAACCCCAGGTCGGCTTTCGCATATCGCACGGCGCGGCCGAGCTTAGTCAACGCGCCGGGCACCGGCTCCGGTTTACGGGGAAATCGGCCATCGGGTGTGCAGTGGATTTCGGTCACAGAACAGCCCAGTTTGCGGAGCAGTTCCGGACCGAGCAAACTCCCGGCCCCGTTAACCGCATCGATGACCACTTTGAATTTACGGCGGCGGATTCCCCGGACATTGACCACCGGCAATTTCAGAACGCGATCCAGATGATATTCCCAGAGATGGTGATCGAAATCGAATGAACCAATCCCCCGCCAATCCCGATAGTCGAATTTCTCCCGGTCGGCAATCGCAAAAATCCTGTTGATGTCTTTTGCCGAAAACGGTTTTTTCGCCGGGCCGAGGATCTTCAGCGCATTCCATTCAATCGAATTATGGCTGGCGGTGATCGCACAACCGGCTTTGGCCCCCAGGTGTTGCGCAACAATCGGAATCGTCGGTGTCGGACATAGTCCGATATCCAGGACATTGCAGCCCACCGCGCGAAACCCTGCCGTGGCCGCCGCTTTGATTATCGGGCCGGTTGGACGGGAATCTCCGCCGATGACAACTCGCCCGCCTTTGATAAAGGTTCCGAATGCCGCCGCGTATTTTGCGGCGACGTCCGGGGTTAATGTCTCGCCGACTATACCGCGAATCCCCGAAACACTTCGCATCAATTTCGATTTCGCCATCTATCTTCCCCGTCGTATTAGTATACGGTCGTTTGACCGCCGTATCGACCTCCTTGACGCGCATAATGTGAGCCGTAAACCCCCGCCTGTCAATGAGCAATAGCGACGGGCGGACGTCTCGAGACGCCGACTTTCTATTACATCGGCAATACCGCCGGTTTCTTCCTTGACCGGCAACCCGCTGTAAGGCTTAATACTACCCGTACCCTCATGCGGAAGGGAAATCATGAAACAACTGCTCGAAATTCTCAACATAATCGATGGTTACGCCTGGGGGCCGGTCCTCATCGTCCTTCTGCTCGGTACCGGCATCTTCCTGGCGTTCCGGCTGGGTTTTCCCCAGTTACGGCGGTTCAAACATGCGATGGCGCTGATTTCCGGCCGCTATGATGACCCCGAAGATGAGGGCGCGCTCACGCATTTTCAGGCGCTGGCCGCCGCATTATCCGCCACCATCGGCACCGGCAACATCGCCGGGGTCGGGATCGCGCTGGCGGCCGGGGGGCCGGGGGCGATTTTCTGGATGTGGGTCACCGGTTTTTTAGGCATGGGAGTTAAATATACCGAATGCACGCTGGGCCATCATTACCGGGTAGTGCATGAGGACGGTACCGCCTCCGGCGGGCCGATGTATTATCTCGAACGCGGGTTGAACGCGAAATGGCTCGGCATTACTTTTGCAATCTTTGCGTTGGTCGCCTCATTCGGCATAGGTGACATGGTGCAGGCCAATTCGGTCGCCAAACCGCTGGCCGACAACCTCGGTTTTCCGACCCTGGCAACCGGGTTCATCATGGCGATCCTCGTTGGACTGGTCATCATCGGCGGTATTCGCCGGATTGGCCGCGTGGCCTCCAAACTCGTCCAGCTCATGTCGATCGCTTATGTCATTGGCGCATTAATAATTCTGATTGCAAATTATGAGAAAGTCCCCGGAGCTTTCGCCCTGATTTTCAACTCCGCCTTTTCGGTCAAAGCCGCCTCCGGCGGATTTTTAGGCGCGACATTGCTCCATATCATCCGGGAGGGTGTTGCTCGCGGTCTGTTTTCCAACGAATCCGGGCTTGGCTCCGCGCCGATTGCCCACGCCGCCGCCAAAACCAAAGAACCGGTCCGCGAGGGACTGGTCGCAATGGTCGGACCGTTTGTCGATACGCTGATCATCTGCACGATGACCGCGCTGGTGATTATCGCCACCGGAGTCTGGGACAGCGGGCTGACCTCTTCGCCGCTGACTTCGCTGGCGTTTCAAACCGGGCTGGCCGGCGGTGAGTGGATTGTCACTTTCGGCCTGGTCTTTTTTGCTTTCTCGACAATGATTTCCTGGTCGTACTACGGCGACCGCTGCGCGGAATATCTCTTTGGTAAAAAAGCGGTCATGGCCTATCGCTGGGTATTCGTGCTGGTCATCCCGCTTGGCGCGTATACTGAAATCGGCCTCATCTGGCTGCTCTCGGATATCTTCAATGCGATGATGGCATTCCCGAACCTGATCGGCATCATCGGGTTGTCGCCGGTGGTGTATAAGCTATCAAAAGAATATTTCTCTCGCGAGCATATTCCGGTACAGCCAAAAGTCACCATCTTCCGCCAATTCTGGAAGATGACGGGGGAGTGAGGAGAGAAGACTTATAAATCGTAATCGGTCAATTGCTTGACTTCGTAGGAATATAGCATTTTCTTCTGGAGGTTACTGAGGACTATTGATTGATTGGGGCTAATAACTCATTGTGCAGATTGGGAGTTGATGTCATGGCGAAAAAAATCGGCAAAGATGCAATGAATCTCCGTAACGAAGTCTCTCACAAGATTAAGGATGACACTAGACAAGACTTGCTGGAGGTATTGGCTGAAGTTGAAATAAAATATGCCGGGCGTGTCGAGGAAATGTTGGATATATTCAAAAAGCCAGACACTCTTCGGCTTGATGATTGGGACGCCTTGAAAGGCCTCGCCACTGCTGGAGATTTTTTCAGTCAAATGCGACTTGCATTCAAGGAGATCGATGAGGTAAAGCAAGTTACTGAATAGCTGACTAAGGGGAATTTGCCTATGATAAATCTATTGTATTTTGGCCCAGCGATAATTGAGGCCAATTACGGCACAATAAAGACTTTACTTGCTAATATTCAAAATAAGCATGGTTATGAATTCACTATCGAGACGGCAGTTGGACGAAAGCGTCAAGAAGAACTTTACGAATCCTATTTTTGTTCACCACCAACCGCGCGTTTATTAAGACAGCGATTAGGAGTTCCTCCAAACCGCGTCTTCCGATGCAACGCTGGAAAAGGGCTGGCTTATGTTCGCGGCACCCTCGCGATATTGAATAATGAGGGGGTGCAATGGTGTATCGGTGGCGTCCACACCGGTGACATAGAGATTATTCGATTCCTCAATTCACTTCTAAATGAGGGAGAAAATCGGATTAAAGCCTGTTTTCAGCATACAACTCAATATGTAGATGAGGAAAAAATACTGAGAGACAAATTCATCGAAGCCGGAATATTAGATGGTGACTATATCACAGAGGCTTCAAAACTCAGACTAGGGAACTCAATCAAGCTAGCTTTACCAACGATTCACCCCACAGAAAAATACCCTGACTTGATATGCAGAAAGGTGTCGGCCATCACAGATTGGGTATTCGAAGTTGAAAAACGACTTAATTATGAGGCAATTGGACAGGTGCTCTTATATGAATTTCTTTACCATTTGGATAATCCTGGGTGCCTCACACAAAAAGCGATAATCTGCAAGGTGGCTAATATCGATTTCTGGGGTGCCTGTGCTTTCAACAACATTGAGGTGTTCCTAATACCGGGCGATGAGGTCATACCTATATGGAAATATTTTTCGGCGAGCGAACTGAGTGCAGTTCATATTGATATCGCGAGCTAAAATCAGTAGCCTGGGCACCACCCACCAATCCCAGATAAGAATAAATAAAATGCCCTCCTCCACCTCAACTATCACCCCCCGCGAAATCACCGCCTGCACCGTGCGTGCTGTCCACCCCGATAATGGGTTGTCGACTTTGATTTTGCGACGCTGATAAGTGTCAAGACTACAGGACAGGGTATAAGCTCGCCATGTCATTGTCATACAGTTAATTGAAGATCAAAACCACAATATAACTGTTTTTAATTGTCCATTTATTTGACAATTTATATCTTTCGGGCACATAGACATAAATCTCCAGCCTACACGCTCACACCACAACTCTTTACCCATTAACATAATACATAAACAACTTAATCTTAGTCCGATATTTGCAATTTGCGGCATGACATTTGCCACACATAGTTGCCAGGCAGTCCAATCCACGATCTTCGGGGGTCGTCGAAGCGGATTAGTTACTCACGAAGCAGGAAACAATAGAACCATTTACAACAAAGGGAGTGGAGGAGAATCAATGAAATTAAAAGTCCTGGCAGTAGTTTTTGCCGTCACCCTCGCGGTTTTTGCGATGGGTTCGAACGCACAGGCGGCATTGTGGGCCTGTGACTGGGGCGGCAATCTTTACTCGGTAAATACAAGCAATGCGGGTCTGACCTATCTCGGCAACACCGGGCTGAGCACGCTCGGCGCCCTGGAAATTGCGTCTGACGGCACGATGTATGGCTTCACCTCCGGCTCGGGCGCTTCTCTGTATACGATCAACGCCAGCAATGGCAATGCGACGCTTGTCGGCAGCCTCGGTGGAAACTTCGTTTTCGAGGGTGGATTGGCCTTCGATCCCAGCGGTAATGCTTACGGCGTCAACCGTGGCAGCAATGGCGCCCCGATCCTGTTTTCTCTAAATCTCAGCACCGGAGCAGCCACTAATATCGGCCAGATGAGCACCAGCCATGATATCAACGGCCTCGCGTGGCGTGGCGATGGCATGCTCGTCGGTCTCGACGATAACACCAATTCTCTGGTGACGATCAATCCGGTGACTGCGGCTCTTTCCTCGATCGGCGGCCTCGGCATTACGGTTGGCGGCCTCGGCGGGATGGCTGTCGATCAATCGACCGGCACCAACTATTTTGCGACCGGGCTTGCGGTTAACCCTAGTGGCGCCGCAGGATCAAATTCGCTGTATACTTTCGATATGTACAGTGCGGCCAGCACGTATGTCGGATCTTTCCAGGCACGTGACGCGGGTGGTATCAGCGGCCTCGCCGCTACACCGGTTCCCGAACCGGGCACGCTTGTCCTCCTGGGCCTCGGCCTGACCGCACTCGGCATTCGGCGGAAAAGAAAAACCGCTGAACGCAACTAAGCCGACGGCTATTCAAATCGATATTCGACAACGGCCCCGGTATTTCCCGGGGCCGTTTTTTTTCGGCGCAGGACAGGTACGGACCACCATCGCTTGATTTCCCTCCGGCGGATGATTACTCTCGACTTATGACCACGTCATTTACCGAGATGATTAAGGCCGTCCTGAAAAAAATCCCCCGGGGTCGCGTGGCCACCTACGGCCAAATCGCCCGTCTCGCCGGAAACCCTCGCGCCGCCCGGCAGGTCGTCCGCGTGCTGAATTCGTCGGCGGAGAAAGACAACCTTCCCTGGTTTCGGGTAATCAACTCACGGGGAGGAATCTCACTCAAGCGCGGGCAAGGCTACGAACTGCAAAAGGCCCTGCTGGAAAACGAGGGAATAGTATTCGGTATAGGCGAAATCGTCGACCTGAAAAAATTCCAATGGAAACCGCGCGTAAAAAAAGCCGGCACCCGAAAATGAGTGCCGGCCATGCTTGACGAATCATCGAGCTCTGCTTACGGCTCCTCCGGGACATACAATTCCTCACGCGGGATCACCACCGCCGCGCCGAACCGTCCCGAAATTTCCCGACCGGTCATCGAATTAGCAAAACCAAGATTGATCGTCTGGTCGGTGTCTAAATATTTCGCGCCCGGCCGACCGTAGTAGGTCGGATTATAAGCTACAAGATACACATAAAATGAATCGGGCACCCGGGGATCGGTAAGATTCACCGGGTCTTCGAATGTTGCCTGTTCGATCGTGATCTGGGTCAGACCGTCACCGACATTTTCGGCAAACCCCCGCGCGCGGGAATTGTCGTCTCGCGCAACGCACGTCACAAAAATCCCCGACGCGCCAAACGAGCCGGTCCATTCCACCTGGACATTCCCGCCCAGATAAATCCGGTTGACCGGGACAAAATATGTCACCTGAAAATTCCCCGGCATGGTTGCGCTAACCAGTTGTGAAAAATCGGCCGCCGGATCGTGGACGGTTATCTGGATTGTCTCGCCAAACCCCCAGCTTACAGTCGGGCTGGAGACCGAGACTACACCGGCCGCATCGAACGCCAGCGTATCGCCGTCGATGACCATATATGATCCGACCACCGCCTTCCCTTCGGAGAGGAATTCAAGATACAGATAATCTGTATTATCGTCTAAGTTCAACTCGGCCAGGCCGGATAGTGTGTAGCTCGAATCCTGCGGGTTGATTGATCCACCGCCTTTACATCCAGCCAACGTCAACAGGGCCAATATTCCACATAAAGCCAATATCTTTTTCATCAGCGCTCCAGGTGACCAACGTTCGATCCAACTCCTCTATTCTTGTATCGGTTTTGACCGACTTTGATTCAAGCAAATTCCACCGGGCCGACAGTTTCTCTGTTGCTCCGGTTTCGTTGCCCCCGTATTATCGTGATAGATACGAACTTGGGCCAGGAAAGAAGGGAAACATATCATGCCGGCAAAAAAACGAAAAATCACGGCGGAAGACTTAACCCGCATTAGATTTGTACGCAATTGCGCGATTTCACCCAATGGTGAGCGGGTCTGTTTTGTCGTCGAAACCGTCGCCAAAGACAAAAAGAAATATCAGACCAATCTCTGGATGATCGATACCGACGGCTCCAACTTGCGGCAGTTTACTTACGGCAAGCGTTCGGATAACGCGCCGGTTTTCTCCCCCGACGGCAAAACCATCGCATTTATCAGCAAGCGTGCCGACAATCCGGGCATTTACCTGATCGATGCCAACGGCGGCGAAGCCCGCGAATTGGTCACCAAAGACGGTTCATTCTCCTCGCTTTCGTTTTCACCCGACGGGAAGAAACTCCTTTGCGCCTTCCGCCAAAACGACCCGACACCGGGTGATGACGAAAAAGATAAAAATAAGAAATCCGAAAATAAGAAGAAAGCGGCGGCAAAAGAAGCTCCGGTCTACCGCCACATTACGCGCTTGTTTTATCGGCTGGACGGCGAAGGGTTCACACCGAAGGACGGGTACCACATCTGGGTTTTTGATGTAAAAACCGGCGAGGGCAAACAACTCACCCGCGGTAAGTATGATGAAGTTTCACCGTGCTGGACACCCGACGGCCGCAAAATCGTCTTTGTCTCCAACCATTCGGCCGATCCCGATCGTGACCACATGCGGCAGGACATCTTCTGTGTCTCGGCCAAAGGTGGTCCGCTTAAAAGAATTCCGACGCTCCCCGGACCCGTTGAAGCACCGCGTGTTTCTCCCGACGGAAAGAAAATCGCCTATCTCGGCCATACCAACCCCGGGGACGCCTGGGGTGTGACCAACTACCATGTCTGGACCGTCGGCATCAACGGCCGGCCCACCGCGGTCGACCTGACACCGAAACTGGACCGGCAGGTAATGGACCTCACTATTTCCGATACCGGCGAAGGTTTCGGCGGCGAGCCGATCTGGTCGGCCGACGGTCGGTACATCTATTTCTTCTGTTCTAACGAGGGTTCCACCCACGTCTACGCCGTCTCTTCCGGTGGACGCCGTCTCCGCCCGGTAACCGCGGGCGATATGCACATTATGGGGATTTCCGTTGCGGTCAATACCTCCCGCGCGGCCGGGATCATCTCCACGGCCACCGCTCCGGGTGAATTGTTCTCCATCGAACTGGCCGGAAAAAACGAGGGCGCCCTCCAGCAGATTACTAATTTCAACAGGGAACTGCTTGCCGAGGTCGAGATCCGCAAACCCGAAACGATCTGGTTTAAATCCGGCGACACGAAAGTCCATGGCTGGATTCTCAAACCGCCGGGATTCAAACCCACGCGAAAATACCCGGCCATCGTCGAAATCCATGGCGGTCCGCGCACGCAGTACGGCTTCACCTTCTTCCACGAGATGCAATTGCTCGCGGCCGAAGGTTACGTCGTTTTCTATTGTAACCCACGCGGCTCGCAGGGATATGGCGAGAAATTTGCCGGTGCAATTATCGAGGACTGGGGCACGGTCGACTATGATGATATCATGGCCGGGGTGGAATATCTCAAAAAGAAAAAATACATCAACAAGAACCGGCTCGGCGTGACCGGCGGCTCCTACGGTGGGTATATGACCAACTGGATTGTCGGTCACACCAATCAATTTAGAGCTGCGGTCACCCAGCGCAGTGTGACCGACCTGTCCTCATTTATGGGTTCATCGGATATCGGCTTTGACGACTACCGTGAATTCGGCGGTTTCCCCTGGACCAATGAGGCCGGTTATAAACGTCAGTCGCCGATCACCTACGCTCATAAAATCCGCACGCCGTTGCTGATTATCCATTCGGAGAATGATCTGCGTTGCGCGATCGAGCAGGGTGAACAACTCTACACACGGCTGAAAATGCTCCGCCGCAAGGTCGAGTTTGTGCGTTTTCCGGAAGAACCGCATGGTCTCAGCCGGCACGGCCGTCCCGATCGACGGCTGGCACGACTGAAATTTATTGTCGATTGGTTTGCAAAGTATATGTAACTGTGGAAAGTACAACGACAAGAATCGCAGCATTAAACTTGAATACCCCGGCAATTTACGGGTAATAGTGGTAAGTAAGCAGCCGGGTCCATAAACGGCAGACAGGAGAAAGTACGATGAGTCCTCTTCTAATTTGGCTGGCACTGGCGGTGATCTTTTTACTGCTCGAGATTGCAAGTCCGGCGTTTCTGTTTGTCTGTTTTACCGTCGGGGCACTGCTCGCCGGGGTTTCGACTATCTTTGTCGACTCATACCTGGTCCAGGCGGTAATCTTTGCGGTAATATCGGTTATTGCCATCCCGATCAGCCGACCACTGGCGAACCGCATGTCCCGCTCCAAATCTGCGCGGGAATCCAACATTGATGCGTTGGTCGGGCACAGCGCTTATGTCGAACAGACCATAGATCCCGACGCCAATGTCGGCGTCGTGCGGATCGGTTCGGAAAAATGGCGCGCAACGGCCACAACCAAAATCGAGAGCGGCAAAACCGTTATTGTGACCAAAATCGACGGCACCACCGCAACCGTGACCGAGCAGAAATAAGTTAATAATCGGAGTCAAATGAACCAGCGGAGAAGTTATCGGGTCAAAATAACGGCCGTATTCCGCCGAAATGTTGTTGACGATTAATTACCGGAGGTAAACAAAATGCAACCCGCGGCTTTTGTCGTACTTTTCGTGGTTTTCCTGGCGATCGTGCTGGTCCTGATGTCGATCAAGATTCTGCGCCCCTTCCAGAAAGGCGTCATCGAACGGCTGGGTAAATACGTGCGTACCGCCGACTCAGGACTAAACCTCATCCTCCCGTTGTTCGATCGGATGATCTCTGTCGACATGCGCGAGAAAGTTATGGACATTCCTCCGCAGGCGGTGATCACCAAAGACAACGTCCAGGTGGATGTCGACGCGGTTGTTTATTTACAGGTGACCGATCCATTTCGCTCGATCTATGAGATCCGCAACTATATGCTCGCCGCCACCAAGCTGGCCCAGACAAGCTTGCGTAATATCGTCGGTGACATGGAACTTGACCAGACCCTGACTTCGCGTGATGTAATCAACGAGCAACTGCGTACCGTCCTGGACCAGGCCACCGACAAGTGGGGCGTAAAAGTCAACCGAGTCGAAATTCAGAAAATCGACCCGCCGATCGATATCACCAACGCCATGTCGCGCCAGATGAAAGCCGAGCGTGAAAAACGCGCGGTCATTCTCGATGCCGAAGGTGTCCGGCAGGCCCAAATCGAGAGAGCCGAGGGTGAGAAACGCGCCGCCATCCTCGGAGCCGAAGGCCAGGCCGAGGCGGTCAGGAAACGCGCCGATGCCGAGAAATACCGGCAGATTGCGGTCGCCGAGGGTGAGGGCAAAGCCATTGTGAACGTCTTTCGGGCAATTCACGAGGGCAAACCGACTAACGAGTTGATCTCGCTGAAGTATTTTGAGGTCCTGCAGGCGCTGGCCAACGGCAAGGCGACCAAGTTCTTCCTGCCGATCGAGGCCGCAGGCATCATGTCTTCGATCTCGGCAATGGTCGAGGCCTCGCGCAAAACTACGGAGGGCGACCTCGACACTCAACCGTCACCGATGGCTGATTCTTCTCCGACAGAATAAGATTGGCACCACATAACCGCCAAACGGGGCACCCTTACCGGTGCCCCGTTTGCTGTTGGATGATTTGCATTCGGATTGTCACCGTCAAAGGTTATCACTGTCGAAGATATTTGCCTTTTATTAACCCCCGCTTGTACCGCGCTCTCCGGTTGCCTACCTTCCCTGGATCAACCGGGACAACATTCTCGGAAAGATCGGGATCGGATTTATGACCAGGTTCCTTAGTAAAGAACAAAAGAATTTCTTCAACATCTCCTCGTTCCAGATTCTGGCCATGTTCCGCCGGACGATGTTTTACGGTTTCTTATCAATTTATCTGCGGTTTTTCCTGGGGATGAGCGTAACCGAGACGACTTTTTTCGTCACCTTTCCGATCATTCTCAATGTCGTCTTCCAGACATTCGTCTGGGGGAAGCTTTCGGACAAACGGCAACTGCGCCGTACCCTGATTATCGTCGGGGAAATCTCCGCCGCGATCACTACTTTGCTGGTCTGGTATCTCCATATTCTTCCAGAGAGCAAAACAACCGCCGGCTGGATTATTATTTTGGGCCTGTCATTCGTCGAGATTTACTGGTCGATGTCCAATGTCGGCTGGAGCGCCCTGCTTTCCGACCTCTATCCCGATAAAGAGCGGGCGGGCATTCAGGGACGGCTGCAAAGCATCGGCGCAGTCGGGCGGATCGTCGGCGTCTGGATCGGCGGGGCGATGTATGACGGGTTCGCCCACTATTACGAGGGTTGGGGGTTTGCGCAGGGCGGGTTGTTTTTCATCGCCTCGGCCGCGATGTTAATCTCGACAATCCCGATGTTTTTCGTCCCCGAAGGCGGCATCAAGCAGACGGGCGAAAAAAAGGAGAATGAGTTAACCTCAAAACCGGCGGTCGATCCGGCAATCTCGCGCAAATTCCGGTTATTTTTGATCGTGATGGTCTTTATCAATTTTGGCCAGAATTCGATTGCTTTGATCAAATCCCAATACCTTGTCCTGGATGGCGGCTTCGATGTTTCCAGCGAAACACTTGGCTATATCATAAATATGGCCTCGGTTTCGATGTTTATCGCCGGGTTGTTTATCAAACGGCTCTCCGATCGCTGGCGCGACGATATCCTGCTGTTATGGAGCACCCTGCTGGGCATCGCCTACCTCGTTATCTTTGCAGTTGCCGACGATCTTTACCCAATTTACCTCAGCAATTTCTTCAGCAGTTTTGCCTGGGTTGGGATTTTTGCCTTCTCGTATTCCTATGCCGCGCGCCTGATTCCGCCGGAGAAACGCGGCCGACAGTTTGCGCTGTTTAACGCGACGTTTTTCCTGAGTTGGGGTGTTCCGGCCACATTCATCGCCGGGCCGATTGTCGATTTGCTGATCAAATCCGGCGCGACCGAAGTTTTTGCCTATCGCATGTCGTTTGTCGCGGCGGCGATCCTGATGTCTGTCGGGGCGGTTATTCTGCTGTTCAGTATCCGCGCAAACTCCACTGGTGAGTAGGTCGATACCCCTGAGTCCGTCGAAGGCGGACATGGTTTAGACATATAGATGCAGAATCTTTCTTCGAGTCCCGGCCCAAGATCCAGGTCGGGCCGGACGGGGGTTTTCCGGAAGTTTACTTGAGCAGTTTGGTCAATTGATCCTTGAGGGCGAATTTCTCGATATTGCGATAGAGGATACCTCCCGCGGCCAGCGAAATTTCACCGGTCTCCTCAGAGATAATTACCGTCACCGCGTCCGATTCCTCGGTGATTCCGATCCCGGCTTTGTGCCGCATTCCAAAAAGTCTCATGTAGCGTGGTTCGCGGGTCAGCGGCAGGGTGCAGGCGGCCGCGGCGATAATCTCGCCGCGCACGACCACCGCGCCGTCGTGTAATGGTGTGTATGGCGTGAACAAGGTGATTAACATCTCGGCGGAGAGTTCGGCTTTGAGCGATTTACCGGTTTCCACGATATTGCGCATCCCGGTCTTGCGCTCGATGACAATTAATCCGCCATATTTCAACTCGGCCAGCCGCTGGGCGGCCTTGATAATCTCATCAACCTGCCGCTGTTCCTCCAGGTTGAAAAATACCTGGAACACGCGTGAGTGACCGATCTGAGCCAGCGCCGAACGCAACTCCGGCTGGAACACGACGACCAACACGATAAACCCGACTGTCGCCAGGTTGGTAAACAGCCACATCACGGCGTCGAGCTGGAACCAGAACGCCAGAAAGGAAAGCACAAACACCAGCACCAGCCCGGTGGCGATCTGCGCCGAGCGTGTGCCTTTCATCAATGAGAGCAGTTTATAGAAGATAAAACCGACGACCGAGACGTCGATGATGTCGACGATGCCGAAATTAATAAATCCGATATGAAACAGGTCCATGGCCTATATCCGGAATAAAATCACTGCCTCCCACCTGCGCGTGCCCTGCCCCGCTGTCTATATGTATTCAATTTCATCGGCATTTCAAACTACTTTTGCCCCTGGTCAAGGAACCGATCCGGATGTCCGATTGCGCCACCGACCGCCAGCGCTCTCCGGGTCGCCCCAACGTCGTGCACCCGCACCAACATCGCCCCGCCGACCGCAGCCATCAAGGCGGCCGCCAACGAACCCTCCAGCCGGTCATCCGCCTCGTCACCGGAGATCATCCCGATGAATGATTTCCGCGAGACCCCGACCAGCACCGGATAGCCGAGTTTGACTATTTGGGGCAGTTGATTCTGGAGTCGCAGATTATGCTCAAGAGTCTTGCCGAATCCGATCCCCGGATCGAGGATGATTTTCTGCCCAACGATACCCGCCGCCTGTGCGCGGGCTGCCTGTGTGCCTAAAAAATCACGAACTTCAGCGACGACATCATAATACTCGGGATTCGCTTGCATATTACGCGGCGTCCCCTGCATGTGCATCAAAATCACCGATACGCCGGTTTCGGCCACCACTTTCGGCATCTCGGCATCAAATCGCAGCGCCGAGATATCGTTGACCACCGACACGCCGGCATCGATCGCCCGCCGCGCGACGTCGGCTTTATAGGTGTCGATGGAGATCGGTACCGGGCTGTTGGCCCCCACTTTGGCCAGCACCGGCCCAACCCGCCGCCATTCCTCACCCGCATCGACCGGCTCGGCACCAGGCCGGGAGGATTCCCCCCCGATATCGACAAGATCAGCCCCTTCGTCCACCAGACGGTGAAATTGCGCAACTGCCCGGCCGGGATCGGCAAACTGACCACCATCGGAAAACGAATCCGGCGTGACATTCAACACGCCGACAATCAATGGCCTGGATTTCAGGAAAACTGTATGATGACCAAGAACAACAATATTTTTGGGAACCACAGTTAGTTTTGGCGTCATACGCACCCCAATATCCGCGCTAAACGCAGTTTTTTAGTGACCAAAGATGGAACCGGCGGGAGTTGTAGAAAACCCCCGCCGGCAAACAAACTATTCCCCCAAAACCACCATCGGTCAGCCGACCGTACCCAATTGCGGACTGGCTGGTTCTTCACCCGACGACCTGATCGTCTTGGTCTCGGTGGTTTTTTTCTCGTCCTCGGCAATTTGCAGTGCGGTCCGCCGGTTCAGTTTTTCACCGGCTATAATCTTATCGATCTCGTGGCCGTCGAGGATTTCATATTCCAGCAGTGCGTCAGCAATCGCCTTGAGCTTCTCCTGATTCCCCTCGAGTAATTCGGTCGCCTTTTGTTCGGCGGTAAGAATAACCCGCGAGACCTCTTCGTCGATTAACTGTGCCGTCTTCTCGGAATAATCGCGATGTTGCGATAATTCGCGCCCGAGAAAAATCGCTTCCTCTTTCTTGCCGAAAGTCAATGGCCCGAGTTTGTCCGACATCCCCCATTCGCAAATCATCTTACGCGCAAGCGCGGTCGCCCGCTCGAGGTCATTCCCGGCCCCAGTAGTATAATGATTGAAGATCATCTTTTCGGCCACCCGACCACCCATCATAAAGATCAGGCGCGATTCGAGATAGTCGCGCGAATGTGAGTGCCGTTCGTCGACCGGCAGGAAACTGGTCACGCCCAGCGCCATTCCGCGCGGAATGATGGTCACCTTATGCAGCGGATCGGCATTGGGCAGTAACTTGCCACAAAGCGCGTGTCCGGCCTCATGGTAAGCCGTCGATTTTTTCTCCTCCTCGGGGATCACCATCGACCGCCGCTCGGCACCCATCATCACTTTGTCTTTGGCATCCTCAAAATCGAGCGTCGTCACCCGGTCGTTTCCCCGCCTCGCGGCCAGTAACGCCGCCTCGTTGACCAGATTGGCAATATCCGCACCCGAAAGGCCCGGAGTCCCGCGCGCGAGGATGGAGAGATCAACTTTTGAATCGAGGACTATCTTGCGGGTATGCACCCGGAAAATCCCCTCGCGACCCTTGATATCGGGAGAGTCGACCACAATCTGCCGGTCAAACCTGCCCGGCCGCAATAACGCCGGATCAAGCACATCGGGACGGTTGGTTGCGGCGACAAGAATGACGCCTTCATTTGATTCGAACCCGTCCATCTCGACGAGTAACTGGTTGAGTGTCTGTTCGCGCTCATCATGGCCGCCACCCAAACCGGCGCCGCGGTGACGACCGACTGCGTCAATTTCATCGATAAAGATAATACACGGAGCGTGGGCTTTACCCTGCTCGAAGAGGTCACGCACCCGCGAGGCCCCGACCCCGACAAACATCTCGACAAAATCCGAACCACTCATCGAGAAAAACGGCACCCCGGCCTCACCGGCCACGGCCCGGGCCAGCAGGGTTTTTCCTGTTCCCGGCGGGCCAAGCAACAGCGCCCCTTTCGGGATTTTTCCACCGAGTTTCTGAAACTTGCCGGGGTCCTGAAGAAATTCGATTACTTCCTGCAATTCAGTCTTGGCTTCTTCAGCACCAGCCACGTCGGCGAAGGTGACTTTCGGTCGATCCTCGGCGATCAGCTTGGCCCGACTTTTGCCGAACGAGAATATCCCCTTCGTCCCCCCACCCTGCATCTGCCGGAACATAACCAAATAGAAGAACGCCAACAGCAAAATCCACGGCCCGACGGTGAAGAGGATTTGGGTCCAGTTGACCCCTTCGGTCTTGGCGGTAATCTCGACATTATGCTTTTCCAGACGGGCCAGTAAATCGGTATCACGCATCGGCAGAAGCACCTTAAAATTCTTGATTTGTGTGGGCTTCTTATTCGGTTTATTCTGCAGTTGGGTAATTAATTCACCCTGCACCCACCGTTCGATAAAGGTCACGGTTGACACATTATTGGCGTCGATCTGCTCGATAAAATCGGTGTAGCTGATTTCGGCATACTGCACTGGTGATACCGAGAGCGCCTGCATCGCCAACACCGCCAGAACAATCAGGGCAATCCAAAACAGCCCCGTGCGTGAACTGCGCTTCCAATTGAAACCGCCGGGACCTTTCCCTTCGCCCTCATCGAGTCGACGGGCGGGACGCTTGCGCGAAGACGGGTCGCCCGGAGGTGACCATTTTGCTTTTTTGTTTTTATCCATCAGTAAGTTCCATCCAGGCGATATGATCCAACCCCCGATATTGTTCGGCGTAATCCAGACCGTAGCCGATTACAAAAACATTCTCGATATCAAAGCCCACATATTCTATCGGCACATCGACTGTCCGCCTGTCCGGTTTATTCAGCAGCGTCATGATCACCAGGCTGGCGGGATTGCGCGCCAGCAACATCCGGCGAATATACGCAATTGTCTGGCCCGAGTCGATAATGTCTTCGACAATGAGCACATGCCGACCCTCTATATCTACGCTCAAATCCTTCAAAAGTCTCACCGCTCCCGAATGTTCTGTCAGATTTCCATACCCGGTAATGCTCATAAAGTCAATTTGACAGTCAACGCTCATCTCCCGCACCAAATCCGACAGGAAAATGAATGACCCCTTGAGTAAGCCGATCAACAGTGGAAATTCGCCGTCATAACGTCGACTGATCTCCGCCGCCAACTCCCGCACCCGTCGCTCCAGCGTCGGACGATCGATCAACGTCTCAAACCGGCCGGATGTGTTTTTACGCATGGTCTTGCTCTCGAATTTGACCGGCATCGCCCTCCCCCTTTGAAAGCCGGGTAATTTTGACGTATTGGATTCGCTGTGTTTCCCGCCGGACACGGGTTCGCTGTGCCTGCTGAGCGCCGATCACCCAGAAAACACCTCTTTGATCGGCCAGCACCGGCGATTGCCCCCGCAACGTGGCAGGAATCCCCGCCTCGGCGAGCATATCGAATACTTTCTTGTTGCCGGTCATCCCCAACGGTTGCATTCGCTCACCGGGTCGGGCGCGGCGGACGACCACCGGCGGCTAGATGTAGTCGGCGTCGGCAACCATTCGCCAAGCCCCCCATGGTAATGAAATCCGCTCGCGGCCGGTCCGTTGTTTCTGACTGCTTTGCACCAAGATTTGCCAGTCCGGCAATCCTGTTGTGCCGGTCAGTCCAATTTCGACCGGCGACGCCGGCTTTATGTCGCGAAGAATAAAGACAACCGCGGCCCGGGAGTTTTCGATCAACATCCGCCCCCACGTCAGCTTACGTCCCGTCTCACCACTATGGACCAGTTCACCGAACCGATCCACTATTTCGGCCCCGGGAGCGGCGCGATCTGCCGACAACCCGAAAGCGACTCTACGCAAAATATAGTAATCGAGCCGTCGGTCACAATGACGAAGTCGGCGCGTATCCAACAATAGCCAGCCCCGCCCCCAACCGGCAGTCGAACGGGCGATGAACGATTCGGCCTGATCGTCAAGATATGAAGTTTGCCGGGCCAATTGCACACCAAGACGGAATAGCCGCTCATCGATAGTCAAACCGAAGAGCTTACGCCAATGCGGGAGCACATCATGACGCACCCTGTTGCGGAGGTATTGCTTATCGCGGTTGCTGGTGTCTTTGCGGTATGGTTGACCGATTACTTTTAAAAATGACAGAATTTCATCCCGGCGGCAGTCAAACAGGGGCCGTACGATGTTCCCCCGTGTCCGCGGAATGCCGCCAAACAGGAAACTATCCCGTCCACCGGAAAACCCGGCAACGATGGTCTCGACCTGATCGTCATATTGATGTCCGAGCGCGATTCGATTAAAATTATACCTTGCGGCAAGATCGGTAAAAACCTCGTATCGCACTCTCCGCGCCCAATTTTGCAAATTACCGACGCTTTTGGGACGGCGACGGGAACGGACGAAAACCCTCGTGTCCGAACCGGCGGCCAACTCGCGACAGAATTGTTCGTCGACGTCGGATTCCGCTCCCCGCAAATGGTAGTTGAGGTGGACCATCGCCAACGAACAGGACAATTCCGCACCAAGAATCTCCAGCACGCGCCACAGGGCAACCGAGTCGGGACCGCCGGAGACCGCAACCAAAACCCGGTCACCGGGCGCAATCATCCCGGCCGCTTTGATCGTCTCGCGGACCCGGGTGAGGAAATCGTCAACCGACCTCGACTGACGCGCATTGACCTCGAATCGTCTTGGTTCGGACAGGGCTGGCATTTCGGCTCCGAACAGGGATTATGTCTTACAATACCTTGACCGCGATCATCGTCACATCATCCATGGCGGCATCGGGGTCGGCAAACTGCTGAATCTCGAGATGAATTGCGCGGAGGATCTCTGCGGCCGGTCTATCGCGCCTGGCCGCAAGAATCGTTTGCAGCCGCTCTTCGCCGAACAACTCAT
The DNA here is from genome assembly GCA_024277855.1 of Candidatus Zixiibacteriota bacterium. Lineage (GTDB taxonomy): Bacteria > Zixibacteria > MSB-5A5 > WJJR01 > JAJRUJ01 > JAJRUJ01. The sequence continues at coordinate 18,122 of JAJRUJ010000036.1, forward strand.
CAGTCCGGCTAATCGCTTCGGTCACGCCGTCGGTATACCACAACATCACGTCCCCCGAACACAGCGAGACCGGGCGTTCTTCATATTCCACGCGCGGCCTAATCCCCAGCGGGATGCCGCCCTCTTTAAGTTCCTCAACATCGCCGTCGGCGCGCAATAACATGCCGGGATTGTGCCCGGCGTTGGCGAAAGTAAATACTCCATTTTTTAAGTCGAGGACGCCGTACATTCCGGTCACGAATCGGCCTTGCTCGCCGGTTTCTTCCAGGAGTGAATTGACCTTGGCGAGGATTGTCCGGATAGCGTAGTTGTTCCGGATTTCGGCAATCAGCGACGCCCGAAACGCCGCCATAATCAAGGCCGCGGGGATCCCCTTGCCGATAACATCGCCAATCGCAATTCCCAACTGGTTCTTGACGATCGGGATAAAATCATAATAGTCGCCGCCAACTTCCTCGGAAGGGACATTCATCCCGGCAATATCATATCCCTCGACAACCGGATTCTCGTGCGGCAGGAATGTCTGCTGGATGGAGCGGGCGATATTCAATTCATCGTCGAGCCGACGTTTCTCCAGAGATTCCGCATACAACCGGGCCCGCTCGATCGCCACGCCGGCCAGTCCGGCAAATGCTTTGGCCAGCCGAATTTCATCCTCGGTAAACCCGCCAAGCTCATCGCGTTCAAGGTCGAAGGCGCCAATCACCCGCCCGGACGCGGCAATGGGAATGGCCAACTCCGAACGAGTGGCATCGCGCGCATTGCGATAGCGCTTGTCCCGACGGACATCGGCCACCGGCACCGTTTCTTCCGACAACACGGCATATCCGACAACCCCCTCGTCGGATTTTCGACTCATCAAATGCGCCTTATCGCTGTCGAATCCGCGATGAATAATCGGCGCAAGTTCCTCGGTACTGCGATCGATCAGGAAAACGCCGGCCGCATCGTAGTGGATTACCTCACCGAGCTTGTCCAGGATCGTATTGAGGATTTCATCGAGTTCAAGACTGCTGGAGAGGGCCATCGATGATTGTAACAGCATCCGGGCCTCGGACGACCGCTGTTTGACGGCCATAAACAACAAGGCATTGTCCAGTGCCGTCGCGATCTGGTCGGACATCGCCCGCAAAAATGCGCCGCGATTCGGCGGCGCGTCCTGCGGCACCGCCACACCAACCACCCCGGAAAGCCGTCCCCGGCGACGCAAGGCGCACCAGCGGAAGGCCGCGTCTTTTTTACCCAATAGCGGCTGCAAAACTGTCGAGACACGGTCCGGAACCGGTTGAGCAATGACCGAACCGTCAGGGTTCTCATTTTGCACCCAGGCGAACAGACGGTGGGCGACTTTGATCGGATAGTTGGTGAACTCGTCAACCGAGGCCTGATAGCTGCGCATCAACACAAAATGATGCGTTTTGCGTTCGACAAATAACAACACTGCCGCCTCGGCCTGACAAACCCGGGCCAGCAGCCGCAGCGCCTCATCGTGCAACCGCGCCAGGTTCAGGGTCGAATTGAGTACTCGCCCGGTCTCAATCAATAGCGAAGTATCCGGCGAATCATCGGCCGACGGTGGACTAGATTGTTGCGCATTCGCATTCATCGTCTAAGCAGCCAGTCCGGTTTCAAACTCGCGTTCATTCTGTTTGTTGGCTCGCATCTGTCGCATAAACCAGATTATCCCCATCATTAACACAATCGCGGCAATTCCATTCAACCACAACGGCACAAATTCGTACTGCCATTGGTTATCCGCCGGCGGGGCGAAGGTGATCAACGCCAGCGCCGCGCCGTTGTTGAGTGCATGGGCCACCGCCCCGGGCCAGATCGACCCGGTCATCTCTCGGATCGTACTCAAAAACAATCCCATGACCAACAAAGCGAAGAAATTCCATACACTCAGGTGAATCAAGGCAAAAAGGACACTGGTCACGATTACTCCAATGGTCGGGCCGTAAGTGTACCGAACCCCCCCCTGGATTAAGCCGCGGAAAGCCACCTCTTCGCAAATACCCGGCACGATTGCCGCAACAAGAAGGAGGACGATCAACTCCCCGGCAGAATCGGCGCGAAGATATTGCTCAAAAAACGCCCGATATTCTTCAGACATTGGATAAAAATAATCGACCGCAATCGGGATGTTGGAAAGCAGAACCGCCAATCCGGCCAGGATCAGCAATAACGATACCCAGACGCCAAGCCCCAGCTTCGGCCAACGCGTCCAGTTATTCCAGCCGGTATCGAGGATTCGCGAAAGAAAAAACGGAAGCGCCAGATAGAGGACCAGTTCACTACCCAACGCACTGACTTTGAAACCAAGCGTCATGAGCAAAACCACGCCAAGAACCATCGTGGCGCCGATTAAGAAAAAATAAAACAACAACGCATGGCCGAAATCCATCGGCCGCCGCCGCCGGGAGGTTGGTGGCGAGGGGAAATTGCCTGTTGAAGGAGCCGACTCGTCCCCGATTGTCCGTTTGTGATATTCTTCCCCGGTATTCATAATTTCGCGCCCATCTCACCATTTTATGAGACTTTAATATACGGCACATCGTTTATTTTCCGAGGCCAATTTCATTGGTCGGCAGTCACGATCAAGACGAAAATGCCAGGCCTGAAAGAGAGGACCCCCCGGCCGGGGTCGGCGGCCGGGGGGCAAAGGGGAGGTTTTGGCTTTTGGGTCCCTGGGTCTTATGGGGTCTTTAGGGTCTGCTTTGTCAGGCGATCAGGAGATCGCATACTTTGAAAAATGTCTGATCTTGAACTCAACCGCGCCTTTTTTGCCGACTTTTACTCGTTGCTCAACCTGCCATTTGTTCTTGTCCGGATTAAACCAATACAAGGTGATCTTGTCGCCTTTATGGAATCCGGTTTTTAGTCTCAGCTCACAATCACGCGCGAACTCCAGACCATCGGGTCCAAAATCGTACAAGGCGAGAGGACCGTAGGGCGTCTGGACGAAAATGGCCACGGCGGTGATACGGACATTACATCCGGATTCGCCATCGTCATCGTCGTCGCCATCGTCATCATCGCTGCAAACTGCATTTTTGGGGATCTCAAATTCACTGACCGCACCGTTGAAATCCAGGTACAGTATTCCCCCTTCCGCGTCCACATCAACGAAGGCACGGTCAAATGATATGCAGCCCAGATTTCTCTTGGCCAATCCTTCCTGGTCGCCTTCCAACGCAGTGAACGGGTCAGATCCAAGTTCGTTTTCGATAAAAGTCAACGAGTTTAAACCATCGACATCTCCGGTCAATGGTGCCAGCGGAGCATCACCGGAACAGCCGATAAACGCCAGCGCAAAAACGGCGGAGATCAGGACGAATTTCAGATTGGAAATTTTTAGCGCAGTTTTCATCATGTCGGCCTCCTGCGGCCTCGGTTTGACGACCTCTCGCCGTCGCTGGTTTTGTTGTCTGTACCGGTATTAAGCAAGCGTGTCACCAATTTGACGGACGACCGGGAAGATTTCTCGTATCCCATTGATCGACATAACAATCGAAAGGTGTTCAACTCCTGGGCAGATGGCAAACTTTGAAAATACCGGGCAAAATCCCAGAATTCCTGTGGGGCAATCCCCATTGATGATGGAACCGGTCCAATAGTCATTGGCTAACACCATCCGGACCAAAATGAAAACCGGGCCGCGTCAGCGGCCCGGTTGAGGTAAGTTGGGTGCTCCTGTTGTCCCGTCTCTTTGCAACGGATAGGATCTTATGAGATCGCATACTTTGAGAAATGGTTGATGAGAAATTCAACTACTCCATTTTCGTCAACTGTTGCCGACTGTTCCACTTCCCAGAGGGAATTGTCCGGATTCCACCAGTACAGTGAAATAGTCGTGCCTTCAGCCAGGTTTGTTTCCAGCGTCAGGTTCGCCGCTTTGTTGAACACCAGACCATCCGGGCCAAAGTTATAAAACGTCAGTTCGCCTTGACCGACTATGTCGTAAGAAACGACCAGCGCGGAGATCTCCACCTGCATATTCAATGCGCCTGCAGGGATACTCAAGACGGTTTTCTCGTCGCCGAGAATGAGTTCAAGCTCGCCGCCCTCGGCACCCACCGGCTCAAACATGAGGGCGACATCCATCTGATTGACGACAAAGACCTGGCGTCGCCCCAACCAGCCATCTTCAGCCGGTTCAAACAGATCATCTCCCCGAATTTGTTCGACAAGATCAATCTTCTCCAACCCCGACAACGACTGGTCGGTGGGGGCCACCGGGATGTTGCCGGAACAACCGATAAACACCAGCGCAAAAACGACGGTGATCAAAATAAATTTCAGATTGGAAATCGCAAGCGCAGTTTTCATCATGTTGACCTCCTGCTGGCTTTGGTTTGACGAGCTTCCGCCGTCGCTGGTTTTGTTGTCTGTGCCGGTATTAAGCAAGTATGTCACCACTCTCAATGCCGACTCAGCAAATTGTCTGTATCGGGAATAACAACATAGAGATACAAACCTGATCAAATCCTGCGCAGATAGCAAACTTTAGAATTCAAAGCCAAAAAAACTAATTTTTTTGGGGGGAGATTCCCACAGATAATCGGATAATATCGATAATCGCAGGTGGGTCAGGATACGACGCGGCAGTCGGATTGCATTTTCAGAAAAGTGTCGAATGCGCGAAGATACGGCAGATTGGTGAAAGCCCGGCGGGTGTCTTCATCGCCGATCCCCTCGGCAATTTCGTTTTTCATCTGGGCTGTCCCGGCGATCAAACACCGGGTTCGGTGATTAATCCGACAGATATCACCCTCTGATCGCTGATTGGCAGAAATCTGGAGTATGCTCAGACGAAGTTCGAGCAGGCCAAATCCCGCCCTCTTCGCCAACTTCAAACCGGCGGCGGCATGGCGGCGGGCAAGGCGCCTGTTGTCAAGCTCAAGATAATTGCGACCCAACTCTTCTTCACAGAGGATTTGATAGAGAATCAGCCGCGCTTTCTTCGCCTCGGCAAGTAAATCCGGTAAGACAGCCAATGCCGCGTCATGGTTGCTCTCGGCGCGATGCGTTGCCGCTACCGTGAACTCGGCTTTGATTTTGAACTCGACCGAGCCGGCTTTCTCGGCCAACGTGCCGGCAAGGGCAAGACGCTCCTTCGCCCGTTTCGTCTTCCCCCGCGATAACGCCAGGGCCGCCATCCTGATTTCACACTCGGCGATAAGTTCGTCGTCTTCCACTCGCCGCGCAAAGGAAAGCGCCTTGCGGAAATACGGCGCAGCCTGGGCGCAATTACCAAAATCGGCATAGAGGTCGCCGAGGTTGCCGACGGTATAGGCGTGGGCATGGGCCTCGCCGATCGCCTCGGTTTCCCGCAGGACTTCGTCGTAGGCCTCATATGCCGCATCGAACCGGCCGGCCAGCCGTTCAATATTCGCCAGATTACCCAGACAGTATGCCCGATTGCGTCTGTGCCCGATTGTCGAAAAATGATCAAACGCCCGTCGGTAATATTGTCGGGCCTGCCGCAGGTGGGCTTGTTCTTCGTGGAGAATCCCGAGGTTATTGGCAATCCGCGCCCGCGAAGCCAGATTGACCACCCGCGCCCCCAAGCCCATCGCCGCGCGAAACTGTGCGGCCGCCTCGGTCAGTTTTCCCCGGTTCCAACAAACGATCCCGAGCGCATTATATGCGTCCAACAAACCGTTCTTGTCGCCGGCAGTACGCAGATACTCACAGGCCTGCTTAAGCGCTTGTTCGGCCTGGGCGAATTTCCCGCGCCGCCTGAGCAGTTCGCCCGACAACTGAAGGGCGCGGCCATTGACCCTGGCATTTGCCCGCGCGGCGGGTGAGTTGAGAATGTCACTCACCACCCGGTGACACAGACCATATTTCCCGGCCAGCCAGTGCAGGCGACCCAGGTCCAATCGTAATAACAGCGATTCTTCGGCACGTTCCAGATGATCGGCAATCTGGATCGCACCGCCAAGCTGACGCCGCGCAACGTCATAATTACCCAGATTCTTCTCGACATCGGCCAGGCAGGCCATAATTGCCAGACGATCCCCGACTTGGACAAAACGAATGGGGATGCGTTGTGCCTGCCGCAGAAAATGCCGCGCTTCACTATATGCCCCCAGATGTGCCGCCTCAGCGGCTGCCATCCGCAACACCGGCACGGCTTGTTGTTTCATCTCCGCGGCCAGGTAATGGCGGGCCAGGACCGCTGCTGTTCCGCGGCCGCGGCGTTTCGCCCAAAGTTTGGCGGCCCGGCGATGGCGGTCGCGCCGTTCACTGAATGCCATTGTCTGGTATGCGGCCTGGGCCAGTAATGGGTGAGTTATTGCATATGACGGATTAATTTCCCCGCCGGAACGAGTGAAATACCCGTCATGTTCCAACGCCGCAAGCGCAGTGTTTATCTCCTGTCGACGAACCTGTCGGGACACCAGTTGCTTCCAGCGGGCATCGGGTACCGCACCGCCCCAGACAGCGGCGGTGCGCACCAGCTCGGCGGGTAGAGGATCGAGCGCATCAAGCCGACGCACCGAAGCCGCCAGCAGGGCGTCCGGCAAGTCATCGCCGCGCAGATCCTCAATTTGCAGACGGCGCGGATTGCGCGGATCGCGAATCACTAATTTTCGATCAATCCAATAATCGAGATAGGCATCGGCCGCCGCCGGTACGGCGCGCGACCGTCCGGCCAATTCGCCCAGCAACCGGGGTGACGGATCACTGTCGGGAAATCGCGCGGAGACCAGACGCTGTAAATCGGATTCCTTTACTTTTCCCAATCGTACGGCAATGACATTTTGGCCGGCACCGGGGAAGGTCAGGCGTTCCTCGGCGGTCTCATCGCTTCGGGTCGTGAGGAAAAACGAAATCGGATAAGACGACAGATTGTCCCACCAATAACGCAACGCCGCGAAACTGGAAGGATCCAGCCACTGGAGGTTATCCAGCAAAATAAGCCCGCCGTGGCGGCCAACTGCCGCCGTGACGACCTCAGGCAATAATTCGGCCAATTTCGCCAGCCTGGCGGGGCGGTCGAGTCCCCGCACTATCGGCGTAGATCGATGCGGCAAACCGAGTACCTCGGCAAACAGCGGCAGCCAATGCGCCGGTACGGCCTCGGGCCAGCGGTCCGTCAGCGCCCGGCGTAATTGTTGAGGTTGATCGGCGTCGAGGAGCGTCGTAAACAATCGGGACAAGCCCGAATACGCGATCGATGATTCCTCCGGCCAAAGGATTACCTGATGTACACGGTCGTTTTTTGACGAAGCGGTATCGAGTATTCGCCGGGCCAGGGTACTCTTACCACAACCGGCATCACCGGAGAGCAAAACACCGTACCCCTTGCCTTCCGGCTGGCCGGCCACAAATTTGGCAACCTTGACCCGTAATTTAGGATAATATTCCACATCATGTGTCGGTTGATCTGATTCTGTCCCCGCACTTGAAACCGACGGCCGGAAGATGTTGACAGATCCGGCCTTCCCCTTGACCTGCACTTCCCCGAGCGAACGACAAGCATACCGGCTGTTTGCCGACTCGGCGGTCTGTTGATCAATGGTAATCTTACCGCCGAACGAACGCGCCGCCAGTCGCGCGGCCAGGTTAATCGCATCGCCCATCACCGTATATTCGCGGCGTTTGTCCCCGCCGACAAACCCACAGAACAGCCGTCCACTCCCAATTCCGATTCCGAAGTCGAGTGATATCCCGGATTTTTTGACTGTGTTCAAACCTTTCGCCAAGTCGAAGGCGAATCCGACCGCACGCTGAGGGTCCTGTTCTCCGGCCAACGGCGCACCAAAGAAAAACAGCAGTTTCTGATAGTTCGCCCCCGGGTCGCTGCGACTCCAGGCACCATTCCAACTTGTGACGGTCCGGTCGATGACCGAAAACATCCGGCCGGCTGTATTTCCTATCTCGGCAACCGGCCAGCGATCGCTGCCTTTATAGAAAACAAAAACGACCGATACGGCACGATGATCGCCAATCCAGCCCGCTTCCCGATCCATAATCAACGAACTGATTCGGTGATCCAGCAGCCGCGGCCACCAGGCCGCAGGCGGGATTTGCGCATTATGGTCAATCTGATTGTGCGGATTTATCAATGCGACCTGTTTGAGTAGGTAGAATCCTCGTTTGACGATTTCATTTTCCCCACAGCCGAGTTGACGGGCCTCTTTTGCAGACATGGCTGCGACGATCTCTCCGGCCTGCGCCAGGTCGGCCGCCTGCTGACAGCGATGCACCGAAGTGCCGATTAAAAAGTGCTCCCACCGTGACTCGGGCGAACCACAGACGATCTCATGATGGCCGCCCAACGACAGTCCGATATGCAAGCGCAGACGGAACCGTCCCGCGTGAGTATGGATTTTTCCCGCGCGGTCTGCCGTCTTAAGCAAATCCGCAGCGCAGCAAGCGGCATGTTGCGGTGAGACACTGTCGGGAAATCCGATCAAAAGCGCGTCGCCGCCGTACTTGAGTACATCGCCGCCATAACGCCCGATGACGGCCAGCATGCTCTCAAAAAACGCATTGATCCGCAACGTCAACTCTTCGGCACCTTCCCGGCCGGCCTGGCCCAGCTTTTCAGTCAAGGTGGTAAAGCCGGAGATGTCGGCAAACATCAGGGTACCTCTCCGGGGAACAAGCCGTCCCAATACGGGCGTCTCGGCAAGGATCCGCTGCGGCAAGTATGGCTCGATCCTGCGTGCCCTATCGATGATTATTTTTTGTTTTGAGGTCATCCCAGCCAAAGACGGAGAATGTATAGTTGAATGATGTGTAAGGCCTGGTCGAGATAGTAGGCCTGTCGTGACCCGTTGAACCTGCGGACTTTTAACAAATCCTGCAGATAGTGAAAAACGAATATTGCTCCCAGCAGGATCGCCAGTAAACCGGGCGAGGTGAAATCTTTGCCGGTGAGCCACAGACCGGCCAGGTAGACTGACCCGACGGTGGCAACATAGATTGCGGTATGGGTCAGGAGCACCCGGGGGTTCCGTCCCTTCTCCCGCGCCATGGCATCGGTCTGAAATGCAAAATCACCGAGGAGATGGCCCAGGATCAGAAACCACATTGAATCCATGATGGGTGCCCCGTGGCGCTCAGCGGACTGTCGGAATAGGGACGGTGCCGGTGTCGAATGTCCCGACCTGGATCGGCAATTCAATCGAGAACAGCGCGCCGCCGTCGGCAGATGTTCCCACGGTGATGCTGCCGTCGTGGTCGTCGACAATCTGTTTGATAATCATCAGCCCGATCCCGTGACCATCCGAACGGGTAGTTACCCGCTGTTTGAAAAGACAACCGACGATTTTGGGATCGATTCCCGGGCCGTTGTCGGCGATTTCCAGCACCGCTCGCCCGGCGACGCCGTCAAAATGCGTGGAGATGCGGACTGTCGGTTCGGTGTTGTCGTTGGTAACTACCGCCTCTGCGCTGTTTAAAATCAGGTTATATAACAACTGCTGAAAGGCGTTGGGGTCAAATTCGAAATTCGGCAGGCCCCGATCCAGTTCGACCTCGATGAATACTTTCTTGAATTTACGCTGCGGCTTGAGAAACGCGAGTTGTTTTTGTAGATAATCGTTGAAGTCCTGCCGCACTTTTTCTTTGGTCAATTGCCGGGAGGAAAGCATTGCCCCGGTGAAAACCTGCATCCGCTCCAATGACGAATGGAGGGTGGTCAGACATTTATCGATCCGCTCCTGTTCGCCTTTCTGCAGAAACATCGGCAACAGTTCCAAATTTCCGACCAGCACTGCCAGGTAATTGTTCATTTCGTGAGCAACTTCCGCGGCCATCTCACCCTTGCTGGCCAAGTGTTCACGATTGGCGGCCTGTTCCTGCAGGAAACGGATTTCTGTCTCATCATGAATGATAAACAGATAAGTCTGGGGCGGTCCGTCATCGACCAATACCGGGACCGCCGCCACTCGGCAGAACACCGATTTCCCGTCTTCGGCCGAGACCTCCCACTCCCCTTGCCAGCGACCGTTCTCCCGCAAATCGCACTCGATATCATCGGTCGCCTCACGCGTCAGGCAACCAAAAATCTCATCCAGCTTGCGGCCGGCCGACGATTCCTGCGCAAAGCCGAAAACTGTGGTAACCGCCGGATTGCAGTATGTGATACTCATCTCCGCATCGGTGACGACAACCGGATACGGTGAAACGTCGAGCAACCGCTGCCGGAACTGGAGCGCGTCGGAGAGCTGCTGATTGCTCAATTTGAGTTCGTGGAATGCCTGGTGTAATTTTTCAGCCGAATCTTCCAGCTTGCGGTTCTTTTCTTTGAGTTCATCGAGGCGGATATAGTCAGTCTCTTTGACCCGGCTGACCATCAGCTGCAGCACCCGCAACGCAAGCTCCGGTTTGGATTGCAATAGTCGCAGAAAATTCTCCCGGCTCATCGCCAATAATTCGGTCGGCTGGGTGCAGACTGCGGTGGCAAAGCGAGGTGTGTCGTCGATGACCGCCATTTCGCCGATAATTTCACCACTGCCGCGCGTGGCGAGTCGCACATGTCCGGCGAATTCATCCGCCGGCTTCTTGACGATTTCGACTAAGCCGGATTCGACGATATACAGACAATCCCCTGCTTCGCCTTCGGTGAAAATCACCCCGCCCGGCGAATATGATTCGCGGGTCATATATTCCCGTAAGGCCTTTATTTCGTCCGAGGGCAGACCGGCAAGCGTCGGAATCGATCTTAAGCTCTTGTTCGTCTGGGATAATTCTTGATCAGCCATCGCAACTCCTTACGGGATTGGACAAAACGACCCCTAAGGGCTATTTCTACATCTTTTTATCGGCCCATTTCGTAAAAAATTGACCGGCGCAAACCCCGCGGCCCCGTCGGCCGGTGTTGAGGACAAACGCCCATAGAATTGTCAGGTTTTATTGGAGACAAGTTAAGTGAATGATTTGATATTACTTCGACATAACCGGCGAATGTCGTCGCCTCAAGCAATAATATACGGGCTGGCGTGGCCCTGACCAACGGGGTTTATAGGCGCGTTCCTCAGCGGCAGGCGTGGCCCTGACCAACGGGGTTTTCTCGAAAACCCCGCGGTCAGGGTTTATAGGCGCGTTCCTCAGCGTTACTGTCTTCGAATTGTATCTTGTCTGCCGAACGGTATCATCGGTCTACAATTGCCGTCGGCGATAGCAGGAGAAGGTCAAAAAGTGCGCATGGCCGGAATCATTGAATGATTGTCGCTTCATGACCACTTACCCGCAATCCCATAAACCCTGACCGCAGGACTTTTGGCAAAAGTCTCCTTGGTCAGGGTCACACCTGCCATCTGTGCTGAAAAAGAAAAATTGATATGCGTAACTTAAACGATACAGACCATAGTGAAAAAAAGTGAGGGTGGAAGGAATCGAACCTTCGACCACCTGCTTAAAAGGCAGATGCTCTACCCCTGAGCTACACCCCCACATATGTGGACCCAAACCCGGGCACAGAATATAGTAAAACGGCACGGCAAGTCAAACCGTTTGTCCCCCGCAAAATGGCATAAAAAACACGGGACCGACATTGTCGGCCCCGCTTTTCCGAGTATCCTAAAATGCCCCCGCCGGATCAGCACTTCGAAAAACCACACCCCGGACAGAGCACACACCCTTCCTTATGCTCCAATCGTCCCCCACAGTCGGGGCACTGCACCGAGAAAATATCGCTTTTGACTTCCTTTTTCATCCCGTTGCCGAAATGTTTTTTGAGTACCTTGGCAATCGCATCGGGAATCGAGGAAACAATCTCGCCCCGGCCGAAAATCGGGTTGGCGCCGCCGATCCCCTGCAATTGCTGGATGATATTGTTTACCGGAATTCCCGAGCGCAGCATCAACGAAATCATCCGACAGATCGCCTCGGTGTCGGCCATCGTCGAATACCCCGACTTGCCGATCGTCGAGAACACCTCGAACGGAAGACCTTCATGCATATTGATCGTGACATACAGATTACCGTACCCGGTCTTGATCTTCTCGGTAATCCCGGTCAGGGTATCGGGCCGTTCGGCGACCACCGGCTTATCCGGGACAGCCTGTTTGCGCTCGGCTTTCTTCTCGTCGGTTTTGCCGGTGGAAAGCACCTGGTTCGGCCGCGAACCGTCACGGTAGATCGTCACGCCTTTGCAGCCCGAACGATAGGCCAGCCAATACGCGGTCTGGACATCATCGCGTGTGGCATTGTTCGGCAGGTTGATTGTCTTGGAAACCGCCGAGTCGCAGTGTTTTTGAAACGCCGACTGCATCTTGATATGCTGTTCGGGGGTGATATCGGCGGCGGTGAGGAACACATCGCGCACATCCTGCGGAATTTCCTCAAAATCTTTTAGTGAATTCGCCCCGGCGATTTTCCCCATCAATTCCTCGGAATAAAACCCGCGTTCTTTGGCGACCTTCTCGAAATAGGGATTCACATCGATCAGCTTGGTTCCCTCCATCACGTTGCGCACGAACGAGACCGCAAAATACGGCTCGACTCCCGAGGCACACCCGGCGATAATCGAGATTGTCCCGGTCGGCGCGATGGTGGTCACCGTGGCGTTGCGCATCGCCACCCCGTCAGCGGCGAATTCCGAACCATCCCAACGCGGGAATTTACCGCGCGTCTTGGCCAGTTCCGAGGAGTGCATATGCCCCTCGGTGTTGATCCGCTCCATCAACTTTTCACCGAGTTCGAGCGATTCGTCCGAACCGTACGGGATGCCCAACTGGACCAGCATGTCGGCCCAACCCATCACCCCCAGCCCAATCCGGCGGTTCGATTTGGTCTGCGCGGCGATTTCGGGGATCGGGTACTTGTTGGCGTCGATCACATTATCCAGAAAATGCACCCCCATCCGTACCCCGTCGACCAGCCGATCCCAATCGATCCCGACCATAAAATTTTTGCGCGGATGATAATTATCGGGCAGGGGATCCTTGACAAATTTACCGAGGTTCAACGAGGCCAGGTTGCATGAATCGTACGCCGGCAACGGTTGTTCACCGCAGGGGTTGGTCGCCTCGATTGTCTCGATGGCCCGGGTCGGATTCTGTTCGTTGATCCGGTCGATGAACACAATCCCCGGCTCACCGGTTTTCCATGCATGGTCGATTATCTGGTTGAATATTTTGCGCGCATCCAGGGTGATCGCCTGACCGTCGCGCTCGTATGGCCGATTGGTGCGCGGGTCATAAAGACTGTATGGTTCGCCCCGTTCAGCGGCAATCATGAACTCTTTGGTGATTGCCACTGAAATATTGAAATTCGTAATCTGGCTGATATCGTCTTTGCAGGAGATAAACTCCTCGATATCCGGATGATCAACCCGGAGGATTCCCATATTCGCTCCGCGACGGGTGCCCCCCTGTTTGACCGCCTCGGTGGCCGAGTTGAATACTCGCATAAACGACACCGGCCCGGAGGCCACCCCCGAAGTCGAGGCAACCACCGAATTACGGGGACGAAGCCGTGAGAACGCAAACCCGGTGCCCCCGCCGGACTTATGAATTAATGCCGCATGTTTAATCGTCTCAAAAATCTCTTCCATAGAATCGCCGACAGGCAAGACAAAGCAGGCCGAAAGTTGGCCCAGCGGACGGCCGGCATTCATCAAGGTGGGAGAATTTGGCATAAACTCCAAGTTTACCATAGAGTTATAAAATCTATCGGCAATTGCTTTATACTGATCTTCGGAGACGCCATAATCGAGGTCCGGCCGGGCGATCGAGTCGGCTACTCGACGGAATAATTCCAGCGGCTTTTCGGCAATATGTCCCAGGTGATCTTTCTTTAAGTATCTACGTTCCAAAACCTTAAGAGCATTCTCCGTCAATTTTGAAGCTTCCGCTGCCACGTTGTCCTCCTTGTCAGTGCGATCACAACCTCGGGGATAGCCGAGCCAAGCCCGTAACGACCCTGTCCCCTTTAACTTCCCGGATTTTACCTCTTCCCCCCACAGAAGAGAAATAGTACAAAACCGGCGTGAAAAAACGATGTTAATTAGGTATGTGTCAATCAAAATATTGTGATTCTCAAAATAATAATCACAATATATTGTATGTCACCGCCTTATATACGAATTCAAAATCGATACGTTAATCACTTCATTTCATGATTCATGTGCCGGGAAAAAGCTGAAATCCATTAATCGGCGCAATCACTTTAGGTTAAACGTCACACTCGGGACTGAGAAACTATATTCAGCCCATTTCTATCATTATCGGATGACATCTCGGGATACTGAACATATTGAGGGTAAACAAGTTAAAGAAATAACTCCATTTCGGTCACCCGAGTGCCAATAAGTACCAGTCAGGCTTGGGTGACATCTGGCGTCAATTTGTGCTCATTCGACGGCAATCACCCGTCGCTCAACCTTCCGGTCAAATCGTTCGATAAGAATAATATCAGGGCATGGGTGACGCCCCATGTTCGATGTGAAAAAGCGCGACGCGTTCGGCTTTTGGGGAAAATCGACACCATGGCGGAATTCATTCCACTGGGTCGTCTGTCCAGCCACGATCATGCGGGCAAGACAATCCAGATACAGACGGAGTTTGCGACTCGCCCTCAACCCCGGGTGACCACCTCGGTAGTGTTGGACGGTCGGATTGTGCACAAGGCCGACAGTCCCTGGGAACAGGGTATCGAGAGCGAGGAGGATCGCAAAAATCTCGAAAAATTCCTTTCAGACCAGCATCACAAAGTTCGCGATATGGTCCGGGCGCAAGCTGAGGAGATCGTCGGTAAGACGGCCCAAACCACAGAATCGCCCGAGTTCCCCGATTCCTCCTTCCGCGACAGCATGGTCGAGGTGCTCGGCTCACTCCCGTCGGTAACCGGGGTTTATGAATTCGATGAACAGGGTAAAACCATTTTCTCGCATAACTATCAGGAAATTTTTGCCGAATGGGACCGGGAGTTTAAGATGCTGACCAGGCTGGTGGATAAACTGCCCGACATTATCCGGGTGGGGGAGTTCCGCCATGGCTGTTGCTGGTTCCAGTCGGAAAATGTGATCATACTCAATATTCAGGGTCGGCGGTTCGGCATCATGACCGATCCCTCGGGATCGTCCGATGAATTGCGCAAGGAGTTCCCCGAACTCTTCGAGGCGGTCTATGCTTAAGAAAATCCTGCGCGATATCCGAGCAGTCGGCGGGGTGACCGGTGTTACTTTGCTGCGCAAACGGGACAGTTACACCGAGAGCATCTTCCCGGCGGCTTTTACCGAGGAACACGCCGAACTTCTGCATGGGGTTTTAATCGGGGTATACCGCCATCTGCGCGGGTTCTCCAGGATTCAACTCACCTTTGAGCGCACGACTGTTTTCCTTTTCGCCCGCCCGGAGTTCTTGCTTTTGGTCACCACGCTGCCCGGTCTCGACAAGCATATGTTCGAGATGGTGGTCAACTCCAAGTTTGCCACGCTGGAACGGGCGCTGGATACGATCCCGGTCAGCGACAAAGACGGCCAAAGCCGCAAACCCGTCGCTGATGTCGGCGAGCCGTCGTTGCAGGCCATTCTTGGAGCGATGAATCGATTTTCCGCCGATTTGCTGACCGAATGCGGCCGCGCCAAAGTCTCGCAATACTGGCGGGAGGCCCGGTCGAAAACCGCACAGCAATATGCCTTCCTGTCGTCACTGGCGATTGATCCAAATTGTCGCTGGAGCGTACGCAAGGGTCAGAAATTGACGGCCAGCGCGACAACCAGTCGCGGCCTGGCGGAGATGACCGACCATTTTGTCAACCGGTTTGGTTCATTTAAGCCGGTTGCGCGCGAGATGTTATTCTCAGTAGTGCAACGAGATGAAAAACGTCTCGAAGAATCCGGGTATCTGCATTTCCTCAAAACGATCAACCCCAACCGCACCCCGGCGAATAAATAGTCTCCCGCAGATTTTACATGTGGTACTGCCTCGCACTCTGAAGGCGGTGGACCGTGCCTATACCTTTTCTGGTCATTCCCGCCTCCGGCGCACGGCCGGAATGACAATATTGTTGTGCTCTGCTCAATATCCAGATGCCGCCACATGGCCTCACCGACACCCTTTTGGGGTATGTGCCGGAAGACCGCGTGCCGCCCGCAAAGGGCCACCGGCTCAAAACTCACTCCCGACAGGCAACATCCAGCCAAATATTGACTCTTATTGATTGCTCACCGGCACGGGGGAGATTATTTTCGGATATCCAGGCGGGCAGTCCGCCCGGCGTGATTGTGTGACCGCGAATGTATATTCATACGGGGACTACAGGATGTCCGACAACCTGAGATTTTCGATTGGCGATCGACGGCTGGCTTACCACGGCCCCGAACACGAACAACCGATGACAAAGAACAATGTTGCCGGGTTTAATTATAAACACGGACCAATCCTGCAAAAATACCATCTCCAGCTCGCCGAGGCATCGATTGTTTCGATTAACAATACACCCAACGGCAAATCGAACCTCGGGGCGTTTCGCAATCGTAAACTGCGCGAATCGGTAATCCTCGCCGCGGCTCTTCCCGCAGCCGCGGTGGCACTGGACGGCCGCGCAAGTTTACTGGAATATCCGGAATCGGAACGTAAAGCTGTCGCCGACGGCCTCAAACGCGCTAACGACCGCACCGCCGCGCAGGTGATGGCCGAGGTCCTGCAAACCACCGCCGAAACTCTTCCGTCCGGCGAGGATGTGATCATCCAATCGGCGTTTACCGAGGGTGTGCGGGTCAAGCCCGGGTACGAGGCGGGCGGCAACCCGACAATTGCAGTCGGCGCGCTCTATGGCAAGGAAGAGCACAAGGCCGCCTACGGCCAGAACCTGCCGTCCTCGGTGACGATGCTCACGATGGGCAACGACGTAATCGAAGGTACGACCAAATCGATCAAGGGCCTCCATTCGAGTCTCACTTCCCTGTTTGTCACTGAGTCGTACGCCAAGCGCCACCTGCCGGATATTTACGTTCAACGCTGGATGAGCGGGGCGTATTTCCCCGAGTTTAATCCCCGGGAAACCTCGATGATCGATGCGGCGAAAATTATTGCCGAGGCCTATGGAATTTCGGACTTGAGCGAACTTACCGCGTTTTTTCTCAATCGCGCCCGGCACTATCCGGCGATGGATGAACTCAATACCGCCGGAATCTCCACACCGACTGATAACGACGGCGACCTGTTTCCGGGGATCGTGCTGGGGATGGAGGGGTTGGAATTCCCCGACGGGCACGGCCTGTCCTCGATGATCGGTGAAATCGGCGGGTCGGCCGAGTGGGCGGTCGGGGTGCTGCCGCTGGTTTGGCGCGGCGGGCAGGCAATCGGGATGCTGGCCTCCCAGTCGACTCTAACTAATCGCGACCTCCCCCCCGAGGAAATCTGGAATAATCGATTTCATTACACCGAAGAAGAGTTCATGCAAATCCAGGATACGCGTTTCGAACAGAAACCGTATTTCACGATTACCGATATTATCGAAGATCCGTTTGCCGGCGGAGTCTCGGCCTTCGGCGGAATCACCGACAACTACCTCTTCCCCGGCCTGACCGGGGCCTCGGCCGATGTCGAGAAAAAACTGATCCACACCAACGCGCTGATGATCAATTCACTGGGGATTACCGAACTGTGGAAACTGACCTTTGCCTGCGATATTAGTGTTGCGGACACGATCGCCGCAATCCAGTCGCCGAAACGGCAGCTGGAGGGACTCACCGGCAAGTACCTCGAACATGCGATTATCACGATGCTGGAAGATCAGAATCTGCGTAAACGTCTACGAATATTTTTCTACAACGAATATTATCCGGCATTGATTCCGGTGCAAAACCGGATGGTGGTGCTTAGCCGCTCGCTGGAAGCACTGATTGAACGTGGGGCACTCCAACCCCTCGACCGCGAGATTGTCAAGATCGTCCGCGCCTGCGCCCCGGAATGGTTTTTGGAAAATTATTAGGGGCAAGCGGTCCGTGAAGAAAGCCGTCCGAAGGGCGGTACACCTGGTCAAAACCAACAAGTCAGAATAAGGAAAATAAAAATGAACGGGGAATTGTTATCTATTATTGAAGTTCAGAAGTATTTTCGTGCAATCCATATCATGGCGATGCTTCTTTTGGGTTTCGGTTTTCTCATGGTTTTCGTGAAAAGATATGGTCGTTCGGCGATCACTGCTACATTTATGCTCGTCAGCATTTCCATCCCATTATATTTTCTAAAAGACAGTCTGGGAATCTTCGGCGGTGCTAATTCGGATATTGACCGGCTGATTCTGGCGGAATTTGGCGCGGCAAGTCTGCTGATCTGCGCCGGCGCTGTACTCGGTCGTCTCAAGATGTATCAGTACTTGTTGTTGGGTCTGCTTTTTGTCCCCTGCTACGCTTTGAATGAATGGCTCCTGTTGTCCGGCGGCCTTGGTCTGGTCTCGGCAGGCAACTTTCTCGACACCGGCGGCTCAATTGTTATTCATGCTTTCGGCGCGCTGTTCGGGATCGGTGTTGCTTTTTCGATGACAACAATGAAAGAATATGAAACCCCCATTGAATCAGACGCCACCAGTGACCGTTTTTCCCTCCTGGGAAGCATGGTCTTATGGGTCTTCTGGCCGTCTTTCTGCGCCGCTCTTGTCGCCCCCAAAGATATCCCCCTGACCATCGTCAATGTCATTTTTGCCTTATGTGGTTCGACATTGGCAACCTACATCACCTCGTTGAAACTGCGCGGGAAAGTTTCCATCGCCGATATCGCCAATGCCGCGTTGGCCGGTGGAGTGGCGATCGGCTCGACGTGTGATAAAGTTTCGCCAACCATTGCACTGATGATCGGGCTTTTCGCCGGCGCGCTGTCCACCGTCGGGTTCGCCGTCATCCAAAGCCGTTTCCAGGCGGCAATCAAGAAAATCGATACGTGCGGAGTTTTGCACCTTCATGGTTTGCCGGGATTGTTCGGCGGTCTTGCTGCCCTGATTGCCGTTGATGGCATCAGCATGGGAGCACAAATCAAGGGAATCCTCATCACCGCCGTGCTGGCGATTATATCGGGACTTGTTGTCGGGAAAATCCTGGCACTGGCCGGAAGAAGAAAAGTCCCTTATATTGATTCCGAGGAACTTATAGTCGATTGACAGAGAAAAATACTTTTGTTGATTGTAGGGGCTGAGGGACGCCGGAGCCAAGATGATGAGAGGAAGCCCACCCCGCCATAGCGGACAAACTGAAAGGCGGACCACCCGACCGGTGGCAGTCATAGTTGGGTTGTTTTTTGTGACTGGAATTGTGCTGTGATTTCGGCCATGCACACTTTTTGACTTTCTCCTGCTATCGCCGGCGGCAATTGTTGACCGATGATGCCGTTCGGCCTAAAGATTGATTCAGAATCTGGGATTACGCTATGATGATAGATTGGTTGTGGTACTATACAAAGGCGCGGACTGGGCTGACGGATTGGCCGATCTCGATAGATGAAATACAATTCGAAGACAGCAACGCTGAGAAACGCGCCTATAAACCCTGACCGCGGGGTTTTCGAGAAAACCCCATTGGTCAGGGCCACACCAACCTGTCCTACGAGAAACCTTGACGTCTTCGGTGATATCATAAATTGAGAATTCCGGGTATGGACGGTTGGCTTTTGATACGCGATTGTGTAGTTTACGTACAACCATCCAGCCACAGGGAGGACAAGCATGGCTTATAGGTTTTGTCGGAATATCTTGACGATACTTGGCGCAGGGTTAATTGCCTGTCTGGCGGTTTCGCCGGCAGCGGCCTGCAGCAATTTTTTGGTGACTTCAGGGGCGTCGGTGGATGGCTCGACGATGATTACCTACACCTGTGACGGAGAATTCCATCCCCATCTCGAACGTTCTCCCGCCGCCGACTATCGACTCGGCGACACGCTGGTGATCAAGGACTGGAGCGGAAAAGTGCGGGGGGTGATCGACCAGGTCGAGCATACCTATGCAGTCGTCGGAATGATGAACGAACATCAACTGGCGATCGGCGAGACGACATTTGGCGGTCGGGAGGAGTTGCAAAATAAATCCGGGATGCTGCATTATTTTGATTTGATCGAACTGGCCCTGCAACGGGCGAAAACCGCGCGGGAGGCGATAACGGTGATGACCGGGCTGGCAGAAAAATACGGCTACCGCAGCACCGGCGAATCATTCTCAATCGCCGACCCGCGCGAAGTCTGGTATATGGAAATGATCGGGCCCGGTGAGGGCGGTGAGGGCGCGGTCTGGGTGGCGTTGAAAGTGCCTGACGGGTATATCACCGGTCATGCGAACAAGGCGCGGATCGGCTCGTTTCCGCTGGACGATCCGGACAACTGCCTATATTCGGACAAGGTGATTTCGTTGGCGGTGGAGAAAGGATATTACGACCCGGAGTCGGGGAAAGAATTCCGGTTCTGTGACGCGTATTGTCCGGCCACACCGAAAAATCTCCGCTATTCCGCCACGAGGGTTTGGAGCATGTTCCGCCGGGCGGCGCCCTCGCAGGATTTTCCACCGGACTACCATCGCGGTGTCCTCGGGGCCGACCCCTATCCCCTCTGGATCAAGCCGGATGAAAAACTCTCGCTTTCTGACGTGATGGCGATCATGCGCGATCACTATGAAGGGACGCCCTACGATATGACCGTCGGAGTCGACGCCGGGCCGTATGGCACGCCCAACCGCTGGCGGCCGATGGATTGGTCAGTCGATTCGGTGAAATATATCTGGGAACGACCGATCTCGACCCAGCAAACCGCGTTCTCATTTATCTCGCAATCGCGATCTTGGCTGCCCGACCCGATCGGCGGGGTGTACTGGTATGGCGTCGACGACACCTATTTCACGGTCTGGTCGCCGCTGTATTGCGGGATTATCGATCTCCCCCGCGCGTATACGATCGGGACTATGCAAAAATTCTCCTGGGAGTCGGCTTGGTGGGTATTCAACTTTGTCGCCAATTTCGCCAATCTGAAATACTCGTATATGAAAGAAGACATCCAGAAACTACAGCGGGAGCTGGAAGGGGATTACCTTAAGCTCCAACCGGTGATTGAACAAACGGCGCTGGAATTGGCGGAGAACAATCCCGAACAGCTCGCCGGGTACCTGACCGACTATTCGGTTTATCACGCAGAGAATGTGGTCGACCGCTGGCGGGAGTTGGGTGAGTTTTTGATTTGCAAGTATAACGACGGGTATGTAAAAAACGAAAAAGGGCGTCCCGAGGAACGGGGCTACCCGGAATCATGGCGGCGGACGGTAGTGGTCAATCGGCCGGAGCAATTCCGCCTGCCGCAGTGGCCGTCGGACACGCTGGATGCCGAATTTGCGCATTGATCATTAGGGGTCATGCCTTGTCGGTACATCCGTGAAATAAACGTGGAGGCCATCAGGTTTTATCCGACAAACAGTTGCACGAAAGGCCCGGTGATGAGTATAAGTGGCGACCGGGACCTCGGCCACGATTTATTTTAATGGCAGGAGACGCGCCGTCCGCCTTGTGATGACTCTTGGTATTTGACTGACCCGGACGTATAATCTCTGTATGTCGTCTCCTTTCACCATTGGACAACTGGCGAAAAAAGCAGGGGCCTCTACCTCATCGATCCGGTACTATGAACGGCTGGGACTGTTACGCCCGATAAAACGAAGTGCCGGAGATTATCGTTTATATGATCTCACTTCCTTTGAACGGCTCTCCTTTATAAAGGAAGCACAATCAGCCGGTTTCTCGCTGAAAGATATCAAGGCCCTCCTGCGTTTTCGCGACGGTTCACAAAAAGCGTGCGCGAAGGTTCGTTCCGTTATTGAACATCGGCTAAAAGATGTCGAGGCACAAATGGCGGCTCTGGGCGGTGTCAGACGGATACTACTCACCTTCCTTGAGGCATGCCAACAGGTGGAGAGCGGTGAAGAATGCCCCGTCCTCGAAAGTCTGACTTCATTGTCCTCAATTCCTCCAAAGAAAAAAACCGGGCAAAACAAATTTCCGCCAAAAAACGCCAAACCTTGAACTCGGGTTTAAGCCGTATACTCCAATAAGTTACCGGGGAGTTGGCCGCAAATTACTCCCGGGCGCGAGAAGAACGAGGAGTTCAAAGAACAGGAGATGCGGCGATGAAAATAGACGTGCTGCATTTACATGGGTGCCAGAACGCCCCATTGGCGTACGAACTTGTGCAACAAATAGTATCCGAACAAAACGTTGATGCCGGCATCACTTTAGTTGAAGTCAAAAATATGGATGATGCCCAAAACCTGAGGTTTTTCGGTTCGCCGACCATCCAGATCAACGGTGTGGATATCGATCCGGCGGCACGAAGCCAGACAGGTTTTGTCTTCGGGTGACGGCGATACGGGGAGTCGGGAACTCCCCCGCGTCAAATGATCGAACTGGCTCTGAAAGAAGGGAGCGCATCATAAACACGAAATCTCTACAGCAAAGGGGCGGGGCGTGGGCAACCGGTACTTCTGTTATTGCGGCCATAGCATCGTCGGCTTGCTGCTGGCTCCCCTTGTCATTGCTTGTATTGGGTATTTCCGGCGGCACTATTGCGGCCACATTTGAACAATGGCGTCCCGTGTTCCTGCCTCTCGCTTTCCTGCTGTTAGGCATTGCGTTTTACCTGACCTACCGGAAACCCGGGGTTGCAGTGCAGTGTGCAGGTGAAACATCATCGACGGACGGGACGTCATGTTGTTCGGCACCTGCTCAAGGGACGGGATCGGGCAATTATTGTCCGCCGGGGAACAGCAAAGGGTTTACGCTCAAGAAGCTGAACAAGGGGATGCTTTGGGTTGCGGCCGCAGTTGTTCTGGCGTTTACATTTTTCCCCAACTACGTGGGAGCGCTCCTTGGCGGCAATAGCGGTCTTGCTTCGCGAGAAGACCTCAAAAAGGTTGTCGTGATGGTCGACGGTATGACCGGCAAGGCATCCGAAGCAACTATTGAGAAAACCTTGCTCGAAGTCCCCGGAGTAGCCGGGGCCGAGGTTAGCTACGAAAAAGCCGAGGCCTTGCTCGGGATCAAGCAGGACGCAGAAGTTTCGAATGAAGCCATTCTGGCGGCGATCTCAAAAACCGGCTACAAGGGATGGTTGACCGCTCTGGTTCAGTGGGACGTGGGAATAGAGGGTATGACCTGCGACGGATGCGCCTCACACATCAGGGCAAACTTACTGAAGGTGCCCGGAGTCAAGAGCGCCAAGGTGAGTTATAAGAACGGGAGCGCCACGGTAACCGCCGACACCGCCTTAAAGCCGGAAGCCCTCCGCGAAGCGGTCGGGGAAACAGGTTATCTTGCAACCACAGTTGAGAAGACCAGGTCAGGAGCAGGCAAATGATTTGCGTCATTGCGTTCCTTAGAACCGCAGGAGCCGGGTCTGCGGAGAACAGTTTGGTGAAAACCATGTGAAACTCCTTATTCGTTGCGGATACCACGGGTGAAAATTTCCAGAAAATTCGAGACATAATCATCAGATTCAAATGAAGCGAACGAGTAGGCCGGCGAGAGGGCACGATTGACAATACTGCGCAGTGAATAGAGAAACTGGCTGATACACAGGTCGATCTTCAAATCGGGGCGTAAAGACCCGTCGGCCACCCCCAGCCGAAAAATCTCCCGCAAACCGTCGGCCAGCTCGTCATTAATCTGTTCGAACGAGGCAAATGTTGCCGGGTCGATTCGTTCCCGTTCAACCCCATGAAAATCCCAATACAGTTGCAACCGCATCGCCTGCGGATTCTCGCGTGCATACAGGTACAAGGAAACCGCCCAGGCACAGAGCTTGTCCAGCCCGGATTCCACCCGGGCAATGGCCCTTTTCTGCATCTCCCAGCGGCCGATATTGTCCTCCATCAGGACTCTCAGGCAGATTTCATCCCGACTTTTAAAGTATGCGTAAAGGGTCCGGCGGGTATATTCGGCGGCGGCGGCGATATCATCCATACTGGTGTTTTCGACCCCTTTGGCCGCAAACAACTTCCGCGCTTCGGCGAGGATAAATTCCTGTTTTACTTTACGTTCGACTGACTTACGTGTGGTCTGAACAATCATAATACACCCCCTATGTCACATATTACACATTACGTGTAATTAACCATTTTGTTCCAAAATATCCAGAAAAACCCGTAAATCGCCCGGTTTATTTCTTCGTAATTACAAAATCCATAGGGGCCAGGCCCGCCTAAGCACAGGCGGGGTAAGCCTGGCCTCTACACAAGCGATTATCTGCTCAACAGGTGCTCCGCCTTGCCGATAAACTTCACCCACCGCACAACTTTGCCGATAACTCTCCTATACCGCGAAAAAGGAGAAAACATGGGAATCATGCTTGAAGTTGTCGAATGGGTAGACCTCAATTCCAACGACATGATCCACCGGATCCCCGAAGAGGGGTCGCTGGATATCAAACTGGGCGCGCAGTTGATCGTTCGCGAGTCCCAGACGGCAGTCTTTTTCTCCAACGGCCGGGCCTGCGACATTCTCGCCCCCGGGCGGCATACCCTGACCACCCTGAACATCCCGATTCTGACCAGACTGCTTTCGATCCCCTGGGGATTTAAATCTCCCTTCCGGGCCGAGGTCTATTTCCTCAATCATAAGGTTTTCACCGACCTCAAGTGGGGAACCCGCGATCCGGTGGCTTTCCGTGACAGCGAATTCGGCCTGATCCGGTTACGCGGGCACGGCGCCTATACCTGCCAGATCAAAGAACCGCTGGTTTTTCTTAACCGGATGGTCGGGCATCAGGCACTCTACACCACCCAGGACATCGCGGACTACCTCCGCGATGTCATCATGTCCCGGATCAACGATATGTTCGGCGAAAATCTGAAAACGATCCTCGATCTTCCGGCCCAGTACACCGAGTTGGCCGAACAAATCAAGGGCCTGATCTCTGAGGAATTCGAAAAATATGGCCTCGAATTGATCGACTTTTATATTACCTCGATCACCCCGCCCGATGAAGTTCAGAAAATGATCGATGAGCGAGCGGGGATGAATGCTGTCGGCGATCTGGACAAATTCCTCAAATTCGGTATGGCCAAGGCCTTCGGCTCGGGCAGTGCGGGCGGGTATGCCGGCGCCGGTGCCGGAATCGGCCTTGGCGCGGGTGTGGGACTGATGGCGCCGATGATGATGTCCAAGGCGCTCGCCCCCGAACAGACCGATTTCAAGCTGGAATCGCTGCCTACGGTAACCTGCTCCGCCTGCGGCGCCGACACGCCTGAGGAATCGCGCTTCTGCTACAAATGCGGCCACCAGATGATTACGGTTAACCGTTGCGGCGAATGCTCGGCCGAACTTCCCGCCGATGCCATTTACTGCTTGCAGTGCGGGCATAAATTGGCCGAGTCGTTGCATTGCAGCGAATGCAACAAGGTTCTCCCGGCGGGAACGAAGTTCTGCACCCGTTGCGGTACGAAGCTGGACAATGAATAACCGGCCGGGGTTCAAACTTGGTGTAACCTGCTGTTTCTGCGGCGGGGCGCTCGAAATCGACCAGGCCGGCCACGCCGTGCGCTGTCCGCATTGTGCCTCGGCGCTCAAGGTATGCCGCGAGGGGATGGCCAAATATTACCTGGCCGACGATCTGGTCCGGCGCGAAGTGAAATTCTTAATCGAGCGTCATCTCAAAAAGATCAAGCAACCGCTGGTTTCTCGCTGGAGCAAGATCACTAAACTGTACATCCCTTTCTGGCGGGTGACCGGGACAGTTTTCACCATCATCGACAACCCGCCATCGGCGAGTTTTAATTTTATGACGACAGCCGACGAGAACGCCGCCGGTGGTGAACAACCGCGCGCCGAGGTAAAAATCATCGAAAGAGAAATCACCTGCTCCGGCGACCCACAAACCAATTGGGGAATTGCCTCCCTCGGGGTACGCGCCCAGGTACTTACACTGACTCCGGTCAACCGGGAATTCCTCGAAACCGCGCATCTGATCCGATCGACAATGGATCAGGATGCCGCCGCTGATCGTTTCGAAGAAACGGCGATTTCCTCGGCGGTCAACACCGCGCCACCCGGCTCGCAAATCGATCTGACTACAATCGGGGTCGAGTCCTCGCTGATCTATTTCCCCCTTTGGATCGCCGAATTCACCAACCAGTCCGGACGACAGGTCGCCAAATTCGATCCACTCGCCAAACGCGTACTCTCGATCTAGCAGGACGAGTTCCCGATACCGGAACAAACCGCGGTTTTGGCAACATCCAGCCCGGTGCAGATCATTCCGCACCGCTGCCCCAACTGCGGGGATGACCTCCCCGACAGCGAACGCTCGGTGACTTTCTATTGCGGGAACTGCCGGCGGTTGTGGGTCGAGGAAAGGACGGGGTATCAACAACTTGACGTCCACGTTCCCGCGCGGCTTGAGGGCGAACATTCGCTGTTCCCGTTCTGGGTGATTGACCTGGCTGCCGAGAACTGGCCGCACAAAGACGAACTGTTCAAATCATTCAATCTGACCGGGTTTCGCAAAGATGTGTTTTATGTTCCGGCTTTCGATGTTTCCAACCCGGCGCGGCTTCTCCGGCTGGTCAACCATTATAACCGTCGCAACGATATCTTCGATTTCACCGAACAGCCAACCGGCAAGTATTCTTTCGTGGATGTTACAATCTCACCGGCAATGGCCGCCGGCTGGATGATCCCGCTGACCAATGCGGCCAAATCGCTGCGCGGGTATCACTCGTATGAGGCAAAAGCAGCAGGCGGCGAACCGCTTGATATTCCTTCCGCCAGATTAGTTTGGCTGCCATTTGTTGAGGACAGCTATTTCTGGCGAGAACAGATCACCGGTGCGACAATCGAACGCGCCGCAGTGCGTTGCTGACTGAAGAAACTCATCTGAAAGATGGGCCACACTGCCGACTATCCGTGTGGGCCGTAGGGGCGGGGCTTGCCCCGCCCACGTTCTCCAGGAACGCGACAAATAAATCAAAACACAGCGTACTCACTTAGCTGGTGGAGTGAATCTATCCCCGCATGTCGGCAAGGCGGGTGACGACGGAGTTGGCGCGGAGAACACAGTCATTTAGTCCGACGCCTTCGTAAGCATTGCCCGCGAAGAAGAGGCCGGGGTAGGTGTGTTCAAATTCGTTCAGCCGGGCGATTTTTTTGGAGTGGCCGATGACAAATTGGGGGATACCTTCGGTGTAGCGATAGATCTTTACATACGACGGTCGGCCGGTAGTGCCGATAATCTCATCAAGTTCGGCAAAAATAATATCCAAAAGTTCGCCGTCCGAGAGATTGACCGCGCCGGGGTCGGTCGCGCCGCCGATCATCGCGCGCACTTGCACCATGCCGTCCGGGGAACGGCCGCCGAAAATCGCCGAGGTCCAGATCGAACCGAGAATCCGTTTGCCCTCGGTGCGCGGGACTAAGAAGCCGAAACCGCCAAGCGGATGGGAAATTTTGTCGCACGGGTACCCCAGACAGACAACCGAGATCGACGCATACGGAATCGAGTTGAGTAAATCGGATAGGGATGAATCGAGCGAACCGACCATCTCCCCCGCCGCGAAAGCCGGAGCGGCGCAGATAACCGCGTCGGCGTCGGCAGTTGACCCGTCGGCGAAGGTGATTCGATAGCCGGTGTCGGTTTTGGTGATGGTCGTAGTTGCTTTGCCGGTTTCGATGTTTTGGGCGTAGAGCTCGCCGAACCGTTCGATCAGGGTATACAGGCCGTTTTTAAAAGAAGTCAACCGTCCCGACGGCCCGGCCGGACCGCCGCCTTTTTTGGCTTTTTTCTTTGCGATCATCGCTTTGAAAAGCGAGCCGTATTGACTCTCCATTTCGACCATTACCGGAAAGCAGGATTTCAATGATAGTTCACGGGCATCACCGCCGAAAATCCCGGAGACCATCGGACCGATCAACGTATCGGCGGCCTCCGGCCCAATCCGCCGCCGGGCAAAATCATAAATTGACTCGTCGGAATCGTCGGTCTTGGCTTTGATCAACGGTTCGACAATCAAACGCAGACGGCCTTTGAGCGACAACAAGGGCGAGGCCAAAAATTTGAGCGGCGAGGCCGAAATCGCGTGGAGTTTCTTATTTCGATAGATGAAGCGGTTTTCGGCGCTGGGATCGGCCGGATCGAGTTGGTCGGTCAATCCTAATTGCTCGACTAATTGCAAAGTCAGGGGGATTTTGTCGAGAAAGCCGTTAGGCCCCCAGTCAGAGACAAAGCCCAGTTCGCGGTCGGTGCCGATCGTGCCGCCCAGCCGGTCGGATTTCTCATAGAGACGAACATCGCAGTCGGCCAATGGCCCGGTGCGAATGGAATGCAATGCGGAGAGACCGGAAATTCCGCCGCCGATGATCGCAATTTTCTTCACGTAGTCTGCCCCGCTTTGACCGTGATTTTCTGCCGAACCAGGTCGGCCAGCAGGTGGATAAAGCGGGGATCGTCGTTGAACGAATCGGTCCGCACAAATTTTTCGATGCCGGATAATTCGGCCAGGCGACGCAACTTGACATCGATCTCATACATCGTCTCGATATGGTCAGAAACAAAACTGACCGGCACAATCACCAGCTCGCGGACACCCTCTTTACCCAGCCGTTTGATAGTCTCGGCTGTCTGTGGTCCCACCCATTTTACCGGTCCGGAACGCGATTGGAAACTGAGTTCGTAGTCGAAGCCCGCCCCGGCAAACGCGACGGTTTGTCTGACCTGGTCGACATACGGATCGCCTTGCCTGACCAGCTTATCCGGGAGCGAATGAGCGGAAAAAAGAACTTTGGATTTTTGTTTGCCGTCGGTTTTGTTCAGCGCGGCGGTGATATTCTCGCGCAGGAGCTTGAGATAAGCCGGATGATCATGCCAGTCGTGGACCAGTGAAACAGAAAGCTCGGCCGATGATTTTTTCAGCCAGCGGCAAACCTCCCCGATCGCGGTGCCGGTGGTCGCTTTGCAATATTGCGGATAGAGCGGCAGCAAGAGGACATGACGACAGCCCACGGCGGCGATGGATTCCATCTGCTTTTGGATTTCCGGCGGGGTGTAACGCATCCCAACATAGACCGACAGTTGCGGATATGACTCGTGCAAAATCCGCTGAAGCCCCTCCCCGGTCAGTTCGGTCCATTGTAAAAGCGGTGAACCGCCACCGATCGCCTGATATTGTTTTTTGACCAGCGGGGCACGTTTTTTACAAATCATCCGGGCCAGCGGTTTTTGCAAAAAACGGGAGAGCGGCAATTCGATAATTACCGGATCGGTGAAGATATTGTACAGATAGTCATCGACATCATCGAGAGTTTGCGGTCCGCCCATGTTCAAAAGCAGGATCGCCCACTTTTCATCACCGAAATTGATCGAGCCGGCGGGAGCAGCGGTATATCGTTTATCGGCAGTTAATGTATCGATCACGGAGTGCGGCCCCGATCAGATCGTTCGTGAAAATTGCGGCGCCTTGCCGTCACGTTTCCGCCGCAAGTATGGATCGAATACCATGGCGATATTACGTACCAGAATCCAGCCCGGCGGCAGTACTCGCAGCCCGGTCGCGGTGTGTTCGAGCAATCCATCGGCAATGAAACCCGCAAGTTCGGCATCTTCGGCGGCATAATACTCATGGTAATTGACGCCGAATGTCTCATGGAAACGAGCGAAGTCGAGCTGGAAATTGCACATGATGTTCATAATCGTCCAGCGGCGGACTTTATCATCCTCGGTCAACCGGAGACCACGGAATGTCGCCGGTTTGCCCTGATCGATTGCCGCCAGATAACCGTCGAAAGTCGAATCGTTCTGCGTAAAACAGCCGGCGAGATCACCGATCGCCGATAGCCCGACGCCGATCATGTCGCTGGTGAGTTTGCTGGTATAGCCCATAAAATTGCGGAACAGCCGGCCGTTGCGCTGCGACCGGGCGAGTTCTTCGTCGGGTTTGGCGAAATGATCCATGCCGATCTGGACATAACCCGCCGCGAGGAACCGCTCGACAGCAGTAACGAACAATTCGAATTTTGCCTCGGCGTCCGGTAACGCGGATTGGTCAATGTTGACCTGGTTGGGCCGGAAATCGGGGAGATGGGCGTAGCTGTAGACAGCAACGCGGTCAGCGTCGAGTTCGATGACCTGGTCGACTGTCTGACCAAACTGCTCGGGCCGCTGAAAAGGGAGACCATAAACCAAGTCGATATTAATGCCGCCGAGACCAAGTTTACGCCAGCCCTCGATTAAGGCCACGGTTTGTTCGCGAGTTTGGCCCCGGCCGATTGCCGTCTGCACCTGGGTATCGAAATCCTGCACACCCATCGAAAGCCGGTTGAAACCGACCGAGGCCAACATCTCCAATTGCGCAAACGTGGTTACGCGGGGGTCGACCTCGATGGCAATTTCGGCACCGTCCTGAAATGTGAAATGTTCAGCAATTGAAGTGTACAACTTACGCAGTTGTTTGAGATTTAAATAAGTTGGCGTGCCGCCGCCCCAATGCAGCTGAGCCAGCGTGTTGCGCTGGCCCAGTTCACGACCGACGAGAGCCAGCTCGGCGGCAATGGTCTCGAGATAGCGCTCCGGAGCGTCTTCCGCGTGATTGATAAAGGTCGTACAGCCGCAGAAATGGCAACGCTTTTTACAAAAGGGGATATGGATATACAAAGACAGCGGGTCGCTGCTTTTCCCGGCCCGACGGAGTGCCGCAAGATAATCGGCGGGGGTAAAATCTTTGGTCCACTCGGGGACGGTCGGGTAGCTGGTATAGCGCGGTCCCGGCCGGTCGTATTTGCGCACCAGTTTGCGGCTGATTGTGGATGTGTGTTTGTCAGTGTTGGTATTCATGGACCAATTCCACCAGAAGGTGTACGTTTTCCACCGGCGTTTGCGGTAGAATACCGCCACCAAGATTGAAGATAAAATTGTCTTTCCCGCCAACCGAATCGAGCAGTCGCATCGTTCGCTCGCGCAGAATTTCCGGGGAGGTGAGTGTAAGAAACGGATCGAGGTTACCCTGGACCGTCTTGCCCGGCAGAGTTTTCATCGCCTGCGGTATGTCGGTGCGCCAGTCAATACTGACCACCTCGCAATCGAGTGCGGCGAGCGATTTGAGATAGGGCACGCAATTTTCCAGATAAAAAATGCAGGGAACGCCGTCGGCCCGGCAGATTTCAAACACACGCCGGGATGATTTGAGCGAATAGCGCTGGTAATCTTCAATGGTCAAAATGCCGCCCCGGCTGTCGAAAAGCTGGATAGCATCGGCCCCGGCGCTAATCTGCGCTTTTAAGTATTCGCCGGTAACCTCGGCTAAAAGGGACAACAGCCGGTCGGTTGCTTCCGGATACTGGTAGATAAACCGTTTGAACGCGCTCCCGTTACCGCCGCTGCCGCCTTCAATGGCATAGTAGGCCAGAGTCAGCGGGGAACCACAAAAACCCAGCAGCGGCACCTGTGGGCCGAGACGTTTCTTGGTCGCGCGGATACCATCGAGAACATAGGACATCACCGACGCCGGGTCATACCGTTGCAGTTTGTCGATATCTTCCGGCAGGGTAATCGGCGGACTCAGACGCGGCCCGTGGTCGGTAAAATCGACAGTCAAGCCCAGCGGTTCCAGCGGCAGGAGGATATCGGAAAACACGATGGCAGCATCAAAGCCGAAAATCTCGATCGGCTGGCTGGTAACCTCGGCAATCAATTCAGGTGAACGGCAGATATCAAGAAACGAGGCGGTCTTCCGTACCGCCTGGTATTCCGGCAGGTATCGTCCGGCCTGGCGCATGATCCAGATCGGAATATGCTCGTGTTTACGACCGAACGCCGCATTGATGAAATTACTCTGGGCCATCCTGCACTCCTGCCGGGGTAAATTTATAGCCCGCGCCACGGACAGTATGGATATAGCGGGGTTTGTTGGGCGTTGGCTCGAACACTTTGCGTAGTCGGACAATGAAATTATCGACGGTGCGCGATGAGGGATAGACATTGTAGCCCCAGACCGCATCGAGAATCATATCGCGCGTGACGACTTTGTCGGCATGTTCGGCCAGAAATTTCATAATCATACATTCACGAGGCGAGAGTTCCTGTTCTCCCCCGGTTCCCTTTACCCGATACGACTTGAAATCGACCCAGTTCTCGCCAAATTCGTAGCGGTCGTTTTTCATCGTCTCCGTCGAATACCAGACCTGCCGGCGGAAAATGGCCGCAACCCGGAGCAATAATTCGCGCAAATTGAATGGTTTGGTCAGGTAATCGTCGGCCCCGGCCAACAAACCATCGACCCGGTCGTCCTGCCGGTCACGTGCGGTAAGGAACAAAATCGGAA
>JAJRUJ010000037.1 GCA_024277855.1 Candidatus Zixiibacteriota bacterium
GTGTACAAATTCGACGTGTGGACTGTCGACGATTGCGGCAACTGGGAACGCGTACATCCTTTCCCGGTGGCTTGCGAATCTGACGGCACCCCGCCGGAAATGTGCGTCTTCCAGCCCGAACCGGGCGGCGTGTATGGTACGGCCACTGTGCCGACCATCTTCGTCCATCCGGTCGATGACATGTCCAACGACGTGGAAACCGTCTGGGCGATGGGCCGGATGGCCGACCGCGGTGACGGCAATCCCGGTGATTGGGCGCAGATTTCCGATGCAATCACCGGTCCCGGGCCGGGCGAAATTGTTTTCCCGATTCCGCTGGATGACGGAGCGCTTGACGATCTCGTCCCGGAAGACGCCTGTACGGATATCGAAATCATTATTCGCACAGTCGACCAGACCGGCAATGCCAACACCAACGATTCGGCGCTGGTCGATTGCGATCCGGTCTTCACGTTGACCTGGTGTGAAATCGACTTCGACGTCGTGATCAATACCGTCAACGACGACCTGCCGATCGCGCAACCATACTGCGGCGACGCGGTTGGTTTCTCCGTTTCCGGCGCGACCAATGACGTTGCGGTACAGGCGTATGGCGGCGGCATTGCTCCGTTTAAGGCGGTGGCCACGGTCAACATTGGTATTCCTACCGGTCCGGAAGTTGGACCGAGCGGTGACGTCGTCTTCTATGGTGAAGACCTCGATTCGCTGTTTAATTTCAACCTCGACGCAACCAACTTCCCGAAAGGTGAAGCGACATTGTGGATCGAGGTTTGGGACGCCACCGGCGCATATGCATCCTACTCGGTATTGCTTTGTGTTCCGGATGACCAGGCCCCGTGTGCCTGGATGCCTTCGCCGGTCGACGGCAAATGTATCCATCGCTCACTGACCACCGACGACACGATTGAAATCGGCGTTTACATCGACTGGTTCGGTAACTGTATCGATCCGGACGGTGTGACCAAGATCGACTTCGATTGGTCGGAGGCCTGCACTGAGGGTGACGAAGGTTGGAATAACTTCGGCATCGTTGAAGGCCCGGCATTTGAGGGCGATGCAGCTCCGAAAATCGCTGATGGTCCGGCTTACTACTATACTGACTGGTACAACGGTGAAGACCTGGCTTACATCACTGAATCCGGTGCGATTATTTATATTCGCGCACGGGTCTACGATGACCAGGGTAATATCTACACTACTGCCTGCCGGCAGTTGTGTGTCGACGTCGATACTCCGCCGATGTGTCTGACGACCGACGATTACTGTGACTATATGGGCACGCCGACTTTGAACGGCAGTGACATTACTTTCACAGCGTCGCTCGATTTTGCTCAGAACAATATCGACGACATCGAAACAGTCACCTTGTATCGCAAGCTCTCCACCGATCCGGATCTCTTCTCCAGTTGGACCAGTCTCGGCAATGGCTCGCCGGCGACTAACTCTACCTTCTGGCGTTGGGACGGTGTCAGTGTGACGAGTCTCGATCCGAACGTATCGTATGACTTCCGCGTGATCGCGACTACTACTACTGGCCTGGTGTCTTACGACTACGACGGTGACGGCGAATTCGACGCCGGTACGTTCGATGTTGCCAACTGTGATGCCGCGAGTTTCTACGTCGTCCAGTTTGCGGCTGAAATCTACATCGATACCGTCTGGACCAGTGTCAATGGCCAGGAAATCGTTCAGCCGAACACCAGTTGCGAACTTTCCGACCCGCGGGGTTGGGCTTGGGCGCAATACGGTCAAGATATCACCGTTCAGGCGAAAATCTTCCCGTTCCAGATCGAAGATGAGATCGTTCGCGTTGAGTGGTCTCTCTGGGATGGTAACGACGCAAGTTGTGATTGCGACGAAGGTTTCAACGACGAAGGCGGCGAATATAAAGTCCTCGCCATCAATGAAGGCGAACATGTAACCGATAATCTTGTCTTCAACCCGGCGACCGATGTGCCGTTTATTGATGTGGTCAACGGTTATCAGACCCATGTGTTGCATGTTCGAGCCTACAACGCCTGCGGCGAGTATACCGAAAACTGCATCACTCTCTATCTCCTCGATATCGATGAGACAGAGGCGATCATCATCAGCCCGGACAATAACTCGGTCTTCTGCCAGGATCATGACGATCTCAACGACAACGGCGGCGGTATCGAAGTCGTTGCCCGGACATTCCTGAATGAGTCCTTCAAGAAAGCCGTATTCTACTATCGTCCGGTCGGCGGCGATTGGATCGCTTTTGATTCAACCGAAGCCGGCGGCACCGGTACGACCGGCGACCTGGCGGTCTACTGGTATCCGCATGCTCTTGGCCTGGCCAACGGCGCGTATGAGTTAACCGTTAAGGCCTATGACTATGCCGGTAACGAGCAGACGAATCTCTACGTCAAGACCGTTTATTTGTCCTGCGGTCTGCCGACGATTACTCTGCTCAATCCGGTGGTCGACGACGTTCTCGGTTGCCCGATGACGGTTGAGGCCGAAGCTATTGCGGCTGATGCCTACAACCCGATCACCATGGTGACGTTCTATTATCAGAACGCTCTCACGATGTCGACCGGTACCATCGGCAACGATGAATACTCGATTGAAGACGTGTTCACCGCTCCATGGACCCTGAGCATCTCGACCGGTTGGTACGATGTTTGGGCGGAAGTGGAAGTGGAAAGCGGCGTCACTGTCGCGTCGGATCGGGTGCGTGTCTTCGTGGATAACACCGACCCGAGCGTCGAAGTTGTTCAAGTGGGTGATGACCACATCGATACTCAGCCGACCTCAACAGCCAAGTCCGGCGACGTTGTGCCGATCATCGTTGAAGCCGGCGATGCCGGCAGCGCCGACAAAGAATGCGGCCTGGCCTTCCTGACGATGTACGTGCAGTACAACGCCACCGGCCTGGACGTCTATGCCGATACGATGACTGTCACCGAAGACGGCACGTACCAATTCGACTGGGATACCGAAGGGTACGCCCTTGGCGCTTACAGCGTTTATGTTGTTGCCGGCGACGCCTGTTGCGGCGAAGCAACATCAACAACCTGGACTATCACCATCGGCGAGGACGTTTCCGTCGTTATCGACGTGGACGATCCTGTAATGGTTTGCGACATGGTAGCGGTTGACGGTTCGATCACCTTCACGGGCTCAACTGAAGGTCCCGTCAACACCATCTATTTCTATGCTGCGTATGACGCGCATTCCGATGTCTTCGATCGCTATACCTACCTCGGTGCGGCTTCGGTCTCCGGTGGTGTGGCAACGTTGACATATAATTTCAGTACCTGGGATGAGGGCGTTTACAAGGTGCGCGCTGAATTGAGTTCGTCATTTGGCGACTTTACCTTTGACGTCACCGATGCGGCGGATATGTATCTGCGCGTCGATCACTCAGTCCAGGAACCGACCTTTACGTTAGCCGATAACGTGATTGCAGCCGGAACGGAATTCGACGTTACCGTCGACTCCGAACCATGCGGCGATTGCGATATCATCAGTTACGAGTACGGTGTCGTGACCGGCGGTCTCTACGGTTCACGTCCGGAATACACCGACACCGAGTGCGAGTTCTCCTTCGATCCGGTTGATTCCAACCTGGTCACCTTGCACAATTGCTACTGGACCGGTTCTGTCCGGGTGTATGCCTACGATGCGCTGGGTAATAATGCGTACCACGATGAACTGGTCTACATTATCGAAGGCGACGCTGTCGTGACTTCGCCGGCACATGGCGATTACGTCTCCGGCACGGTTCCTTTGTCCGGTGTCTCGCTTGACGGCGGTACGGTTACGTTCGCCTATAGCACGCAGGCAGACGGCTCCGACAAGGTGGCGATTGCCAATGGCACCTGGGCTACCGAAGAACTGACCGACGGCCTGTACTATCTCTGGGCTACCGGCGGAAATTGCGGTGTCCCGGTTCATGTCGCCAACGATTGCGGCCAACTGGTACTGGCCGATCCGGAACCGAGTTGTTCCGGCCATGACGGCGAAGTTCTGTTCATTGGCAATACCGTTGATCTGATGCTCGAATCACTCACCTCGGAAACCTCGATTGAGAAAGTGGTCTTTGCTTACAAGACCATTGAAGCTCCGGGTATCTGGGCTGATGAGGATGATCCGGCAGAAGGCTGGGTGGAAATCGGCACCGATAGTTATGCCGCTGACACCTGGGCCATCTCCTGGAATACCAACGGGCTCAACGGACCTTACGTGATCTCGGCCTTCTCGTATGACGCTTCCGGCATGGAATGTCATTCGAACGCGATCACGGTTTGGATCGATAACACCAACCCGACTGGGGTGATCACCGAAGTTAATGGCGATCCGACCCCGGAGACTTGCGCTGACGTAACCGAGGGCGAATCGATCTCCATCACCGCTGTCGCGGCTGACGACGGAGACGATCTCAACTCGGGCGTCAAGTATGTCCAGTTCTTTGCTACCGGCGAATATGATGAAGCGCTGGGCAAGGTGACTTCTACGTCTTGCGGAACCAACTCCCCGCTCGACCCGATCTTTGGTGTCGAGGTGGAAATGGAGGGCAATACCGCGACAGTCAACTGGAATACCAAGGGCTTGGCTCCAGGCAATTACTGCCTCTGGGCGGTGGTTACCGATTGTGTTGGCAACATCAGCATTTCTGAGCAAGTCGAGGTTTGCATCTACGACAAGACTCCCCCGGTGGCCTGGATTGCCGGTTTTGGTGAGAACACCGCTTCCTGTCCTACCTGCGAATCGCATCGCATCTACGGCTACACCTGTGACGGTGATGTCGAGAAGATGAAATTCGAGATGAAGGCCCCGGGCAGCGACTGGATCACCGTTGGCGGCAATGTCGACAACGATGGGAACCTCTGGTGGGCCGATTGGAACTGGTGTGGCCTGACCGCGGGCGATTATCAATTCCGCGCCGTGCCGTCATCCAACCACTATACTCTCGGCTCTGATGAGTACTACATGTATGACATCGATGTCGAGGCGCAGCCGGTTCTCACGATGACGCTCGACGGCGATTGTGGTGTTACGCCGACGGCCGCCTCCGGGGCGACTGTTGGTATTGTTGATCAGACCTTTGATCATATTGGACTGGTCGATGTTAACAACACCATGGACTACGTCAAGAACGCCATGATCGGGGTTTATGCACCTGATTATGACGAAGGTTGGGAACTTAATACTCAGGACATCCCGCTCTACGCCAACCCGAGTGACGCCAATCAAATGCAGGGCTCATTCAATCACTCGAGTATCTATGGCGGCGGTTTGGGTACTTTCTGGTATTCATTCCACGACGGTGCAGTTTCGTATCTGACGTCGGCCAACCTGACTGTCTGGCATCTTGATCAAGAGGTCAGCTTCCCGGGTTGCGCCAGCGACGAGAACATGGGTGCATCGGTTTGCATCGACGCGGGCGCGCTTGATGACGACAACGGCGCATACATGATTCCTGCGTATATGCCGACCACGCATCCTGATCAGGCCCATCTCCGTGTCTGGGGTTATGCTCCGGGCATGGTCACGGCGGTTTATCTTACCGATTATCAGCCGAATGGCTTCAACGACGGTAAGTATGCCAAGATCAAGATCAGTTACGAATCCGGTGCCCCCGACCCGTCCGAACTCGCCATCGCTTACTTTGATGATGGTATGTGGGTGATGGACGACGAAGTGTTCGTCAACAGTGGTGTTGAGGGCTTCAATGCCGAGACCAACACTGTTGAGTTCTGGGCGAAAAACCTGCACGGGATGTATGCGGTCGTTTCCGACGGCGGTCAGTGCGATTGCTTCTCGCTGACAGTCGAGGAAGACCACATCGAACCGTTCAATAACGGGTACACCGACCAGTGTCCGATTATCTTCGCGCTGGTTCGCTCCAACATCCAGGGCTCGGATAACAACGACGATATCGATGCAAGCTCGATCGTAGTGCAGATTGACGGCTATACGGTCTATGCCCAAAATCGAATGGCGAGAGGGTTCTTCACCTATTACGATCCGGTCTCCGGCCTGCTGCGTATCGAGACCTGTGTATCGTGGTACTATGACGACGATGAATACGACGGCTGGTACTACGGCGACGGTTGGTGGGCTTATGACGAATCGCTGGCGGAAGGTACGCATACGGTCTACATCCAGGCCAAGAACAACCAGGGTGCGTGTTGCGAAACCACCTTCGACTTCATGGTCGACGGTACTCCTCCGGGTGTCGTGATGGACGACGATGAAGTCTACGTCGACAAGAACCCGACGTTCACCTTCCAGGTGACCGACGGAGGCGCCGGTGTCGATTGGGATAAAGTGTTTGTCGATCTGTACGACATCACCGAATCCTACACCGACAACTCGCCATGGTCGATGCCGGCCGATCGGTGGTTCTATACCGAAACCCCGACCGGGATGACTCACGACGCAAGTGGCAATGTCAGCTTCCAGTTGACCCCGCATATCGCGGATTATCGCCGGGTTCGTGCAGTTATCTACAACGGACTTCGTTCCGAACACTGGGATGAAGACCACAGTGAATTCGGTGGCTGGCAGTACGACTACGACCAGGATGACGGCGTGGAAGACTTGGTTGGTAACGCCGCCAATCCGATCTATCGTGAATTCACGGTCAAGGGCGGTTCGAGTATCGAAACGGGTGATGAAGCCCGCAACGAGCCGAACCCGTTCAACCCGTGGGCCGGCGAAACAACAACCATCTACCTCAATGCAAGCGGCGGTACGGTCGACGTGACGATCTACGACCTTGCCGGACAAAAAGTTGTTACCCTGGCTGAGAATCTGTATGTCGGTAGCAGCGCCGGAACGATTGAGTGGGATGGTAAAGTGGACTGCCAGATGCTTGCGGCAGGTGTGTATCTCTGCCACATCTCCGGCCAGAATGGTGGACAAAGTTACTCAAGCGTACTGAAGATCGCGCTGATTAACGGCAACTAATCCACCACGGGAAAAATCCACCGGCGGGGGAATTTTCCCCCGCCGGCCTGGTATAAAAAAAGTGAAGCTTATGCAAAAGGAGAGAACCGAAATGACCAGGATTCCGTGGCGGAAAATCGCGGTAATCGTCGGCGTTTTCTCCGCTGTTTTGGTGGGAATGACGGCTACGGCATCGGCCGAAGACAACCACGCGTTTCCTTTCCTGCGCACGGGCGTTGGCGCCCGCGCCTGGGCTTTGGGTAACGCTTATGTGGCGGTCGCCGGCGATGCGACATCCGGCTTTTTTAACCCCGCCGGGTTGGCCAAAATCCAGCAGTGGGGATTTGCCTCGATGCTCTCGGTCGATATGTCCTACGACCGCAAACAAAATTATGTTGCTGTCGCCGGAAATTTCGACTTCGGTGCCATCGGCGCCTCGTGGATGAATGCGGGGATCGATAATGTGCCGGTGACCGGCCAAACCGCAGCCGACTACACCCAGAATGCGTTTACCCTCAGCTATGCCAATATGTCGTGCAATTTCCGCTGGGGTGTCAACCTGTTGATCCTGACTGACGACTTCGACGGTAACGGCAACAGCGGTATCGGCGGGGATGTCGGTGTGCAGTGGGACTTCCACAAGGAAGCCACCCTCGGTTTCGTCGGGCAGCATTTTGGGGTAAAAATCGGCGAAGACAGGCTGCCGGCCAACTATCGGCTCGGTCTGGCTCTCAAGCCCGATATGCTTGAAGGGTTCATGTTCCCGTTTGAAATTCAGAAAACACAGCATCGCGGCGACATCATCTTCCGGATGGGCGGTGAATTTACCCATACGTTCGAAAATGCGGACTATGGTACAGCGTTGCGTGCCGGTGTCGACGATGGTGCGTTCACTATCGGCGCAGGCCTGAGATTCAAACAGTTTATGCTCGATTATGCTTATATCACCGAGGCGGAGAATTTCCTCGGCGAGAACCATAAATTCAGCTTAATCGGCAACTTCTAATTGGGCGATTGTTCGGAACCCATAGAGTGCCGCCGGTGGATTCGTCCCGATCCACCGGCGGTTTTTTTATGCCCGCCCAGCCGCGAGAATTCCGCAAGAAAACACCACAATTCGATTGACTTGAATCGTCTAAACCCAGAACAATAGTCACATGAGACCCGTGGGTGGTCTCCGGGAAACGGTGGTAGACTATCACGTCAACCAATTATCTATGGGAGTGCCGGTTATGCGTAATTTCAGGATTTACCCAATTGTGACCGTGGTTGTGGGGATACTGGTGTTTGTAACGACCGCGTCGGCCGATGTCACCGTCAAACAGAAACTCACTACGACCATGCTCGGCGGGATGATGTCCAGTGAGGGCACCACGACGACATACATTTCCGGGGACAAACAAAAAATCGATTCGAAAATGAAAACAATGATGTCGATGTTCTCCGGACCGGAGACCAAGACCGCCTCTATCATGCGGCTGGATAAAGACCTGGTCTGGAACCTCGACCACCGTTCCAAAAGCTATACCGAAATGACGTTTGAGCAAATGAAAGCGATGACCGCTTCGGCGGGCGATCAGATGCAGCAGTCCGGTGGAGGTGACCAGATGCCCGACGCCGGAGATTTCGAGATGGGCAAACCGGAATTCTCCATCGACAAAACCGGCAAGACCGATAAATTCAAAGGATATAATTGCGACGAAATTATTCTTCATATGGTCATGCACGGCAAGAATAAAGAAACCGGCGACACCGGCAGCGTGGTTTTCCATGATGTGATGTGGGTCACCAAAGAGTGGAAAGGTAATGACGAATACCTGGCTTCCAATAAGAAACTTATCGCCAAAATGGGTTACGGTAGTGGTTCGCAGGGGTGGGAAAGCATGCTGGGCATGATGAATCTCGACGCCGATGAGTTGGAAAGTCAATTCTCTGAAATCGACGGTTTTCCGATGAAACAGAAAATAACGATGAAATTTACCGGCGGACTCCAGGCCGAGTCTTCCGGCGATGCGGCCGAACAGCAGGAAGCAATGAAAGAAGCCGCCAAAGCCATGAAGGGCCTCGGTGGATTATTCGGCAAGAAAGATAAGGGCGACAAATCGGAGAGCAAAGGCCCATCCGATCCGACGGCATTGATGGAAATCGAAATAGAGGTCGAATCGCTGTCGACCAAAGGGATTAAAGCCGACGAATTTGAAATTCCCAAGGGGTATAAAAAACGCTGACTCGAATTGCCGAAATCTCGAATCGGTGTAAAATTACCGGACCGATTCTGTTTGGCAGGAGAAAGAATCAACCGTGAGATCGAAAAAGGAGCGCCGGCGCAACATGATCTCGAGGAACTCACGAAGTAACTTCCCCATCGTTCGGTTTTCCGGCAGGGTCCTGATTACTTGTCTTTTCCTGCTGGTTGTTGTCCTCTCGGCCGCAGGAGTTATCCTCGCCGATACCACCGATGTTTCGGCCCCGGTGGCCGCCGCACAGCCGGACGGATTTCCCCTGCTTTGGA
This sequence comes from Candidatus Zixiibacteriota bacterium, assembly GCA_024277855.1. Lineage (GTDB taxonomy): Bacteria > Zixibacteria > MSB-5A5 > WJJR01 > JAJRUJ01 > JAJRUJ01. The sequence continues at coordinate 9,434 of JAJRUJ010000037.1, forward strand.
TTGTTATTGGTGTGGGCGCAATATTGGTCGTCCTGGTGGTCGTGTTCGCACTCCGCCGAGGCGGGAAGATCGAAACCGGTGCATCATGGGTAATCAACAGCGGCGAAAAGGCCGGTCATGTCTGTCCGATCACTAAAACCAAGTTGAAAATCGGCGCCGATCAGGACAATGATGTCGTCCTCACCGACGAGCATATCGCCCGACATCATGCCGTCCTTGCCTACCAACAGGGGACCTTCACCTGCGCCGATCTGAATACACTCCACGGCACGTATATTAACGGAAAACGAATCGAGGAACAGACCATTCAGGCAGGCGATAAGATCAACCTCGGGAAATCGGTTGATTGTGAAATCAGGATGGAGTAACCACAGACGGCGGAAGCGGAAAGTGACTGCGTGTTGCAATTATCGACAGTCACCTGAGGTTGTCCTCGTACGGAGTTTGACCGATGCTGGGCCTGATTGACGATCGGTTCGAATTGACCGGCCTCCTGGGCCGCAGTGAATACGAACGGGTCTACCAGGCATATGACCGAATCGGCCAGGCCCCGGTGTTGGTGCGTGAACTTACTCCGCAGTTCTTTCTCGATACCGAATCGCTGGAGTTGTTTCTTCGCGAATACGAACAAATCATCAATAGCGGACAGCGTGGATTGGTCGTCTCCCATTCTGTCAGACAGGCCGATGACGACCGGATCTTTCTCATCGGTGAATATGTTGACGGTATCTCCCTTCGCCGGCTGCTCGATTTCCTCGCCGCCGAGGGAGAGGCCTGTTCGCCTGCCGCCGCATTGTCGATCGGCGCGCAGATTGGAACGGCGCTCGCGACAGCGCACCACCTCGTCGACGACCGGACCGGTGAGATACTGCCGGCGCTTCATCTCGATGTTTGCCCCTCGAATATCCTGCTGACTGCCGAAGGAACCGCCAAACTCAAGGGGTTGGAAATCACGCGGGCCAGAATACGGCGGGGGGCCAACCAGCGGCCCGGCCGTCTGGCCTACCTGTCGCCGGAGCGAATCCGGGGCGCATACCTTGACCAGCGGACCGATCTCTATTCGCTGGGTGTAGTGGTGTTTGAAGTGTTGACCAATGAAACTCCATTTGCGGGCGAGACTGCGACGGCTCTCAAAAAAGAGATCCTCTCCAGCAGCCGCGAATACCCGATTTTCGACCAGCGACGGTTCCCGCAGGGTTTGCGATTTTTGGTCCAAAAGGCCGTTGCCCTCAATCCCGACGACCGGCAAGCGGGTCTCAAACTATTCCTGGCCGAATTATCGACAGTTGCCGTCCATATTAAAGGTTCCGGTGGGCGGGATGAACTCGCCCGAATCGTCAAATACACCCTCCAGGCCGTAGATTCGGTTCCCCAACCGACCGACCGAATATCCGGTCCCGGTGAGGTAGTCACCACAATCCTGCTGGATCGACCCCTGTCCGAAACAACGCCCCGAGCGGCCGAGACAAGGCCTGAGCCGGAGTCCGACCAGAAGCCCGTTCCGGCAGAGCCGATTGAAGCGCTTGCCTCAGGGGCATTATTTGCTGAGCCGGCTCCCCCTGCCACTCCCCGGCGGCAGAAACCAATAAGACAGTCTGTACGGCCACAGAAACGACTCTCAGGGCGGGTCA
>JAJRUJ010000038.1 GCA_024277855.1 Candidatus Zixiibacteriota bacterium
ATTGGGATCGTATTCAATCGAGGCCACGCGCGCCGGAATTCCCTTTTTATCACGCTTGAAATCAATTTTTCGATAGGCGCGACGCGCCCCGCCGCCACGATGGCGCGCGGTAACCCGCCCCTTGTTGTTCCGGCCGCCGGTCTTGCGCAACGGGGACAACAAAGACCTCTCCGGTGTCGAGCGCGTGATCTCGGCAAAGTCGGAAATGACACGGTGCCGGATTCCCGGCGAGGTCGGTTTAAATTTCTTTACGCCCATGATTATCCTATCTGTAACCTGTGACTACAGGTTTTCAAACAACGGGAGATTTTCCCCTTTTTTCAGCTTCACGATTGCTTTTTTCCATGATGGCCGCTTGCCCGAAAACCGCCCCAACTGCTTGACCTTGCCCCGCACCATCTGGGTGGAAACACTAATAACGTGGACTTTGAACAACTCTTCCACCGCGCGCTTGATGTCATGTTTGTTGGCCCACTGGACAACCTCAAACGCATAGCGGTTGGTTTCCTCACGCATGATGACACTGCGTTCGGTCGTGAGCGCACGTCCGATTATCTGCCGGGCATCGGTCTTCATGATCCGAATACCTCCTGGAGCGATTCAAGCCCGGCCCTGGTCAACAGGACCTCCCGGCAACGCATGATCTGGTAGGGATTGGCCTGGCAGGCGCGTTGGTGATCGACATACGGCAAATTACGCACCGAGAGGCCAAGATTAATATCTTTGCTCTCGGTCAGGAACAACACGTGCTCGGCATCCAGACCGACATTTTTCAAAATTTGGGCAAATGCGGCCGTCCGGGGCTTGTCGAAAGTCATGTCCTCAATAACATGAACGTGTCCGTCTCCGGCCCGCAAGGACAGCGCCGACCGCAAGGCCAGCCGCTTTACTTTTCGCGGCATTTTCTCACGATGATTGCGGGGTCGCGGTCCGAGGGCCCGCCCGCCACCAACCCAGACGGGTGACGAATTCGTTCCGGAGCGCGCCCGACCGGTTCCTTTCTGACGCCAGGGTTTGGCGCCGCCGCCGGCAACTTCCGACCGCGTTTTCGTTTTAGCCGTCCCCTGCCGCTGGTTGGCCAGATACATCCGGACGTAGGCATGCAATGCCGCCGAATGCGGCTCGACCCCAAAGAGGGACTCGGGCAGTTCGACCTCGGAAACCTTGGTTCCCTCTTGATTGTATAGTGGAGCGCTGACCGCCATTGTCTTTGCCTATCGTACTATTCGGTTACTTATATTTCCGACAAAATAAAATCGCTGCCCGTATGATATTCGCTACGCGGCAGCGCGTACTTGCCTTTTCGCCTGCTATCCCTTGATAATAACCAATCCGTTACGTGCGCCGGGTACCGCTCCGCCCAGCAGAAGCAAATTCTTCTCCGCGTCGATATCGACGATTCTGACATTGCGCACGGTAACTTTTTCATTACCCATGTGGCCCGCCATTTTCATCCCCTTGAAAACCCGAGCGGGATACGAAGACTGGCCAATCGAGCCGGGAGCGCGCCAGCGGTCTGATTGTCCATGCGTTTTCTGTGCGCCGTGGAAACCATGCCGCTTTATGGCCCCCTGAAATCCCTTACCCTTGGAAGTCCCGGTAACCGTGACCAGATTGCCGGCGGCAAAATCCTCGACGGTCCAGACGTCACCGACTTTGAGTTCGGGCGGGGCGTCCAACCGCAACTCACGCAAATACCGGGTCGGTCCAATACCGGCTTTGGCAAACTGACCGGTGACCGGCTTGGAAACCAGACTATTGCGCGTGGCGCCGTAACCGAGCACGACCGCATCATAGCCGTCGGATTCATGGGTCTTTATCTTGACAACCGGGCAAGGTCCCGCCTGCACGACGGTGACCGGAATCTGCATCCCGTCTTCGGTAAAGACACGCGCCATCCCGATTTTCGTTCCCATCAATTGCCGCATTATTATCGCCTACCGTAAATGTGCTCGGTTTTCATATTGGGATCAAACTTTGATCTCGACATCCACTCCCGCCGGCAAGTCCAATTTCATCAGCGCGTCAACCGTCTGGGGCGACGACTCGACAATGTCGACCAACCGCTTGTGTATCCGGGTTTCGAATTGCTCGCGTGACTTCTTGTCCACATGCGGTGAACGCAGGACGGTATAGATGGTCCGCTTCGTCGGCAGGGGAATCGGCCCGATGATCCTTGCACCGGTCCGTAATGCCGTCCTGGCGATTTCCCTGGTCGAACGGTCCAGAGCGTGGTAATCGTAGGCTTTCAACCGGATCCTTATTTTTTGCCCGCTTTCCATCGTTTTATTACCGCCTGTTCAGTCTCACTCATTCCTTTTCTTGTCGGAGAAATCCTCACCCCCGACGGCGTCAGTTGCCCGCCATTTCCAAAAGAATCCCTAATATAGGGCTAAATTTTCCCGCCGCAACAGTTTTTACGCCCTTTTGACACAAATAAATCGATTTTTTTTGTTCTCTTCCGTCCTCGCTCAGCAGGAGGTTGGCGGCGACTGTTAAACACCGCTTATGCCCCCATCAGGTGAGCTGTTTTCTCCGGAACCGGAGCATAATTGGCGAATTCCATCGAATAGACCGCTCGCCCTTGCGAGAGTGACCGCAGCCGGGTGGCATAGCCAAACATCTCCGAGAGGGGCACGACAGCATTGATCGTGCGGGCGTCCGAACGCTCACCCAAGCCCTGTATCTTACTGCGCCGGCTGTTGAGATCGCCGATAATGTCTCCCATATACTTCTCCGGCACGATGATTTCCACGTCCATCATCGGTTCAAGGAACGTCGGTCCGGCCTTCTTCGCCGCATCCTGAAAAGCCATTGAGGCCGCAACCCGAAAGGCGATTTCCGAGGAATCAATCTCGTGAAACGAGCCGTCCAGCAAGTTGACCCTGATATCCACCATTGGATATCCTGCTAATACGCCGTTTTCCAGCGCACCTTTGACACCTTTTTCGATTGGGGGGATAAATTCCCGAGGAATGGCCCCACCGACAATGTTATTCTCAAAGATGAATCCCTCACCGGGTTTGACCGGCGAAATTTCGAGAATAACATGTCCATAGTGGCCCCGACCACCACTTTGGCGCACGTATTTTCCCTCTCCCCGGGCCGTGGTCGTAATCGTTTCTTTGTAAGCCACTTGCGGCTTGCCGACATTCGCGCCGACTGAAAATTCGCGCAACATCCGATCGGTGAGGATCTCGAGGTGCAACTCCCCCATCCCGGAGATGACTGTTTGACCGGTTTGTTCGTCGGTCTTAACGACGAACGTCAGGTCCTCGTCGGCCAATCGACTAAGAGTTTCGGCCAGATGCTCCTGGTCGGCCTTGGTTTTTGGTTCGATCGCCACCGAAATGACCGGTTCGGGAAAGACCATTCGTTCAAGGAGAATCGGGTGCTTGGCCGGAGATAACGTGTTACCGGTTTTTGTATATTTGAATCCAACGGCGGCGACTATGTCACCGGCCTGGGCAAATTCAAGTTGTTCGCGCTTATTAGCATGCATTGCCAATATCCGGGAAATTCTCTCCTTTTTGCCCAGAGTCGAATTATGGACCGTCTGGCCAACTTCAATCTTTCCTGAATAGACTCGAAAGTATGTCAGTCGGCCGACATGGGGATCAGAAACAATTTTGAATGCCAGGGCGGTAAAAGGCTCGTCGACCGATGCCTTCCGAGTAACCGGTTGGTCCGACCGAGGATCGATGCCTTCTACCGGCGGCAAGTCCAGCGGGGAGGGAAGAAAACTCAGGATATGATCGAGCAGTTTCTGAACACCGTTATTCTTGAAAGAAGAACCACAGAGTACCGGAACGATATTGCAGTCGATGGTTGCTTTTCGCAAGGCGGCGATGACCTCTGCCGAATCGATCGGCTGGTTCTCCAGGAATTTTTCCAGAAGAGCATCATCATAGTCGGAGACGGCCTCGAGGAGTCTTTCCCGATACTGTTTGGCCTGCTTAAGCATATCCTCCGGAATCGGGCGATCATCGAAAGTCACACCGAGTGTTTCCTGATGATAGACCCGGAAACTCATGTCGATCAAATCAATGCTGCCGGTGAAGGTTTCGGCGGTCCCGACCGGGAGCATCACCGGTATGGCACGTGCTCCCAGTTGTTCTTCCATCATCGCAACGACGTTATAAAAATCCGCGCCCATCCGGTCCATCTTGTTGATATAGGCAATGCGGGGTACATGATAGCGGTCGGCCTGCCGCCAGACGGTTTCGGATTGGGGTTCGACACCGCCGACCGCGCAAAAAATCGCCACCACCCCGTCGAGCACCCGCAAAGAGCGTTCGACCTCGGCGGTGAAATCGACATGTCCGGGAGTATCAATAATGTTGATTTGATGGTCGTGCCAGAAGCAGGTGGTCGCTGCCGAACAGATCGTGATGCCGCGCTCTTTTTCCTGCTCCATCCAGTCCATGACCGCAGCGCCGTCATCAACTTCACCCATACGATGGGTCTTGCCGCTATAGTAGAGGATCCGCTCGGTAGTTGTCGTCTTGCCGGCATCGATGTGCGCGGCAATACCGATATTGCGGATCTTCGACATTACAGTGTGTGGACTGGACATGGTGTTTTCTTTCCGGTCGTTCTTTTCCCCTGCCGCATAGAAAAACCCCCGGCGTTGGGGACAAGACCGGGGGACTTCCTCAGACAGTCGAATACCCAGTTATCGTGGGACGGTCTTGCTCAAAAGCTTCATCCTACCAGCGGAAATGCGCAAAGGCCTTATTGGCCTCGGCCATCCGGTGGGTATCTTCTCTTTTCTTGATCGTAGCGCCGTCTTTTTTTGAGGCGGCGATCAGTTCCGCGGCCAGTTTTTCGGCCATGGAATGCTCGGGACGCGCTTTGGCAAAGCCAATCAGCCAGCGAATGGCCAGGGCCATCCGACGGCCGGGACGGACTTCAATCGGGACCTGATACGTGGCGCCGCCAACCCGCCGCGATTTTACTTCGACGAGGGGCTTGACATTTTCCAGGGCCTTTTTGAACACTTCCAGTCCCGGTTGCTGGGTCTGCGCTTCGATTTTATCGAGAGCATCATAAAAGATTGTTTCGGCAACAGACTTTTTCCCGCGCCGCATCAACCCATTTACGAAGCGCGCCACAATGGCTTCTTTGTACTTCGGGTCAGGCAAACTTATTCGTTTTGCCGGAGCCTTCCGACGAGGCATCGGTTCTCCTTTTGCTATTACTCATTGGCCGCGGGTTCTGCCCGCGCCCGGCTATTTTTTCTTCGGTCGTTTGGTGCCGTATTTCGAACGACTTTTCCTGCGATCCTCGACGCCGCTGGTGTCCAGCGTGCCACGGATGATATGATACCGTACACCAGGCAGGTCCTTAACCCGACCACCGCGAATCAGAACGATCGAGTGTTCCTGCAGGTTATGTCCCTCCCCGGGAATGTACGAGGTAACATCGATACGGTTTGTCAGCCGGACACGAGCCACTTTACGCAGCGCCGAATTCGGCTTCTTCGGGGTCGAGGTATAGACCCGGGTGCAAACGCCGCGTTTTTGCGGACACGCTTTGAGCGCCGGAGTCTTCGGCACCGTAGTGATCCGTTTACGGCCCTTCCGAATCAGTTGACTAATGGTGGGCAATCCAATCTCCTTACCTTACTCTATGGTTCGCGCGGGATTTCCACGCGGAACGGATACTAAATATTCTCCTGAAAAATAGATATTTCCTCGGGCGTTTCCTCGACAACCTCTTCCTCGGGCAATTCGATACGGCCATACGGGTGCATGCCGGTGCCGGCCGGAATGAGGTGGCCAATGATTACGTTTTCTTTCAGCCCCTTGAGGCCGTCGGTCTTACCGGAAATCGCCGCTTCGGTCAACACCTTGGTCGTTTCCTGGAAGGAAGCCGCCGAGATAAACGATTCGGTGGACAACGAGGCCTTGGTAATCCCCAGCAACAACGGCTGGAACGTGGCCGGTTCGCCGCCTTCCATCAGCACGCTTTCGATTTCGTCACGGAAGGTATTGCGATCAACAACTTCACCCTCGAGGAAACTGGTATCACCGACCGATTCGACCTGGACTTTCTGCAACATCTGCCGGACGATCGTTTCGATATGCTTGTCGTTGATCCTGACACCCTGCAGCCGGTAGACCTCCTGGATTTCGTTCACCAGGTACTCCTGCACTGCATGGGCGCCTTTGATCCTGAGGATGTCATGAGGTTCGACAGACCCCTCACAGAGCCGGTCGCCGGCGCGCACCCGGTCGCCGGAGTGGACAAGCAAATGCTTGCCGTGCGGCACGAGGTATTCCTTGACTTCATCGTTTTCGCCCCGAACCGTGATCGGGGTGGAACCACGAACGACCTTGCCCATCTCCATCTCGACAATCCCGTCAATCTCGGCGACGACCGCCGGATCACGCGGTTTGCGCGCCTCGAAGAGTTCGGCCACCCGGGGCAGACCGCCGGTAATATCGCGGGTCTTGGAAATCGAGCGCGGAATCTTGACCAGGACCTGGCCGGCATGGATCGTATCGCCGTCGCGCACCGACAACCGCGCGCCGGTCGGCAGGAAGTACCCTGCGTGGACTTTCCCGGTGGCCTTTTTATCGAGAATTTTGATACTCGGCAAAGGCATCTTTTCCATTTTCTCTCGCGGTTCGGTGATGATCAATTGCCGCAAACCTGTTTGATCATCGAGTTCCTCGGAGAGGGTGATCCCCTCAATGATATCGGAGAACCGGGCCGTGCCGTTATGTTCGGAGACAATCGTTGCGGTATACGGGTCCCACTCAAAAAGTACATCATCGCGCTGGACCTTGTCACCATCCTTGCGTTTGAGTACGGCCGCATAAGGGACATTCAGCCGCGCGCGGACGCGCCGCTTGTCGTCGACAATCTGTAATTCACCATCGCGGTTGAGAACAATTCTGTCTCCGTCGGGCGTTTTGGTAAATCTAACACTTTGAAAGACCAACGTCCCGGCCGCTTTCGCAACAACGCGGGATTGCTCGGCAATGCGTGCCGCGGTACCGCCGATATGAAATGTTCGGAGAGTCAACTGGGTGCCCGGTTCGCCGATCGACTGGGCGGCGACGACACCAACCGCCTCCCCGAGTTCGACCATCTTGCCGGTGGCCAGGTTGCGGCCGTAACACTGCGCGCAACAACCGCGTTTGGCTTCACAAGTCAACACCGAGCGAATCCGCACGGTATCGAGGCCGCAATCTTCAATGGCCTGCGCCTGTTCTTCGGCGATTTCCTCACCGACCCGGACAATAACCTTGTCGGTAATCGGGTCGATCACATCATCGAGCGCGACACGGCCGAGAATACGATCATGGAGCGACTCGATGATTTCTTCGCCTTCTTTCAGGGCGCTGATCGAAAGGCCCATGATCGTGCCGCAATCGGGTTCGTTGATAATTACATCCTGCGCAACATCGACCAGCCGACGGGTCAGATAGCCTGCGTCGGCGGTCTTCAATGCCGTATCGGCGAGACCTTTGCGTGCGCCGTGTGTGGAAATAAAATATTCCATTACATTGAGGCCTTCGCGGAAATTCGCGACAATCGGCGATTCGATAATTTCACCGATCTGGCCGGTGATCTTCTTCTGCGGCTTGGCCATCAGGCCGCGCATCCCGGCCAACTGACGAATCTGTTCTTTCGAACCTCGCGCGCCGGAATCGGCCATCATAAAGACCGGATTGAACCCGTCACGGTCTTCACGCAGCCGTTCGAACATCACTTCGGCGATTTCGGACGTCGTTTGGGTCCAGAGGTCGATGACCTTATTGTAGCGTTCACCATTGGTGATCACGCCCCGGCCATACTGTTTCTGCACGCGGGCAACTTCCTTTTGTGCGGTTTCCACCAATTCCTGTTTTTCCGGCGGAATCAGGAGATCTTCAATCCCCACGGTCAAACCCGAGCGAGTGGCATATTCAAATCCGAGCCGCTTGAGCTGGTCGAGGAATTTCGCCGTCTTGAACGGTCCGAGCCGCAAATAGCAGTCGTGGACGAGTTGTTCAATTTTCTTCTTGGTGGCGACATCGTTGAAATACGGTAACTCCTCCGGGAAGATCGAATTGAAGATCATTCGGCCGACGGTCGTCTCACGCAGCTCGCCGTCCATCTCGATTTTAATCTGGGCATGCATATCGAGATAACCGAAATCCAGGGCAATGTGGGCTTCCTCAGGGGAAGAGAAAACCTTGCCCTCACCCTTGGCGTGGGAACGGTTCTTGGTCAGATAGTAACACCCCAGGACCATATCCTGCGACGGCGTGCAAACCGGCCTTCCGGAAGCAGGCGAGAGAATATTATTCGAGGAGAACATGAGTACGCGCGCCTCCAACTGCGCCTCGAAAGAAAGCGGCACATGGACCGCCATCTGGTCACCGTCGAAGTCGGCGTTGAATGCCTCACAAACCAGTGGGTGCAGTTTGATCGCCTTACCCTCAACCAACACCGGGAAAAATGCCTGAATACCGAGCCGATGCAATGTCGGCGCACGGTTGAGCAGAACCGGATGTTCGTGGATGATCTCTTCGAGAATATCCCAGACTTCCGGCCGCTCGCGCTCGACCAGCCGCTTGGCCGATTTGACCGTCTGGACATAGCCCTTCTCTTCGAGCTTCATGATGATAAACGGCTTGAACAATTCGAGGGCCATATTTTTCGGCAGGCCGCATTGATGTAATTTCAATTCCGGTCCGACGACAATCACCGAACGGCCGGAATAGTCGACACGCTTTCCGAGAAGGTTCTGCCGAAAACGCCCCTGTTTCCCTTTGAGCAAATCGGAAAGCGACTTGAGCGGCCGGCGGGAATCGCCACGCACCGATTGGGTGCGTCGACCATTGTCGAGCAGCGCGTCGACCGCTTCCTGTAACATGCGTTTTTCATTGCGCAGGATGACATCGGGCGCTTTGATTTCGATCAATTTTTTAAGCCGGTTATTGCGGTTGATTACCCGGCGATATAAATCGTTCAGATCGGAGGTGGCAAACCGGCCGCCTTCCAATGGAACCAACGGCCGCAGGTCCGGCGGGATAATCGGCAGGGTCTTGAGCACCATCCACTCGGCATGGTTCTGCGACTGACGGATGGCCTCGACAACCCGCAGACGCTTGAGCGAGTCTTTTTTGCGCTGAACGGAAGTTTCAACTTTGATCCGGGCGCGCAACGACAACGACAACTCGTCAGGGTCGATCTTTTTGAGCGCTTGCAGGATCGCCTCAGCACCCATGCCGGCTTCGAATTCTTTTCCCGATTCAACCAGATCGACGTATTCCTCTTCGGTGAGCAGGTCATATTCCTTCTGACCGGTATCACCGGGATCGATGACAATGTAGTTCTCATAATAGAGAACCCGCTCAAGATCACGAATCGATTTACCCAGCAGGTAGCCGATCCGGGAGGGCGTCGATTTGACATACCAGATATGTGTCACCGGCACGGCCAGATCGATATGCCCCATCCGTTCGCGACGTACCTTGGATTGGGTGACTTCCACCCCGCAGCGGTCACAGACGATTCCCCGGAAACGCACGCGTTTGTATTTGCCGCAATTACATTCCCAGTCTTTAACCGGGCCGAAGATACGTTCGCAGAATAGCCCGTCGCGCTCGGGTTTAAACGAGCGGTAGTTGATTGTCTCGGGTTTGGTCACCTCGCCGTACGACCACGACTTGATAACTTCCGGAGACGCCAGCTGGATTTTGATTGCGGCAAAATCCGCGGGCTTTTTGCTCGATTTGATTGCGAAACCAGCCACTGGTTATTCCCCCTGTCCATCCATACAGGAATGCCCCCCGGTACAGATGCACCGGGACGGCCGCAAACCCCACAGCGTTGGGCGATTGCCATTACGGAGATTCTGCGCGTCGCCAATTGTCGTCTTGTCAAATTGGATCATCTTCCCTGCTCGCGCATTCCGTTTTCAGTTTCCCGCCGGCAACAACGCCGGCTTGCCTCTTCAGTATCAGGCAATTATTTCTCCACCAGGGAGACATCCAGGCCGAGACTCTGCAGTTCCTTGACCAGCACGTTGAATGATTCGGGTATCCCCGGCTCGGGCGGATTTTCTCCCTTGACAATCGCCTCGTATATTTTGGAACGTCCAACAACATCGTCGGACTTAACCGTCAACATTTCCTGCAATGCATAAGCGGCGCCATAGGCCTCCATCGCCCAAACTTCCATTTCCCCGAACCGCTGGCCGCCGAATTGCGCCTTGCCGCCCAGCGGTTGCTGGGTGACCAGCGAGTAGGGACCGATGGAACGGGCGTGAATCTTGTCATCCACCAGGTGGGACAACTTGAGCATATACATATAGCCTACGGTAATCCGTTCGCCGAACGGCAGCCCGGTACGCCCATCATACAAAGTGATTTTACCGTCAGTCGGCAGTCCACCGTCAGCCAGGGCCTGGCGGATATCTTCCAAAGAAGCGCCGTCAAACACCGGCGAGGCAACTTTGCGGCCCTGCTTGTGCGCCGCCCAGCCAAGATGTATTTCGAGAATCTGGCCGACATTCATTCGTGACGGAACACCCAGCGGGTTGAGGATGAAATCAATCGGGGTACCGTCTTCCATGTAGGGCATGTCCTCGATCGGGACGATCTTGGAAATTACGCCTTTGTTGCCGTGACGCCCGGCCATCTTGTCGCCCACGGAAAGTTTCCGTTTGATGGCAATCTGGACCTTGACCAGTTGCTTGACCCCGGGAGAGAGTTCTGCGCCACGGATGATCTTCTCGATCTCGATTTCCAATTGGCTTTCCCGGTCCTGCAACAATTGAGCGGCCTCTTCAAGTATCCGAATGGCCCGCCGGTTGATGCGCGTGTCTTCGGTAAGACCGTCGGGACACGTACATTTACCGATATCGATCTGATCGAATGTCTCGGGCTTGTATTTGTACCCGGCTTTGACCACTACTGAGTCGTCCTCGGCCAGGCGGATCGTCTTGGTCGGTTGGCCCTCGAGTACTTCGGCAAGGCGAATGTTCCGCTGCTTGCGGATCGTGTCCATCTCCCGATTCATCCGGCGTTTGACGGCGGCTATTTCGTTCTTTTCTCGCCGCTTGGCGGATTCGGTGCGTTCCTTACGAGAGAATATCCGCGTCGAAACCACCATGCCTTTCATCCCCGGCGGGGCCTTCAGAGAAGCATCCTTGACATCACCGGCTTTCTCGCCGAAGATCGCCCGGAGCAGCCGCTCTTCCGGCGAGAGTTCGGTCTCCCCTTTCGGCGTGACTTTGCCGACCAGGATATCGCCGGCTTCGACTTCAGCGCCCTCGCGGATGACACCGTTCTCATCGAGATTGGCCAGCATGTCCTCAGAAACGTTGGGGACTTCCCGCGTAATTTCCTCGGCGCCGCGCTTGGTGTCGCGAACCTGTAATTCGAATTGTTCGATATGAATCGACGTATAAATATCGTTCTGGAGGAGGCGTTCGCCGACGATAACCGCGTCCTCAAAGTTATAACCCTGCCAGGGCATGAACGCCGCCAGCACATTGGCGCCAAGAGCAAGCTCACCTTTATCGACAGCCGGCCCGTCGGCGATGACGTCTCCGGCTTCCACCTTGTCACCCTTGGCGACGGTCGGCCGGAAATTAATGCAGGTGTCCTGGTTCGAACGTTCGAACTTGGGAATCCGATAAATATCCGGCCCTTCAAAGCCCAACTCACCCATCGAGGCCTTCGAGCGCGGGCGGATAACGATCTGCTCGGCATCGACATCTTCGACCGTGCCGGCATTTTTGGCCAGCAAGGCCACTCCCGCATCGGCGGCGGCTTTGGCTTCGATACCGGTGCCGACGATCGGCGAATCGGTAATCATCAGGGGAACCGCCTGGCGTTGCATATTGGAGCCCATCAACGCACGGTTGGCGTCATCATGCTCCAAAAACGGGATCAGCGACGCCGCGACGGAAACCAGTTGCTCGGGGGCCACATCCATAAAATCGACCTTTTCCCTTGGGACATCGGGATAATCCGAGCGTAAGCGTGTCCGAATCGTCGTCTTGATGATTTTGCCGTTCTTATCAAGCCCTTCACCGGACTGGGCAATATGATGTTTATCTTCTTCATCGGCGGTCAAATAGATGATTTTGCCGGTGACTTTGCCGTTTTTCACTTCGCGATACGGGGTTTCGAGAAAACCGTATTGATTGATACGGGCATAGGATGCCAGGGAGGCGATCAGTCCGATATTCGGACCTTCCGGAGTCTCGATCGGACACATCCGGCCATAGTGTGTGTGATGGACGTCGCGGACCTCAAAGCCGGCGCGTTCGCGGGTCAAACCGCCGGGGCCAAGCGCCGAGAGGCGACGCTTATGCGTCAGCTCGGCGAGCGGGTTGGTCTGGTCCATAAACTGGGAGAGCTGGCTTGAGCCAAAGAAAGTATCGATGACCGCGGAGACCGTCCGCGCATTAACCAAACCATGCGGAGTGACCGAATCGGTATCCTTAAGACTCATCCGCTCGCGGATTGTCCGTGCCACGCGCGAGAGGCCGACAGAGAAAAGGTTAGAAAGCAACTCGCCGACTGAACGAGCACGACGATTGCCGAGATGGTCGATATCGTCGGTAAAGCCCTCGCCGTTGCGCAACTTGATCAGATAAGAAAGGATGCGAACGAAATCCGACGTATCAAGGACCGTCGTCGAGAGCGGCACCTCCCCGCCGAGCCGCTGGTTGATCATATAGCGACCGACTTCGCCGAGATCGTAGCGTTTGACATTGAAAAACATCCGTTCAAGCAGCGCTTCGGCGGTTTCCAAAGTCGGCGGTTCGCCCGGCCGCAATAAAGAATAGATTTTGAACAGTGCTTCTTCCCGCGATTTGGTGACGTCCTTTTTGAACGTTTTGGGAATCGTCAAAGCGTCGCGCTGGAGGTCAACATCGAGCAAATCCAGCGAATCGATCTCGTATTCTTTGATCTTTTCGATGAATTCCTCGGTGATCGCCTCACCGGCAGAGATCAGCGCTTCACCGGTCGACTCGTCGACCACGCCCTCGGCGCAAATTCGGCCTTCAAGTTTGCCCAGCTTTCGGCCAATATTCTTAACCGTCTCGATGGGGTAAAACAGTTGGAGGATTTCTTCGTCGGAGGAATAACCCAGCGCACGCAACAGCATCGTCACCGGCAGTTTACGCCGAGAATCGATATGGACGTGCAGGATGTCGTTGACATCGAAATCGAACTCAACCCACGATCCCCGAAAGGGAATGATCCGCGCCTTGTAAAGGCGTTTGCCGTTAGGGTGGATTGATTCATCAAAAAACACACCCGGCGACCGATGCAACTGACTGACGACGACACGTTCAGCGCCGTGGACGACAAACGTCCCGCGTTCGGTAATCAAAGGCAGTTCGCCGAGGAAAACCTCCTGCTCAAGCACGTCTTTGACCGCACGCGGGGCCTCGCTGCCCTTTTCGGCGGGTTGTTTGCTGATCAGACGCAACGTTGCCTTCAGCGGCGCGGCATGGGTCATATTGCGCTGCTTGCATTCAATGACGTCGTATCGCGGCTGCCCGATATGGTAAGAGACGAATTCGAGCAAAAAATTCTCGTGCACGTCCGAGATCGGGAAGACCGATTCGAAGATTTCCTGCAACCCCTGGCTCTTACGATTCAGAGGCGCGACGTCTGCCTGCAGGAAGCGTTCATAAGATCGGAGCTGGATGTCGAGAAA
The DNA here is from genome assembly GCA_024277855.1 of Candidatus Zixiibacteriota bacterium. Taxonomy (GTDB): domain Bacteria; phylum Zixibacteria; class MSB-5A5; order WJJR01; family JAJRUJ01; genus JAJRUJ01. Next base: position 13,684 of record JAJRUJ010000038.1, read on the forward strand.
GTTCGGCATCTCGAACACCTTTTCAATCCGACCGTATGAAAATCGCCCGTTCGAGTTGGACTGTTCCAATTCCCTCACGCTCCTTTGCGCCCCTTACCCCCACCCGATTTTCGGGCAGGCGCGGACGCCTGGAAGTTCGCCCCCCCTGCGGAGAGACACAACTGCCCCCCAGCCGGGTCCACCGGCCACGGTAATACCCTCGGCTTACGCGGGGCGCGCCGCACGGCAGCCGCCCCGGCCTCCATACCTCTCTTACTTGATCTCAGCCGTCGCTCCAACTTCCTGCAACTTCTTCTGGATTGCTTCGGCTTCATCTTTCGGAATGTTTTCCTTCACGTTGTTCGGCGCACCGTCAACCACCTCCTTGGCTTCTTTGAGGCCAAGATTGGTGACTTCGCGGACGGTCTTGATCACCTGGATCTTTTTGTCGCCGATCGCAGTCAGCACGACGGTAAACTCGGTCTTTTCAGCTTCAGGCGCTGCGGCGCCGGGGGCGGCGGCGGCGGCAACCGGAGCCGCGGCCGTAACACCGAACTTGTCCTGGAGAGTCTTCGAGAGGTCTGCCAATTCCATGACCGACATGTTTTCGATCAAACCGACGACCTGGTCGATGACGGCACTTTCTTCTGACACGTTACTGTCCTCTGTATTAATGGTTCACTTGTTTGCACGAGTTGTCGCCACACGTGGGCAGACACAATTTTATTTCAGGATTCCTTCTTCTTCTCGGCAATGGCGTCGACCGTACCGACGAAGTCGCGAATGACACCATCGAGCGTTCCAACCAGCGCCGAGATCGGTGATTCAATCGCGGCGATTAGTTGCGAAAGTACGATATCGCGAGGCGGTAATTTCGCCAGTTGCTTGAAGTCTTCGGGGCCATACTGCTTATCCTCAATCCGGAATACACGGACTTTCGGCTTTTCCAACCGATTGAAAAAGTCATAGAGAATTCTGGCCGGCACCGTCGGGTCTTCAGTCGAGACGGCAACCGCGGTCTGGCCGGTAAACTGGTCGGCCAAATCGTCCATCTCAAGCTCGGCGGCTGCCCGACGCATCAGCGTGTTTTTATACACGCGGTACGATACGCCATTCTCGCGCAGCTGTTTGCGCATCTCGGTAACATCGATTACGTTCAGGCCGGAATAGTCGGTGATAAAGATATTCTTCGCCGCTTTCAACGACTCGCTAATCTCGGCTACCCGTGCTACTTTTTCCGGGCGTGGCATGGTGTATTTCCTTCGCTTATCACGCAGGTCCGAACCCGACTGCCGGCCCGGCCTCGTTTTTCATCCCTCCGGCGATCACCCGCCGGAAAGCATTAGTTACCCTTTCATCTCCGCAACCAATCGTGCGGCGTCGACTTTGATCCCCGGACCCATCGTCGAACAGATGGCGAGATTTCGCACATACTGGCCTTTGGCGGCGGCGGGTTTGGCCCGGATGATTGCGTCCATGAAGGCCTGCATGTTTTCCTGCAACTTGTCTTCCTCGAAGGACGACTTACCTACCGGGACACCGATGTTGCCGGATTTGTCGACACGGAAAGCTATTTTGCCGGCTTTCAACTCACCAACCGCCTTGGCAACGTCCATCGTGACCGTCCCTGATTTCGGATTGGGCATCAATCCGCGCGCTCCGAGAATCCGACCGAGTTTGCCGACAAATCTCATCATGTCGGGAGTGGCAACCGCGACATCGAAATCGAGCCAGCCACCCTGAATTTTCTCGATTAATTCCTCGGCGCCGACGTAATCGGCCCCGGCATCCTGGGCTTCTTTTTCCTTCTCGCCCTTGGCAAAGACCAGTACGCGCACTTTCTTGCCGGTGCCGTGCGGCAGAACCACCGTTCCTCGGACCATCTGGTCGGCATGCTTGGGATCAACACCCAGGCGAACAGAAGCCTCGATCGTCTCGTCGAAGTTGGCGTACTTGGTTCCCTTGACGAGCTTGACAGCTTCCTCCAGCGAGTAGGCTTTCTCGCGGTCGACCTTCTCTCGGGCGACGAGGTATTTCTTACCTTTTTTCATAACAATCTATCTGGCTAATCACCCATTGTGTCGCGGCCGATTCCACCACCCAGCGGACAGCCACGCCACAGCTTTTATGTCATGCACAATTTTTAGTTTTTTCTTCGTGGATCATTCAACCTTCAATTTCGATGCCCATACTGCGCGCGGTTCCGGCGATCACCCGCATTGCCGTTTCCTCACTCGCGGAGTTGAGGTCAGGCATTTTGGTTTTGGCGATTTCAAGCACCTGCGCCCTGGTGACCGTGCCGACTTTGTTCCGATTGGGTTCTCCCGAACCCTTCTCCAATTTTGCCGCTTTCTTCAACAGGACCGCCGCGGGCGGTGTCTTGGTGATGAAGCTGAAGGTCTTGTCTTTATAAACGGTAATTACCACCGGGATAATCAGCCCGGCCTGGGACTGTGTGCGGTGGTTGAAGGCCTTGCAGAAATCCATGATATTGACCCCGTGCTGGCCCAGGGCCGGCCCGACCGGGGGAGCGGGATTGGCATTACCCGCGGGGATCTGCAACTTGATAAATCCGGTAACTGGTTTATTCATAGCTCGTCCGGTTGGTTAAGCACTCTGTACCTGCAGGAAGTCGAGTTCAACCGGCGTCGGCCGGCCAAAAATCGAAACCATGACTTTCACTTTTTTGCGTTCCATATTGACTTCTGAGACCATGCCCGAAAAGTCGGTAAACGGGCCGTCAACCACCTTGACCGCATCGCCAACCCGGTAAGGCACGTCGGTGACTTCGGCGGTACGGGTTTTGTCCATTTGGCCACGGACCCGCTTGACCTCATCCTCACGCAACGGCACCGGTTTGCCGGCCGAGCCGACAAAGCTGGTAATTCCGGGTGTCTGGGTCACCATATATTGGGTTTCCTTGGTCAGGACCATTTCGACCAGAATATATCCCGGCAGAAATTTCTTGGTGGAGGTCGACCGATGGCCCTGTTTCATCTCCACGACTTCTTCAGTGGGGATAACCACTTAGCCGAAATAATCTTCCATGTTGGCGTTGGCCACCGCTGATTCGAGATAGCGTCGCGCCTTTTGCTCATGCCCGGAATAGGTGTGAGCAACATACCATTTTTTGATCATTTAGAACCCCAGAATCAGACGCATCGCCCTGGTCAACGCCATATCCGCGCTAAAGATAAAGAACCCCATGATCAAGCTGACGACGATAGTGACAATCGTTGAGCCAACTAACTCGTCTTTGTTTGGCCAGGTGACTTTGGACAACTCGGAGACTGTCTCTCTCCAGTATTTCTTAATTTTATCGACCATCCCGCTACCTATATCTCTGGCAGGTCTGGAGGGACTTGAACCCCCAACCCCCGGTTTTGGAGACCGGTGCTCTAGCCAGTTGAGCTACAGACCTGTAACGCCCACCTTCGGCTTACACCGGTGTGTCACCGAACCGTATCAGCGCGTTTCGCGATGCGGCGTGTGTTTCCGACAGAAGGGACAATATTTGTTATGGGTGACCCGATCCGGATGGGTGCGTTTGTTCTTGGTGCCGGTGTAGTTGCGGCGTTTACACTCACCACACGCGAGGATGACTCTATCTCGTGGCATACGACTACCTCTCCCGAATTCGGTGTCCTAGCGGCCCGTACAAGGCGGGCCTCCCGTGTAATCGGTCCTTCCGTTTACTCAATAATTTCGGTGATCACGCCGGCGCCAACGGTCCGACCGCCTTCGCGAATAGCGAAGCGCAGACCTTTTTCCATGGCGATCGGAGTAATCAACTCGATTTCCAGCAAAACGTCGTCACCGGGCATCACCATTTCGGTGCCCTCGGGCAAAGTGGCCACGCCGGTCACGTCGGTGGTACGAAAATAGAACTGGGGACGATAGCCCTTAAAAAACGGGGTGTGCCGTCCGCCCTCTTCTTTGGTCAGGATATAGGCCTGGCCTTTGAATTTCGTATGAGGCGTAATCGAGCCCGGTTTGGCCAGAACCATGCCGCGTTCGATTTCGTCCTTGTCCATTCCCCGCAGGAGCAAACCAACGTTGTCACCGGCCTGCCCGTCATCGAGCAATTTGCGGAACATCTCCACACCCGTACAGACAGTTTTCTTGGTCTCCCGAATGCCGACGCGTTCGAGGTCGTCACCCTTGTGCACGATGCCGCGTTCAATTCGGCCGGTGGCGACTGTGCCGCGCCCGGTGATTGAAAAAACGTCCTCGACCGGCATCAGGAACGGCAGGTCGATATCGCGTTTCGGCTCGGGGATATACTCATCGATCGCATCGAGCAGTTCGTAGACACTTTTGAATTTCTCGGAATCGGCCACTTCGGTCAGCGCCTCATTCATCGCTTCCAGCGCCGAACCACGGATGACCGGAATATCGTCACCGGGGAATTCATACTTCGTCAGCAGTTCGCGGACTTCAAGTTCGACTAAGTCGAGCAACTCGGGATCGTCGACCATGTCCACCTTATTAAGATAGACGACGATATAGGGCACGCCGACCTGGCGAGCCAGGAGGATATGCTCCCGCGTCTGCGGCATCGGACCGTCGGAGGCGGCCACCACTAAGATTGCGCCGTCCATCTGCGCGGCACCGGTAATCATGTTCTTGACATAATCGGCGTGGCCCGGACAGTCGACATGCGCGTAGTGGCGTTTGGCGGTTTCATATTCGATGTGGGCGGTGGCGATGGTAATCCCGCGCTCCCGCTCTTCTGGCGCATTGTCGATTTCATCAAACTTCTGGACCGAAGCCTGCCCCTTACGATTAAGGATCATCGTAATGGCCGCGGTCAGAGTGGTCTTACCGTGATCGACGTGGCCGATTGTCCCCACATTCACGTGGGGTTTAGTCCGTTCATACTTCTCCTTGGCCATGCCAGGAACTCTCCTCTTTGTATTAGGTTTTCTTTTACGATCAAAAATTATTACGGACCGAGTCTCTCGGCCCGCGTCACACAAAAGCCCACGACCGGGATTGAACCGGTGACCTCATCCTTACCAAGGATGTGCTCTACCGCCTGAGCTACATGGGCCTGCTTTTCTCGTTACCCAGGCGAGCAAATCATCATCTAGGGCACGCTCGCCCAATTAAATCTTGTATGATAAGTTGGAACTTTGGGATGTCAAGTAAAAAAAAGGGGTGTATTTCATCGTTCCGACAAATTTATTGCAACTTCCCCCGTGAGCAGATCCGCCAATTCCGTCCCTCAGCCCTGAGTTTCGCCGATGTTTCGACCCGCCATTGCGTTTGTTTCCGTCCCCCAAAGTCCGACCGCACATCAAGCACCCAGATTGCCACCAGGAAACTGTCGGCGGTCTCGACTAATAGATTGTCGGCCAATCTGATGACCTGTTGGCTGTCGCGCGCGAGGAGCCGAATACATACATTCTGACAACTCAGGTCGGTTTCGATCTCTCCCGCGTTAAATCGCCGTCTCGTTTCCCGAAAACTGAGAGTGCCGTCGATATCTGGTTGCGGCACAACCAGCTGAGGATTGGCCCGCCATTCGGTGCGCGGCCGATTCAGTTCGATGAAGACCGGCCGACCACGCTGATCGGTATCGATGCGCAGTTCTTCGGTCTCCAAAAAAGAATGGTACGGGGCAAACGGCAAAATGTGCACAAAAAGTGTGTCACAATCGAGATCATAATAATTGCCGGCGACCGGCAGAGACTCGCAGGGCCCAATCCAGACAGGGAGCGGCCCACCGACACCGACTTCGTAAACCAGTGGGTCCGGCGAGAGGGGGATTTCGGGAATCGCCCCCCCTAACATCATGTCGATCCGTGAATTGGGCATCTCACCTGTTTTATCGGAAGGTCAAACTCAAATATTGACGATAAACTGCATAATGCCACACATCCCCAAAGAAATCATCACCCCGGGATTCTTTCCCGCATAAGGAGACCGTCAGTGAGCATGTCATCTTAACCGGTTGTCGAGTCAAAGGTTGGCTACTCACTCTCCTGCTTCTTGAGAGACTCCAGTTGGTTTTCCGCCGGACGGGTTACAGGGTTGTCGGGGTATTCTTTGATCAATTGCTCATAATAGGTAATGGCATGCCGGGGCTGATCTGATTTTTCATAACACCGGGCCAGCTTGTAGAGCGCCATCGGTATCTTATCGTGCTCAGGATAATCCGCCATCAGGGCCTTGAGGATATCGATGGCGCCGGCAAAATCATCATTGGAATAGTACGATTCACCGAGCCAATACATTGCCCGGGGAACATCGGGCGACGAGGCACAGGTTTTCAGGAACTCGTTGAACCCTTCAATGGCCAGATCATAATTGCCGTTGCGCAAATCATCAAAACCCTGGTCGTAGAGTTTTCCGCAATCAATCGTGATCGTTTGTGACGGCTCCTTGGTCACCGGAATATCGGACGATGTCCCGCCGGTATCGAGCATAGTCTGCGGGTAGGTGACGGCATGCTGGGTGCCTCGGCGGTCGATTTTATCACCGAGATCGGCCAGATTTTCGGCGTTGGCGGCCAGTTCCTGCTTGAGCTGGTCAAGCGCGGTATAGACATCGGCGCGCAGTTCACGATTGGACGTGAGGTTTTCAGTCAGGAGGGAATCGATCCGCTCCATCTCACGGCGATGGCGCCGGTCGGAAGATTCGAGATAGTTCAGCTGGTCTTGCATTTTCTCCAGCGTGTCGCGCGGCACACAGCCGATGGCCGTCAGCGCGACCAAACCCAGCACGACTGCTATCATCCACTTTCTATTCGGTCTCACGGCGGTATCCACCAACCTCCAACGTGATTTGCCCCCCTTCCCGGTGGAGGATCCGGGCCGGGTCGATATTCAATTACAGTAAATGGCCACCCATGCACAGTGACCAACATCAGCCACGAGTCTCCGTAAACTCAAATTAGTGCGTCAGAACAAAAGCCGCCCGGCGATTGGCCTGCCAGGAGGCCTCATCATGCCCGAAACTGACGGGCCGCTCTTCGCCATACGAGATAGTCGAAAGCCGGGAACCGTCAATTCCCAAACGGATCAGGTATTCTTTGGCCGCTGCGGCGCGGCGCTCGCCGAGAGCAAGATTGTATTCGACAGTGTTACGTTCGTCGCAGTGACCCTCGATAATTACCTTGACCTCGGGATACTCGCTGAGCAGTTCGGCATTGCGCTTGAGGATATCGCGGGCATCATCACGGATGGTTGCTTTGTCGGTATCGAAATGGATGACCACCAGATCGATTGCGGGCAATTCCTCGACGGTACTCTCTTCCGTTTTCAAGCCGACATCCTCGGTTTCAGTCGGTTCGGCACGGTTGGCGACATCTTCGGTACCTGCACTGATCTCCGGTTCGACCGTCGGCCCAGGTTTTGGACCGCAGCCGACCATAAACCCGGCAAAAACCATCAACACGAAAACACTGAGATACTTCTTCACGATTCCACCCTCCTTACTACTATAACCAAAAGAGACAATTATTTTCATTCACGTCAGCTTATAGATCGTCAGCCGGGCCGGACTGGTCAACACCAATTTTGGCCTGCGCTTTGTTTTTTTATCCTCAACAACCCCATACATATGAACAGAAATTGGCCGTCAGTTACTGCGCCGTGGACAGCCGACTGCATATTATACCCCATGCACCATCAATTTGGCGACCAGGAGGGATTGGCATTTCCCCCGTTCCAGGTGATCCGGCGGACGTTTTTGCCGGTGAAATCCATCGTGAATATCTCGAGAATACCGAGCCGATTCGACGAGAACACCAGATGGAGACCATCGGGTGACCATTGGGGGTTCTCGTTGTCTCCGACAGAAGTCAACTGTTTGAGATAGGCGCCGTTAGTGGTGATCGTCCAGATATTGAAGCGGCCGTTATCGCTGCGCGAAACAAAGGCGATCACGTCGAGCGTGGGTGACCAGGCCGGTGAGTCGTTGTGGCTGCCTTTGTAAGTCAGCCGCTGGACGTTGTCACCGTCGACATCCATAATATAGAGTTGCGGGGTGCCGGAACGATCGGAGGTGAACGCGAGGTATTTCCCGTCGGGCGACCAGGTGGGCGATGAATCGATCCCGTCGGAAAAGGTCACCCTCTTCCCTTTCTTCGCCCCCTTGCGGAAAACATAAATCTCGGGGTTGCCGTCTTTAGTGAGCGTGACCGCAAAGCGAGACCCATCGGGCGACCAGGCCGCCGCCGAGTTCAGGCCGGGGAATGAACTGATGCGTTTGTTTTCCCCCTTGCGCATATCCAACAGCCAGAGATCGGGATTATTCCGCTTATACGACGTATAGGAAATCTCGTCGGCCGAGGCCCAGCGAGGCGAAACATCGATCGATTTGTCGAAGGTTGCGCGCAACGGCTGATGGCCGTCGAAATCGCAGATGTAGATTTCCTTACCGATCGAGTCACGGTGTGAGTATGCAATCCGGGAACGGAAAACACCGTTGAGGTCGGTGATTTTTTTGTAGACATCATCGGCGATACTATGGGCCAGGAGCCGCAGATCTTCCTGGTCGGCACGCAGTCGTCGGGAAAAAAGTTTAGCCGGCTTGAGTCGTTTGTGCACGCTGTACAAAGTGTATTCGACGATGATCGATTCATTTTCGTCGGAGGAAACCTCGCCGGTGAGGACATAACCGACGTAGAGTTTTTCCCAATCATAGAGTCCGAGCCGCTCGACACCAAAAACCTTAAGATACTCCGGGTCGGGGGCGCGGGTGACAAACAGATAGGTAAACTCGAGATCGTCGCGAACGATATCGGAGATCTTCGTCACCACGGCTTTGACAGCCGGGGGAATGGTCGGGTCTTTTACGATGAAATTGTCCACGCCGATCCGATAGGGTTCAAACACGCCGGTCTTGATCGAGGCGATGATCTCGCCGTATTTCCCCGCCTCGGCCGGCGGACCGTGCACAATCGAAATCGTGAGTGCCAGCAGGATGGCGGTCGTTATACTTGGTCTGCTCATCATCAGCTCCACTATTGCGGCGAGTACTCGAACGGCATCCGAATATGATAGCCGTCGTACCCCTCGAATTTGTCCGGAAACGGTTTGCCCCAGTCGACTCGCTCGATGGCCCGGATGGCGGCCCGGTCGAACCGGGGCACCCCGGAAGAGGTTTCCAGTTTGATATCTTTGATTTCCCCGGTGTTCATCACCGTAAAGGTTACGACACAGCGTACGGTTTTATATCCGGGAACCGGATTGCGGAAAGCCCGCTGGATTCCGAAAAAGAGCGACTGCCAGTAAGGATCGGTCGCGCCATACCCGACGGCGGGCACGCTTTCGCCGAAAATATCATCCGTGCCGCCGCCGACGCCGTTGGTGATTGTGTGGGTCAGTTCACCGGCATTCTTGAGTGAATCGGCGAGGGCCAGCGCGGCGAGTGAATCCCGACGGGCTTTTTCCGCCCGGGCGGAGTCAGCGGCGGCTTTGGCCAGCTTTTCCTGCCTGGCTTTCAACGAGTCGGCTTGTTTGTCGCGGGTCAGTTCTTCTTTTTTGTCTTTCTGCAGCGGTTCAATCGTTTCAGCATCATCGGCGGCCGGTTCGGGGATGTCGACTTTTGGTTTTTCCTGCTCAATAACCTGGCCGCCGGCGGGAACATCCTTGACCAGTCCGACAGGCATGATCGGCATAATCAACGGCGGCAGACGGTCGCCCAGCAGCCCGCCGGAAATCGGCGTGAGCAACAGAAACGCCAACACAAAGATGAGGTGGCCGCCGATTGAATAGAGAAGGTCCCGCCGTGACATGTTATCCCTTGCCACCGTCGCCGGGCTGGGTAACCAGACTGACATTGGTCACGCCCTGTAACCGCAGCCGGTTGAGGATATTGACCACCGTGCCATAGGGGACCTCGGTATCGGCGCGAATGTAGGCGACTTTGTCTTTGAGTTTACTAAGCTCGGCGCGGATGCGGTCGGTAAACTCCCGTTCGCGCCGGAGGTCGACCAAATAGTCGTCGATAAAGACCGCGTTATTTTCGGTGATGGTGATGACGATCCCCTTGACACTGGTTTCATCACCGGACTGGGTCGGCGGGAGTTCGACATCAATGCCGCTTTGTAAAAGCGGCGCGGAAATCATAAAGATAATCAACAAGACCAGGACAACGTCAACGAGGTTGGTGACATTGATCTCCGACATAGCCCGGTATTCGCGTTTTTTCACAATTTTACTCCCGGTCGGTTATGCCGTTATCTCGGGACCGGTCTGCTCTTTGACCAGCGCGGTCATTAATTCGAGTGAGAAGTTGTCGAGATCGTCACGGATGAACCGCAGTTTGTTATTCGACCAGTTGTAGGCCACCACTGCCGGGATGGCGGCGATCAAACCGGCGGCGGTAAGGATCAACGCCTCGGCAATCCCCGGCGCGACAATTGCCAAAGTGGCTGAGCCGCGCTGACCGATCGAGACAAATGCATCGATAATTCCCCAGACTGTGCCCAACAGGCCGAGGAATGGTGCGGCATTGCCGGTGGTTGCCAAAAAAACGACCCAGTGCTCAAGTTCGCCGACTTTTTCCTGCCCGACCCGGGCGAGAGTGCCGGCAACCGCCTCACGTTGTCGCGGGAGAAGATGAAATCCCGATTCGGCGGAAGCCAGGCCGCCTTCGCGGTTTTGCAGGGTAAACTCGGCCGCATCAGTCAAACCGGTTTCATACATCCGTAACAGCGGCGAACTGTTAAACATCCGTAACGACGAGGCCTTTTCGGCCAGGGGCATCTTGCGCCGGAAGGCCGCGCGAAAGCGGGTGTTGTGATCAATGACGCGCCGGAAGAGACGCACTTTGCCAATGGCAATCCCCCAGGAGACAATCGACATGACCAACAGGATGGTCAACAAGAACTGGGCGAAAAAGCCCGACTCGGCGATCATCCGCCAGATTCCAGTTTCCACGAGCGTGTCCTTTCAACGTTTTATATCTGTCCGGGGAAACATCATCTCGACCTGAGCATCATCAGGGACAAAAGGATCAGGCCGCCTCGCGCCATACATTAACAAGCGAACCATAATCGGTACTGTCGGTTATACGATATTGGCGATGCCGCAGCCGATGTCCCCCCCGTTCGACAACTGCATGTTCACTCTTAGGATACAGCAAAACCGCCGGAAAGTTGCACCTGCGTGCCGTGTCCCTGCCCGGATTCAGTATCGTAAATTGGTCAAGGCGCGTCAATTATAGATGTGGGGGTAAGTTGAGATTTTTTGTTCTTGAGAAGAACCAAAATGGACTTCCTTTGCTCCGGTGACCCATATCCATGCAATCACAGCCCATTTATGGTGGATTTGCAGAAAAATAAAAATCCGTCATTCCCGCGAAAGCGGGAATCCAATTTGTTTTTTCATGAAAATGGACCCGCCGGATTCACAGGAGTGACGAAAGAGGGCCCAGGGGTGACAAATCAAAAGCACGGTGCCGTACCCAGCGGGTGCGTTTTTTATAATCAGAGCCTTACCCGCCAAATTCACTGCACCTATAAACCCTGACCGCGAAACTCTTTCAGAGTTTCATTGGTCAGGGTCACGCCCGCCGTGCCGTAAGCTACCTGTTACCCATGTGCCCGGTCTACACTGTTACCCATCTCCCCGGTTTGTACCCCGCCGGTGCCGCACCCAGCGGGTGCGTTTTTTATAATCGGAGCCTTGCCCGCCAAATTCACTGCACCTATAAACCCTGACCGCGAAACTCTTTCAGAGTTTCATTGGTCAGGGCCACGCCCACCGCATACTGGCTGTGCCCTTAAGGGCATGGGGCACCTGATTATGACGGCTAAATGGAACTGATTCAGAGGGGTCAGCGGAGGGAATTAGCTAATACTAATATTGTAAGATTATAAAGAGTTATATCGAAAGCGAGGAGATAGCGACTTTACCAAAATAATGCTTGACGAGTTTGTATCGACTGGTCACATTTCCCGCAAAGTTACAGTATAATCCTGTTTGGTTTGACTGGGGGGATTTATGAAAAAAACCGCATTTGCTTTTATCTCACTGCTGGCCTTTTGCCTGATAATCGTGGCCTGCAGCAAACAAGCCGAGGTAAAAAAACCGGCGGAGAAGATTCCGGAAGCCACGGCCGAAACCGCGCCCGATACGGCGATGACCGACTCGACCATGGAAGAAGGCGAGGGGATAATCGATTCGTTGACCGGCGAGGCAAAAGAAGCCGTCGACGAGGCGGCTGAGAAGGCGGAAGAAGCCGGGGAAAAAGCCGCCAAGGAGGCAACTGGCGGGCATTGACCGGTTGGACAAGGGATTTGGGCGGTAATGGATGAGTTCCTTGCCGCCTTTTTTATTGCCAGTAGAGCGGGTGGGCGGTAGGTTCAAATCCAGATGATTGAACGGGGCAGGGATATGGCCGTACCGGATAAAGTTCAAAAAGAAATAGAGACACTGCGCGAGCAGATCCACTACCACAATCATCGCTACCACACGCTCGACGCGCCGGAAATCTCCGATGCCGAATTTGACCGGCTCTTCGACCGACTGATCGAGCTGGAACAGAAGTACCCCGAGTCGGTCACGCCGGACTCACCCTCACAGCGGGTCGGCGCGCCACCGCTGGACAAATTTGAGACGGTTGCCCATTCGCGGCCGATGCTCAGCCTGAGCAAAGTGAATACCCCGGAAGAATTCGAGGAGTTTGTGCCCCGCTTGCGGCGATATTTGCAGGACGATGAGATAGGATTTCTCTTCGCCTGCGAACCAAAACTTGACGGGCTGGCGGTGGAGTTGATTTATCGTGGCGGAATTCTCGAACGCGGGCTGACCCGCGGCGACGGAATTGTCGGCGAGGATGTCACCGCCAACTTGAAAACGGTCAAAACGATCCCGTTGAAACTGACGCTGGCCTCCCCCCCGCCGCTGATTGAAGTGCGAGGGGAGATTTTGATTGGGAAAACCGACTTCGAGAAGTTGAACCAAAGCCGGGCCAAAGCGGGTGAGGAGTTGTACGCCAATCCGCGCAATACGGCGGCGGGGGCCGTGCGTCAGCTTGACTCGAAAATTACTGCCTCGCGACCGTTGGTCTTCTTTGCCTACGGGATCGGTGCGGCCGAAGGGGTCGAATTAACCGGGCAATTGGCGGCGCTGGAGTATCTGCGGGAGGCCGGGTTTCGGATCAATCCGCATGTTGAAAGTTGTGCGACGCCGGACGAGGTGGGCGAGTATTACGAACGGCTGCTGGAAAACCGCGAGCGGGACGAGTATGAGATGGACGGGATCGTGGTGAAAGTCGATGATTTCATCCTGCAAAAGCGATTGGGACAGGTTTCACGCTCGCCCCGCTGGGCGGTCGCGTGGAAATTTCCGGCGGCTGAAGCGATTAGTGTTATCGAGGACATCATTCCGCAAGTCGGCCGGACCGGGGTAATCACGCCGGTGGCGGCACTGCGGCCGGTACACGTGGCCGGGGTTGAAATCCGTCGCGCGAGTTTGCATAATGAAGACGAGATCGTCCAAAAAGATATCCGGATCGGCGATACGGTCGTGGTCCGGCGGGCGGGGGATGTAATCCCCGAGGTGGTCAAGGCGATCATTGAAAAGCGAACCGGCGGAGAACATCAGTTTGTTTTCCCGGCAAACTGCCCGGTTTGCGGTTCCAAAGTCGAACGCGCACCCGGCGAGGCGGCGCATCGTTGCACCGGGTTGGCTTGCCCCGCCCAATTGAAAGAACGGCTGGTACATTTTGCCGCCAAAGGCGGAATGGATATCGACGGGCTGGGCCGGAAATATATCGAACAATTAGTTGACCTCGAACTGGTCAGGAATCCGGCGGATTTGTATTTTCTCACG
>JAJRUJ010000039.1 GCA_024277855.1 Candidatus Zixiibacteriota bacterium
GGAAAGGACGGCAAAATGCTCCTGGATCGCCCGGAAACGATGGTGGACCAGCGAACCGATACGGTTGACAATCAGGGAGATGATCGGCAGGGGCAAGAGGGTGTATAGCGCCAGCCGCCAGTCGAGATATAACATAAACGGAATTGCGCCCGCCGAAACGATGACCGTATTGACCGTATACATAATTCCCGGCCCCAACATCATCCGCACGGCGTCAATATCCGACGACGCGCGGGAGAGGATCTCGCCGGTGGGTGTCTTATCGAAATATGATTGAGACAGTGACATGAGATGGGCGAACAAATCTCCCCGGAGATCGAATTCCATTTTCCGCGAGGCCCAGATGATTGTCCGGCGCATAAAAAAGAGGAAAATACCGGAGAAAAGCGTTAGACCGACAATCGCCCCGGCGTACGCCCAGATGGTCAGCGGCTTGACCTCGCCGCCGAGGAGATCGACGACGTGACGCATCACCATCGGTACAATCAAGCCCAGCACGTTGTGAATAAGCACACACACACAGCCGGCCAGGAGATAGCCGCGATAACGCCGGAGATAGGGGCGCAGGAAAGTCAGATGGGCAATCATTTTTGTCTTATTCCCCGGAAATCCGGCAAAGCCCGTCGCTACCGGAGGGTCGGTTTTCGCTGGAGGACATTTTCACGCAGCGAATCGACTTCCTGAAAGTAAGGCATCTCTTCGGGTTTGGCCGGGATGACTATATTCGACCAGATCTCCTGAGGGGCCACACTCGAATCGAATACGCAAAACTGATAATATGGATGCACATTGACAGAATCGGGCAGGTTGTCTCTGCGTTTGGCAAATGTGGCCACGACGCCAAATCCGGGATGCCGCCAGTAGAGACCGATGTCGGGAACGAATGTTGCACCGGGGATGGTAAACGAACAGGGTTGGAAATCCGGGCCGTTGCGATCAATCAGATAGTCGAGAAAATCGCGGCGGAGTGAATCGACTCGCTGCGGGACATCCACGCAATCATACCAGAGGGTGGCAATCAGTAGTCCACCGTCGCGGTAAGCGAAAGCAATCCCGATTTTTACGCTGTCGCGCGTAAAACCGAGATTGGTCTCCAGTCCGATATCCGACAAACGTGTATTGCTGATCGGGAAAATCTTGTCGATCTCTTCTTTGGTCATCCCCAGATACGTGCCCATAAAATCGGCGGGCATCATTGAAGCCATTTCCGGTTGCGGTTCGGGGGCGTTATCGCTGCAACCACAGATCATTATTGTCAGGATAACCAGCACGATGCCGGCGACAAGGCGGCCGAAACAATTGTCGTAAGAATACGGATGCATCTCTCTCCCCTATAGTCACAGTTCCCGACAGCAGTCCCGCACCGGCGGCGATCAAATGTTTTCAAGTTCCGGTCAGCAAATCCGTCTAAAGTAATGGTTATCGCTGACCGGGACCTGGCCGCCCGGCGGCAAACAGGTATCGCGCTGAAGTATAATGAAATTCATCTGTGATGACAATCTGGGTCGGCTGGCCCGCTGGCTGCGTACGCTGGGTTATGACACGGCATTCGACCGCAATATCACCGACGAACGGCTCATCGCAGTATCCTTGGCCGAAGATCGAACCATCGTCACCCGTGACCGCCGCCTGGCTCAACAGGTCCTCGCCCGTAATATCGTCCTGCTGCGGGAGAACAACCCGCTCAGGCAAGTTCAGGAACTGTTGACTTTGACGGGGCTTCGCGGCGATCCGGCCCGGCTGTTTTCCCGTTGCGTGGTTTGCAATACGGAAGTCGAACCAATTGACAAGGAAAAGTTCGTTGAGGTAATTCCCCCCTATGTCTGGCGGACCCACGAGCGATTTCACCGTTGCCGGTCATGCGGGCGGATATTTTGGGACGGCACGCACACCCGGCGGCTGAGAGAACTGCTCGATTCGATCGGAATAGGTAAGAAATAGGGGGAAGGTCAATTGGGCGCGTCGGCCGACCGGCCCGCATACTGATTAATCAGGGTCGTCCAGGTAGCGCCCGGGGCCAATTCGATCTGCCACACCGGGCAGATGATCGTCGATTGGTATGTGCGCTCGAAACCATCCTCGGAGAGTGAAACCGTATAAAGCGGGAAATACCACCATTCGGCATCTCGGTCGCATTCGATGGCAATGACCAGATCGCGGTCACGATCGGTCAATGTCCACCGGCCGTGTTGACCGGAATGCCCCCCGGCCGAGAGTAAAATCTCCGGACCTTCGCGGTCAAACCGGAACGCCGTGCGGGGGCGATTGTCCGACTGGAGCGCCACACAGAACTCGGTGCCGAAACGGAGGGACAGCGATTTGTACCAGCAATTGGTGATACGGTAGGATGCTTTGAGCAGGTGGTTCCCCGCTTCGACACCGAATGTCTTTTCGATCTCGATCGGAACATGGTCGGGGCCGATCCAAACCCCACCCCGACGGCGCAGGATGGCGCGGACCGATCCGCCATTTTCCTCAATCTTCACGGTAAAGGCCTGGTTAACAAAATCACCCAATTCGGGGTAATCGTTGCGGGCAAACGATTGACTGTCGGCGGACTCACCAAAGAAATGATCGATGAAAGACCCGCGACGATACCAGTCGTAATACAGGTATTTCTCCAGGTCCTTCTCCTTGGTGGTAACCCGGTCGTGAATCGAGGCCGCATCGCCGACCGACGGCTCGCCGGCCGGTTTGTAGACCGCGTCGGCCAGTTTACGATGGTAGGCCTCTTCCCGCCGGGTTAAACCGTCGATCAGGTTGATTTTGTAATCGTAAATATCATGTTCGATAATGCTGCCGCCCAGGTCGGTGTTGATGCAGAGATGGAAATGTTCGTTGCCGATTTCCAGTTCGTCACGGCCATCGGCGTCGAAATCGGTCCGGCAGGCGAAAACGTACGAGGACCTTCCCCGCAATACCGGTTCGGCGAGGTGGTCGGCAGCAATAAGGTGCTCCCAGACGGCCGCGCGCAGGTGCGGGAGATAAAGACCACCGAAAACTCCATGCCAATAGGCACAATTGCACTGGGCCTGATAGAGATGGTCGCGCGCTTCAGCCACGGCAGAATTGTTGTCTTCGACCTCTTGCGCCCACCGATGGATTTTTGCGGAAATCGCCAGCATTCGTTTGTGCATCTTGTTGGCCTCGGGATATTTCACCAGAAAATTCCGCCAGAATCCGCCGCGGGCAAAGATGCCGTCGGTATTCTCTTTGCCGGCATCCTGCAGTTGATGCTGAAAGGACTCAAACTGTCGTTCGGCCTGCACCGGCAAAGCCCACTCCGACATTTCGGCATAGGAAGCAGTCGGAAGGTAGACCCGTCCCAGTGGCGGCACCCGCCGCATAACCTCCCCGAATGGAATGACCTCCAGCCAGTCAGTATGCCGTTGCAGTTCTTTAAGGAAACTCTCCAGCCAGCCATTTTCCCAGACCAGATTGTATGTTTCCGGCCAACTGCCGAATTTTTCACCGTCATCAGCATAAACCACCACGGCATTCGGCCGCTGTTCGGCAATCCGGCGCAGATAGGCAATCGTCTCAGCTGGCGGGGCAAAAGGAATGGTGTAGCGCAGTTTTTTTGCGATCGGCAGGAGGTTGAGGATATATCCTTCCTCCTCAGTAACATAATAGCCGAACAACTGATTATCGGTCAAACCCGAATATTTGAAATGGGTGTCGTCCAGGACGGTATAGCTGACCCCGGCCTGGACAATCGGACGGGCCAGGTGCGGTTCCCAGACCCGCTCGGCCAGCCACATCCCGCGCGGACGGACACCAAAGCGCCGCTTGAGTGATTCGGTGTACATCGCGATTTGCCCGATTTTGTCCCGATCGGGGATCACCGGCAAGATCGGTTCATAGTGACCACCGGTCAGCAACTCCAACTGGCCGCGGTCGACCAACAGCCGAATCCGGTCGGCGACTGCCGGGTGGTGTTCGAGCAGCCAATCCAACAATACCCCGGAAAAATGAATCGAACTACGAAACTCGGGGTGATTAGTGAGTAATTCAAGATAGGGCAAATAACACGATTGTGATACTTGCTCAATCACCACGTCAAAATTGCCGACCGGCTGGTGGTTATGCACCCCAAAGGCAAGATAGAGTTTATTCATAACTAAAACAGTCTGATACGAACCTGGAGGTATTTTGTGGGATTGGCCCGAATATCCGAAAGTAACAGGTCAAGTTCCTGCGCGGCGGTTTTTATTTGGTTATACAATTCATCATCGGAAATCAGCAGACCCAGCGTCCCCTCGCCCGATTCCACATCGGCCGCCAAATTTCGCAGGCTCTGCGAGAGTGTGTCCAGCCGACCGGAGAACGAAACCAACGACGCCGAGGCCGAATCGAACTGGTCAACAGTCCGCTCGATCTGCTCCCGGTTGATCTCGGTAAAGTCACGCAGATTATCCGCAATGGCGGCAATATCGCGGGAGGCGTCGGCTAAGTTACTGCGATTCTCGATGATGGTTTGATGTAACTCGGCGGTCAACTGCCGCGTATTTTCGACCGCCTCGACAAACCCGGTCAGCGCGCTGTCCGAACCAAAGGACGTGCGGATGGCGTGGACCAGGTCACGGGTCTCCTCGACCATCCGACCCAGCACACCCATTACTTCGGGAATACCGGTGTCGTAATAGCCCTGGAGCGGACGAGATGTTTCCAATTTGTCCTTGGCGTGGCCGGGGCGCACGTCGATATACCGCTCGCCCATCAGACCGATATTTTTGACCGCGAATTCCGCGTCGCTTTTTAAGATGACATCCAGCCCAAGATTGATGGTGACTTTCACCTGATCGGCGGCCAGAACGATATCTTTGACTTTGCCCCGGTTGACCCCGGAAACCAATACCGGATCGCCGGTTTCCAGCGCGCCGACATCGGGGAAAAGCAAATCGACCGTGTGGTAATTACGGCCGTAGCTGTAACCTTTGATCCAAAGCAAGCCGGCGACAAGGATGATCCCGGCCAGAACCACCGTCAACCCCACTTTAATTTCAGTCTTGCCGCGAGCCATGCCGGACCCCAACTGTGATTTGTCCTGTTGCTATTTGATATCGGCGTAAAGCTCAACTCGATGAATGAAGGTCACATGCTGGCGAAAGCTTTTCGCACCTTTTTCACTTCACTCGAAATCCCTCTCGAGATACATATCCGACATCTTGCGTCGGCGTAACTCTTCGGCAAGCCGCTGGGAGAATAGTTCGGCCGGGTTTTCGCCGTAGGTCTTAAGCATATGAGTCATTGCAATGACCTCGGAGATGACGGTAATATTTTTACCCGGGGAGACCGGGATGGTCACCGCGGGGATTTCGACACCGAGAATCGTCGTGTATTTACTCTCCAGCCCCAGCCGGTCATATTCGGCTTTCGAGTCCCACAATTCGAGCCGCACTTCGACCTCGACTCGTTTTTGCAGGCGCACCGACTGGATCCCAAAGAGCCGTTCGATGTCGATGATTCCAATCCCCCGGAGTTCCATATGGAACCCCTGCATCTCCGAGGCGAGGCCGATGATGACTTTGGGCGCCTTCCGCGTGACATGCACGATATCGTCGGCGACCAACCGATGCCCGCGTTCGACCAGGTCGAGGGCGCATTCGGATTTGCCGATCCCCGAACTGCCGGTGTAGAGCAATCCCACCCCAAAAACATCGACCAGCGTGCCGTGTTTGGTCGTCGTCGGCGCAAATAAGCCGTCGAGATAAACTGCGAGCTGTGAGATGAACTCGGAAGTGGACAGCCGGGTCGAAAACAATGCCGTCTGAGTCTCTTCGGCGATGGCGGTCAAATCGGCGGGAACATTGAGTCCCTTGGTGACCACGACCATCGGCAAATCGAACGAGAAAAAGCGACCCAATCGATCTCGCAGGGCATCGGCGGGAAGATCCTGCAAATAGGTGATTTCTGTCTGACCGATAACCTGGGTACGTGAGTGCGCGAATCGTTTGAAAAAACCGGTCAGGGCGAGGCCGGGCCGGGCGATTTCGCTATTGGCCAACTTCCGTTTCAGGCCTTCACGACCCGCCAGCAGGGACAGTTCAAACTGCTCCCGGCGTTCGCGGTACAACATTTCAACGGTAATGACGTCCATCGCTGCCCTGCCTGCCGGAATCCGTTCCGCTCCGGTAGCCCACCGGATTAATCGAGATCGTCTTCAAATTCATCCCCGGAATCTTCAACCACCGGTGTGCGGGGGGTTTTGGTCCGGGCGATCGTGCGCTGATCCTTGTCCTGCAGACGGGATTTATATTTTTTTACCTGACTTTCCATCTTGTTGACTACTTCGTCGACAGTCGCATACATATCGTTCGAGCCGGCGCTGCAGGAGAGCACATTGCCATGGACGGTCGCATTTAAGTCGGCGGTGTGTCGGTATTTTTCGACGTCGAGCTTGAGATGCAGGTCGATAAAATTATCATAATAACGCGTGAGGGATTCCACTCGTTGTTGAGCAAATTGTTTCAAGTCTTCGGTGAGATCGAAATGCCGAGCGGTGATACGTACCTTCATCGGCGACCCCTTTCTATAGTAGACCGAACAGCGGTTTGTCAAACCCCCGCCACGGGACTGGACATTGTACTGCGCGTCGGAAGACACGGCACATTTCCCGTGGCCGCTTCCTTTATCAAATCGTTATACGCTTGAAGCCGACCGGCGACTCCATCCGATTGCCGGATGGTGCGATATTCCGGTCGACAGCCGACCAACCCCCTTTGGCAAGAATACCGGTTCCAACCCGACGCCGATTCCGATTAGAGCCGTACATTGGCCAAGACAACATATATAAAAAAAGACCCGAAGAAACAAGATTAGAACACGACCGGTATCGTCTAAATGGCGGGCAAATCGCGCCGGATGATCTATCGGTAATCGAGCGAATAGTCATTCCCTCGCGCATTTGAGGGCCGGTAATCTTGACAACCCGATCAGGTTGCCGCTTCGACCGGCCCTTTTTTGACCACGCGTTTGCGGAAACGCGCGGGCAGGATTTTCAGCTCTTCACGATATTTAGTCACCGTGCGCCGGGCAAGTTTGATCCCCTCATCCTGCAATCGGCGATATATTTCCTGGTCGGAAAGCGGATGTTCCAGATCCTCGGCATTGATAATTGCCTCGATCCGGGCTTTGACATTCCGCTTGGTCATTTGTTTGCCGTCCTGTTTATCTACGCCGCTATTGAAGAAAAATTTAATCTCAAAATTTCCTTGTGGCGTTTGAACGTACTTGTCATTGGCCACGCGCGAGATTGTCGCGACATTCATATCCACGATCCGCGCAATATCTTCCATGATCAACGGCTTGAGATATTGTGTGCCTTTCTCGAAAAAATCCCGCTGCTCTTTAATAATCGCGTTCATCACTTTAATCATCGTCGAGCGGCGCTGATTAACGGCATTCAACAGCCAGCGCGCCTGTTCCAGTTTCTCGCGGACGTATTTCTTGGTCTCCTGCGGTGAGTTGTTGCCCCGTTTGAGAAGGTTGCGGTAGGCCGCATTAATCCGTAAACGAGGCACATGGCGGTCGTTATGAAAGACAACATACTCATCCCCGATCTGCTCGACAATCAAATCCGGCACAACCGGCCGCGCCGGAATGACAAACCGTCCCTGTACCGGCTTGGGAGCGAGGGTTTTCAAATCCTCCATCGCATCCTGGATCCGCTCGGCGGAAACCCCCATCATTCTCGCCAATTGGAGATGTGTCTTACGATCTAGTTCATCGAGGTGCTCATCGACAATCCGATAGGCCAGCGTGCCCTGCATCTCCTTCTGATTCAATTGGATCAGCAGACTCTCCCGCAGATCGCGGGCGGCCACACCGGGGGGATCAAATGTCTGGATAAGGGTAAGAACTCGCTCGACATCCTCTTCAGCAACTTTGAGCGCGTCGGCCAGCTCCTCGACACTCATGGTGAGAAAACCCGATTCATCGAGATTGCCAATGATGAATTCGCCGATTGAAATATCCTCGGGAGCCAACTTATTGAAATTCAGCTGCTCCAACAAATATTCATACAGACCCGGCTCAAGCACCGGGGTTTGATCGGGGCGATCTTCCGGACGTTCGGAGAATGATCGGGGATGGAATTCACTATCGTCACCAAGATAGGCCTCCCAATCGATTTTCTCGAGTTCGTCCTCCGGCTGATCGCCGTCATTCTCGGCCATATCGCTGGCTTCCAGAGATTCTGACTCATCCTCTTCATCCGGTTCGGTTTCTTCAAGAAGCGGATTAGTTGAAAGCTCATGGCGCAGAGTCTGTTCCAGTTTGAGAACAGGCATCTGCAACATCTTCAGCGATTGAATTAACTGCGGGGCAAGTACCTGTTTGAGCCTAAGCTGTAATTCGAGTCTCATGATTTATTTGACACCTCGGGACTTGGCTAAGCTATACTCCAAAAACCCTTTAGCCGCGACGGCCATTAAAGCCATCCCCTTAAAGTTATACGCTTTGCCAACACGCCCGGTTACATTATAAGAGCATAATTACCGAAAACAATGGATTTCTGCCACAATGTTGGCTAGTCGGCATTTTTTATGCTGTGTTTTCGGTCAATGCTTCGCGAACGTGTTCGGTTGACCTTCCTAATACTATTATCGACCCCCGCATCGTGAGAATGAATCCCCGCCCGGGGCAAAGCGACAGAATTAACAAAATATTGTGAGAAAACCGCGATTTAGACGGACGATAGAGTCTTTGATCCTCGGCCGAGACAAGACCTCGCCTATTGGGTCAAGAAAACGGTGACCTTATGCACATGATCGGGTTTGGTGTGATGCAGTACGATGAGATCGGATTTGCGATTTTGATCAAGGTCGGCAGAATAGACTGCGGCAGGAGCGTCACAGTCGATGGTCAATGTCTTTTCTTTCGGCAGGAGGTGGCCCTTTCGACTGAGATAGATTTGTAATTCATCCCTGCCGGGACAGACGACAAAATCCGGACGACCGTCCAAATCGAAATCATCGACAAAACGAACCGGCACCCGGCCGAGCAACCCCGGGGTCTCGGTGTTCAGCCGGCAGGAAAGTTTGAGCCGCTCATCGGGATCCGGTCCGAATGAATTGTCGGGTTTCTGTCGGTAGGCCAACAGGTAGACACTGGCGCTTTTGACGACAATCATCTTCGCCGAGGTAATAGTACCCAACTCGACTGCACAAAGCACGATCTCCTTACGCCGGTCACCGTCCAGATCGACCAGTTGCGGGTAGGCCATCACATTTTCCACGGTGAGACGTCGATTCGGGGTTAGTTTCGTATTGACGCTGAGTGGACCATAGTAGATTGCCAATTCGGTCTTCGCTTTTGTCACACCACCCCGGCTGAAACAGCGGATGAGATCCGGCGAGCCGTCACCGGAGATATCATCGATACAGACTTTACTGTCAAATGGTCCGTCGGCAAAAAACGGCGCCGAAGAATTACCGGCCATCAAGCGGGCGCCTGCGGTAAAGCCCAAGCCGGTCAACTCATTACGTTGAAAATGCTTAACTCCGACAGTGGAGACTAAAAACAGATCCAGCGACAATTCGGTTAATCTCGGTGCGGGAGCGGGCAGGGAGTAGGACATACCGCTAAGCCCATAACCCATGTTTTCCGGACGGAATGACTGCGTCAACGGCGGGTATATGATCGACGGACACCAAAGAGAATCGGCCGGGAGGTATACGCCGCGGTCGCTCTGCGACCATAGTTCCAGATAGTCCTGCCGGGGCAGAGCGACGATTTCGGGTTTCCCGGTTATCAGCGGCCAGCAGAAATCCCACGTGCGGACGGTTCCCAGGGGAATATACGGACTTTCGGCCGGCGAGATCAACGGCTCAAGCACGGTGTCGAACCGACGGCCGACCATCGGGTAGTACATTACACCCTGACGAGTGAGAGCAACCAACTCAGGCCGGCCATCGCCGGTTACATCGGCCAGATCAAACAGGCCGCCGTTGTCCGGCAACGGCCAGGACTGTTTATTGGTATTGCTGAAACGGTCGCGCCGGTCCTGACGAAAAAAAGTCACGCGGTACGTCGGAGTCCCCGGAGAGGGTTGGCGGTAGAAAACGAAGATATCCTGCAATCCGTCGCCGTCGGCGTCGCCGATTAACAGATCGTCAATCGGACCGTCGAGATAGAGTTCATGCCGGGAGAAAAAATCGGTGTCGGCGCTATGCGAGGTCGCGGTGGCCAGCACGAAAACCGACAGCAGGATCAATACGGCCACGCCTCGCGCTGTAAAATGGGAGATTGTCATCCTGTCAACTCGCATCGACTCAATCGATTGCTATTGTTCGGTCTCCCGAAAGCACCGTCTTAAACTCAGTTCCTTACATATAAATGTACTCCACGCAACCATAATGGTTACTCGTCACGGCAAACATTCATTGTAAATACACGAATATACATAGATAATTCAACAGCAAATCTTTGCATATTCGCTTTAGTCAAGGCGATAGATATTGTTCCAGTAGAACCGCTGCACGCCCTCGTTGGTGCCCAGCCAGAGATAATCTCCATCAGGGTAGATCACTTGAACGAAATCATCAAACAGGCCGTCATATTCGGTAAATACCCGATAATCGCCGCTACGGGTGTCGAAACGCACCAGACCGGACAGGGTGGAGGCCCAGACAATGCGGTCGGTGACCGCCAACGCATAGAGATCACTTCCGGGGAATATATTACCGGCGGTGTATTCCTCAACTCCTGAGCCGTCCCGCCAGACAACAGCCAATCCGCGATCAGTGGCGAAATAAAAAGCCGTGTCGTCAGCGTCAATCGCCCGCACCCGCCCGCTCAGGATATCGCTGGCCCGGGGAAAAGGCCGCCAACTGCCGCTCTCATCATATCGCCGAAACAGCCCGCGGTCGGTGCCCATCCACAAAAAATCATCGACCTTCTTCAAATCATAAACATACGCGCCGTGGGTCAGTTTGTCATTGGCCCGCACCAGGGAATCCTGGGGCACGAGCAGGGCATTGACCCCCAGATCGGTACCGACCCAGATTATGTCGCCGTCCGGCTCAACAGCCGTCACCATGTCTGAGAGCAGGCCGTTGAACACGGTATAGGTTCGAAACACCTGGCGATCTGATTCACAATAGCGGGTCAACCCGCCCGCAGTCGCCAGCCAGACGGTATCGCCACTGCGGGCCATGTCGAGCACATTGTCGGAGCGAAAGCCGTTGGTATACCAGGACTCGATATACTCCCAGGAATGTTGCAGGGTATCAAAGATAGTCAGGGCGGGGGGATCGTTGTCGTAGGGCGGTCCGGCAAACAACCACTTCTCCCCTAACCGTTCCATCGCCTGGACGTTTCCGTGGGCCAGTCCATTGGTCAGCGGCGTGAGGTCCAGTTCCCCCTCGCGGCCGTGCCAAACCCCCAGACCCCGGGTACCGACCCAGATATTGCCCCAGTTATCAACGACTGCGCCTTGAATTTGGTAATTGCGCGAGTGTTCGTCGGTTAGATATCTCTCGGCCGCGGCCGAGTAACCCAGCGGCAAAGTATATTCGAGAAGTTCGATCGGCTGCCAATCGAGGGCCCGATCTGTCGGGAAACTGCTGGTCGGGAAAAATGTCTCATTGGCCGGATCGTAAATCGCGTTGCCGGCGATGGTGCGGACAGTCAGCTCCAGGATATCCGGGTCGTAGGCCAAGCCGACCACCCGGTTGGCCGGCAAACCATCGGTAACCGTCAGCGTGCGGTCCAATCGCTGCGCGAATCGGTCATAGCGCATGACGCCGCCCCAGGTGCCGAAATAGACATAATTGAGTCCGATGGCAATAGAGGTTACATCGCGGGTGGAGGTATACCCGAGCCAGTCCCCGGCGAGATAACGCCCGGTATTGGCCCCGTAAACAGGCGACACGGCGAGGAACAGGAAAAAAAAGATAATTGTCGTAAACCGACACTGCCGCCTTTGCATCATCCCCCCGGATGTCCGGCTTGTTTTATCCTGCAATGGTATCCATCGTCTTACACTCTTTTACGGCGCCAACCGATACCCGTGCGGTTTCACTGCACACAGTTGTTCGGTGTTTTGTACCTCCGGAACAGCCACCGGGTTCTGAGAAAGCAGGGATGATTGAAATAATCATGCCAAAGCACCTCTCACAATTTCCCCTGTTGTTCCCGATCAAACGTTCTAATCGCCCGGATAAACCGCTGCATCTCTTGTCGCGTGTTGTAGAAATGCGGCGAGACCCTGATATTCCCCTCCCGGAAGGAAACCCGGAAGCCATTTATCAGCAAATGTTTATATAGCGACCTGGCCCCCGGACCGGTAAAAGACAAAATCCCCGAATTGTGCTGCGGGCTCCGGTCGACAATCAGGGTATACGGTGTATCCTGAAGAAAAAACTCCAAATCATCCAACAACGAATTAATTTGATTGTAGGTTCGACGCACCCCCGAGGCATTGAGTAATTCCAATCCAACTTTTGCCGTCCGCAGACTCAGGTATGGATAAGTCCCGCCGTCGAACCGTCTGCCGTCGGAACAAGGAAGGCGATCGTGCAGTTGTAAATTGCCGTATTTCATTTGCCAGTCAACACCAAGCCAACCGATAATCGCCGGTTCCAGCGACCGAATCGGCTCGGGATTAACATAGAGAAACCCGCTTCCCATCAGGGAAATCAACCATTTTTGCCCACCGCAGGCCAGCGCGTCCACTCCCGCCTTGCGAACATCAAGCGGGACGACACCCACGCCCTGGATGGCATCGAGCAAAAGAAATACACCGTGATGATGGCAGACCTCGGCCAATTCCGCCGCAGCATACCGATAGCCGTCGAAATACTGCACCCAACTGGTGGCCAATACTGCTGTCTGATGACGGGAAAAATACCGATCCAGATCGTCAATGGTATAATGCCCCCCGGGACAGGGCAGGAAATCTACTTTTAATCGACGGCGGCGGGCCATGCTCTGCACCGCGTAGACCAACGCGGGGAATTCAACCTCGGGAAGCAAGATCCGCTCGCCCGGACGAAAATCCAGCCCAAGAAGAACCTGCATGATGCCGGAGGTGGTATTGGGCTGCCAACTAATATCCCGAGCGCGGGCGCCGATCAGGCGGGCGAAGTCGCGTTTGATCTGTGGGAGGATTGCAAAACTTTCGGCGTCGATCCGGCGATCAAGCGATTGCATCTTTGCACAGAACTCATCGACCAGTTCCCGCGCACGCCGGGGAATCGGCGTAGAGCTGGCATGATCGAAATAGACGCCACGACGTGTGTGAGGGAATTGTCGGCGGAGTACGGCAAGCGATTGCGGCACAGTTTTTTCCTTTACGGCGGGTAGAATGTGCCAATCAGTCCGAAACAGAGGAACATCTTGCACAATTGAAAAAAAATGTCGTGGACGGCAACCGGAATTTCCCGTTCACCTCGAACAACCAAGAAAACAGCCGACGGTATGGCGCCGAGTACAGCCGCAACAAAGGCCAGGGCCAGACCGGCCCGAAACCCGGAGAAAGGCAGGATTGGATAAGTCAGAACCAGAATCACACCGGGGATCAGGGTGTAAAAGAGCAGGTCGAAAAAAGCGACATTCAGCCAGCGTACCGAACACGTGGGCACTGTGTCTGCCGACTTCGGGCTAAACCACCGACGGGTCAGATGGTGAATCACCGAAAAAATCAGCGCCGCCACCCAGACCCCGAGCAGGACCAGATATGCCTCAATCATCTGTGTCACCGCCGAGGGTCATTGAGTTATAACCAGCCTTTTTCTTTGTAGGCCTTGATTGTGATCGCCGCGCCTTTTTCGAAAGGATACGCGCAACGATATCCCAACATCCGCTCGGCCTTGGCCACCGAACAACTCCAATTGGCCTGCAAAAAATCTTCGGCTTTATGGCGGTTCAAGGCGGGTGTTTTGCCGGTCGGCTTATAGACGGCTTCCGAGACCGCGGCCAACGAACGGACAAACCAGCGCGGAATCCGGACACGCACCGCCCAGACTTTCGCCTCGCGGGCAATGATGTTTTCCAATTCGAGCCAGGTCCGGCTCTGGTTATCGGCAATGTAGAAAACTTCACCGACGGCATTTTGATGTTCGGCAGCCAGGATCAGGCCCTCGACCAAATCATCGACATAAACCAAACGAAGTTGGGCGGTCGGCGGGCCGAAATACGGTTTGATATGCCAACAGACCGTCCGGAAAAATCCCAGCACCTGTGTGTCCTCGGGTCCATATACCGCCGGAGGACGGACGACAGAGACCGGAAAACGGTCGGCCCGGGCGAGTGTTTCTTTCTCGCCGGCCAGTTTACTCGCCCCATAAGGGGTCACGGGGCGCGGCGGATCATCCTCGGTAACCGGGGTGTCGGTGGTCCCGGGGCCGCCGGCCGCCAACGAAGAAACATAGACAAAGCGCGATATATCCGGCGCCGCTTGCTGCACCGCCTGCAACAGGTTCGTAGTGCCCTGTTTGTTGGCGGCCAGATAGGCCGCGAGATTGGGAGCTTTGATCCGACCGGCGGAGTGGATGACAATATCGACGCCGTCGACTGCCTGCTCAAGAGATGCCTGATCATTCAACTCGCCATAGGCCAGTTCGACCGGAACACCCTCCAGGCGGAAGAGATCCGATGTTCTCCGCACCAGTGCCCGGACGAGATATCCTCGTCCAAGCAGGATTTCGCAAAGCCGAGCGCCGACAAATCCATTCGCGCCGGTGACCAGGACGGTTTTCAATTTCTTGTCGTTGTTGGCGTTCACGTCAATTCTGACCTCGGTTAGGGCCAATTTGCGCTTGACAAACAGTCGGGAGGCCAATACTCTCCCGTCTTGGGACCCGGATCAGACCGGCCCGCGATTTCATCGTATTATCTCGACGCGGGACCGATACTTGAATGGCAGGTAACAAAAGCGAGACGATTTTGGCAACCCCCAAATTACCCACAATTGAGGCGACCGACCTTTTTGATAAGTGCCATAATTTTACCGAGGCCCGTGAAGTGATGGCGATGGGACTATACCCTTTTTTCCGGGTCATCGATTCCGCCCCCGGCCCCGAGGTAACAATTCAGGGCCAAAAGCTGATTATGATTGGGTCGAACAATTACCTTGGCCTGACCAATCACCCCAAAGTCATCGAGGCGGCAACACAGGCCACGAAGAAATACGGTTCGGGCTGTACCGGCTCGCGGTTTCTCAACGGTACGCTTGATTTACACGTGGAGCTCGAGGCCAGGTTGGCCGAGTTTGTTCGGCAGGAAGCCGCATTGGTTTTTTCCACCGGCTTCCAGACCAATTTGGGAACGATCTCCTGCCTGGTCGGGAAAGGCGACATCCTCCTGACCGACCGTTCCGACCATGCCTCGATTGTCGACGGCTGTCGACTGTCGTTCGGAAAAACAGTCAAGTTCATCCATAACGATATGGAAGACCTGGAACGTGTCCTGGCCGGTCTGGACAACCGCAGCGGACGGATGATTGTCGTCGACGGTGTCTTCAGCATGGAAGGCGATATCGCTAATTTGCCTGAAATCCTGCGATTAGCCGAAACCTATAACGCCAAAGTCATGGTTGACGACGCGCATGCGGTCGGAGTTCTCGGTCCGGGCGGCCGGGGAACGGCCGAACATTTCGGCATGGAAGATAAAGTCGACCTGATTATGGGCACGTTTTCCAAATCGTTCGCCTCGATCGGCGGGTTTATCGCCGGCGAGGAGGATGTTATCCATTTTATCAAGCATTTCTCACGCCCGCTGATTTTTTCGGCCTCGCCCCCGCCCTCGGCGGTGGCGACCTGTCTGGCCGCACTGGAAGTGATGCAGTACGAACCGGAGCGACGTGAACGGCTATGGGAAATTACCCATCGCATGCATCGGGATTTCAGGCAACTTGGTTTCAATATCGGCACCACCCAGACGCCGATCATCCCGGTATTGATCGGTGAGGATATGACGACCCTTAAATTTTGGCGGATGCTCACCGAGGCCGGTCTGTTTACCAACCCGGTGATCCCCCCGGCGGTCGCGCCCGGTGAGGCGCTGATCAGGACTTCGTACACTGCCGCCCACACCGATGAGCAACTCGATCGAGTGCTGGAGATCTTCGAACAGGTCGGTAAGAAAACCGGCGTGATTTAAACCGAGGCGGTCTCTTCGCCAACCGTATAATTCGATCGCCCTGAGGATTCTCTTTTTTTCATCATCTGCCGGGGAAGGAACGAATGAGCGTTACGCCAATTGACATTCGCCCGGTTGAATCCTCGCGCGATCTGATGCGTTTTTTAAAAGTCCCCTATACCATCTATCGCAATGACCCGAATTGGGTCGCCCCCCTCCTGGCCGAACGCAAAGAGTTTTTTGATCGAGAGAAGAACCCTTTTTTTAAACATGCCGACGTCCAACTTTTTATTGCCTGGCGCGACAACCGGCCGGTGGGACGGATTTCCGCCCAGATCAGTCATACGCATAATTCGTTTCACCAGGAAAAAACCGGGTTTTTCGGGTTTTTCGAGTCGGTCGACGATTACTCGGTCGCCGAAAAACTATTGCAAACAGCAGTCGATTGGGTTCACCGGCAGGGTATGGACCGGGTACGCGGCCCGATGAATTTTACGACTAATCATGATGTCGGGCTGTTAGTCGATGGTTATGATCGTCCGCCGGTGTTTATGATGACTTACAATCCCCGGTATTACGCCGAATTCCTGGAGAAGTTCGGCTTTGCCAAGGCGATGGATTTGTACGCCTATTACGGCACTGCGGCCCAGGGAATTCCCCCACGGCTGATGCGGGTCATCGAACATGTGAAAAAACGCAGCGGCTGCACCATCCGGGCGATTGACTTTGCCAATTTTAAACGTGAAGTGGCGGCGGTCAAAGAAGTCTATAACGGCGCCTGGGCGGCCAACTGGGGGTTTGTGCCTTTATCCGATGAAGAATTCGATTTCACCGCAAAAGACATGAAAAAAATCGCCGATCCGGAATTGATCTTAATCGCTGAGGATAACGGTCGGCCGGTGGGTTTTTCGATGGCTCTGCCTGATATAAACCAGGTGTTAATTAAATTAAACGGGCGACTTCTCCCCTTCGGCTTGCTCAAACTACTCTGGTTGACCAAGGTGCGGCGGATCACCGACGGCATCCGGGTGATTACGATGGGCTTTTTGCCGGAATACCAAAAGCGTGGGTTGGACAATGTCCTATATCTGGAAACATTCAAACGCGGAGTCGACCTCGGATATCGCTGGGCC
Source organism: Candidatus Zixiibacteriota bacterium (assembly GCA_024277855.1). Classification (GTDB taxonomy): domain Bacteria; phylum Zixibacteria; class MSB-5A5; order WJJR01; family JAJRUJ01; genus JAJRUJ01. The sequence continues at coordinate 17,217 of JAJRUJ010000039.1, forward strand.
GAAACCTCCTGGATCCTCGAAAACAACGAGATGATGAACCGCGTTGCGGAAAACCTGGGTTATGATCGCTATAAAACTTACCGCATCTACGACTACGAATTGACCTGAACGATAACCGGCCCGCTTTCAGATCAGACGAGTAAAGATCAGTGTGAGCAACCCGGCGCAGGTAATAATCGCACCGATGCAGGCAACACGGAATCCCGGACCACGAAACTGCCTTCTCAACCACCCAGCTGGCTGTGCAGGAGTCCCGGACGGGGTAGTGTCCTTCGCCCGGGCATGAAAAAATACGGTTGCCACCGTTATGTATGCCAACCCTGCGGCGATAATGACATAATCTACCGGGAAACTCACCAGCATTTCGGGGTGCAGGCGGGTGCGAATGATCGTGGTGCCGAGCCAGCCGACATTGAGGATTGCCAAGCCAATTCCCCAAAGGAGATAGCCGGGCGAGCGGTAGTATTCTCTCATCGGTTTGTTCGGCGAATACACGCCTTTCACTCCGACAAGTTGATCGGGCAAGCCGTCCTTGAGAAAGAACAGCGAGACAAACGCCAGCACAATCCCCGCGAGGACACTGATGCTGAATATTACCATCAAGGTCTCCATCGGAATTCACCTTTCACTTGGTAATATGTATACACTAATACCGTTCGGACATTCAATAAGAAACGGGAACCGATACGATCATTATGATCACGGCCAGATATTCGGCAGCCAATACTGATAGGTAAGGGCACCGATTATGCCCGATATCACGGAGATGACAAATATCCACCCGAGTGAAAGTTTTCGCTTCACCTGATGCCTTCCTCACGGGCTATACCAACCCCACTACCCCCATCGCTCTCTTCATTGTGATCCACCATGCGCCTAGTGCCGCACCGAACCGGTGCGTTGTCTCAGATTGCGGCTTTCCCCATTTGATTATTACTGACAAGCAAGCACGGGCCCGCGTGTCTTTTCAGGTCTTGCCCAAATACCACCATACAGGCAATGATTCTCTAAAACCACCCGGCATTTCGTCCCGCGTTGCGGGACTTCACTTAGGTGGGGCACCATGCTCTATCCTTAAATTCCCGTAAACAGCATGATCGGGATCCAAACCAACGCGCCAATTGTCATCCAGATCATCCCGACGACCGCCAACGCATACCCCGGTCCTTTGAAATCGTCCTTTTGTTTCCAAATCGGCTTCCAATTGCGCGGATTAAATGACGCGACCGGGACCCCAGGCTTGACGAAAAAGATTGAAGACAACATCGTGACCAGTCCAAGACCCCAGAGAATATAGAATATGTCTTTTACTTCAATCACGCTCTCCTCCTTTGTCCAAGAGTAAGACTATCAACTCCAACCCGAAAGTTTTCGCTTCATCCAAAGATTCCTTACAGGCGATGCCAATACTACCCACTTCCCTGCTTCCCGGATTATGGGTTTGGCGGCGTCAGTGATAAAAACGAGAATATCAAGCCTAATTACAAAACCGACATGAGCAACAACGCCACACCACCCAAAACCACAGAGAAAACACCGTTTCTGGCCAACAAATAACCGGGGTAACGAAAGTTGCCGCGGATTTTCCTGACCACCGGACCGCTGCCAACCTCACCGGGGAGGATTTCCTGACCGGGCTTGATAAAAAATAATGACGCGATCAAAGAAATGACGCCCCACGTTATGAAAATGATGAAGATTACCTCCGGTGTCAGGAATCCACTATCGGATGTTCCGGCGCGGCCCTCAATGATCCATTTTGCGGTCTGGCTGAAGAAAAATACGCCCAGACCCCAATTCCAGAGAAGGTGTCCCGGCGAGCGATATAATTCTTTGGTCCCTCCTCGCGGGAACCATTTCTTTGGATTAAATGACGGCCGAAAGCCTTTTTTTAGAAAAAAACCCGATGATAACATTGCCAGTAAGCCAACGAGAACCCCGATAAGAAGGGCATTCTCCAATATTGTCATATTCATTAGGACACCTCCTCTATTTTCCCCCTGCGATACGGCCAATCATCTATCGCGGATCAACTTTAATTCCCGTCTTTATAACACCCTTTCCCCTGGAATATTCAGATAATACTTTCGCGATTCCGACAATTCCAAATTGACTTATCACCAAATATTGAAGAAGCTCCCAATAGCGCAACCCAGTGAGGTAATCCCGCAAACAACGCATGGTGCCGCACCGAACCGGTGCGTTGTCTCAGATTGCGGCTTTCCCCATTTGATTATTACTGACAAGCAAGCACGGGCCCGCGTGTCTTTTCAGGTCTTACCCAAATACCACCATACAGGCAATGATTCTCTAGACCCACCTGGCATTTCGTCCCGCGTTGCGGGACTTCACTTAGGTGGGGCACCATGCAGTGCATCCGCCAGCCAACTCAAAAGACTTCAGGATGAAACGTTCATTTTTTTCTTTTTCATAGCTCGTTCAGCGAGGCCGACGAACAATCCAATGATGCCGGCAACCACCGAAAGGATTGCCGATTGGGTAAACGACCACTGAGCAATTTGATCGCCGAACAGAAACCCGGCCAGCAGGGACACACAACCGATAATAACGGCAAAAGTGCGGTTACTCATTTGTAACTCCAATCTATAATTGTTCTATCGCACAACCGATCATCGCGCCAATAAAAGCGGCGGAACAACCGACGACGACACATTCGACATAACCTGCGCCGGTCACGATGCATCTGGTGACCATCATAGCGCAACCTTTTGTGAAAAGATTCATAGTGCACTTCCACCAACCTCCCCAATCCCAATTAATCGCGGCAAGGGAATGCTTAATTGTCTTACTGCCGTAGACTGGAGCATAAGTCTTGTACCACACACCTGCGTCAGAATCGAGAAGCTCATAGCCAATTTCATTCGGCTCAACAAATGACATATCCATTCGCTCGACATACCAGCCAATCCCAACAAATTCGATACGGGCAAGGAAAACTGCTGCGTCGAGTGGCGCATCCACATTCTCCAGAGCCAAAACGACTATTTCTACTTGCGTTGTATCAGTGGCGCCTTCAATGACAGCACTGCCGTTAATCTGAAACGATGACAAAGAATCAAAACTATAGTCACCCAAATCCTCGATTTGCTTCTGTATTAAACTGCTCCCTAAAACTCCATCAATCCGCTCTGCTGCTCCATCCTCATACGCGATGGCATCCGTACTAATAATTGATTGCGGTATATCAGGATCTTCACCAACTCCGTTAATAGTTTCTATCTCAATCGGGTTTTTTTTCACCGGTGCGGTGGTCGGTGATTTGATACCGTTGCACCCGATCAGCACCAAATGCATCACCGCCAAAAATGCCAGCACTCTTTCATGACAACCTCCCTCGGTTGAAGTTTTTGGATTCCGAGGGAGGTAATAGCAGGAACTGTGCCATGCACAGGGCAACCGGCTATAAGTATTGCTAATTGATTGTAATTGAGGGTAATATCGAGCGAGGCCGATATTGCGCAGGGACAGCCAAATTCTTCAATTATCAAAGAGCTGTACGCAACTGAGCGGTTGTCAGATTCGATCTTGTTTGTATTCAGTCAGTTGACGTGCGTCGACGCATTCGCCTGGTGCGTCGACGCAATTAATAATCACTCTTCGGATGGTCGACTAATCCGCAGCCGCTTCATGCTGCGTCGCAAAGTACCCTCAGATATTCCCATCTCGCGAGCTGTCTTGCGCTGGTTCCAGTTATTGATGGTCAGACGGGCGATGAGGTCGTCTTTGGCCGGATCGGGAAGGATACCGTCCACGGCCAGGATTTCGTTGGCGATGGGGACGATCTGCTCGACACCCGCCCCGTTGGCCAGCACCACCAACCGCCGGATAACCTGCTGGAGTTGGCGGACGTTGCCCGGCCAGACGGCCCCTTTCAGCCGGTCAATAAATCCCGACTGCAGGAGGTAGTCGATTTTGTGTGGAGGGTAGTTGTAGCGGTGGAGAAAATGGATAGCCAGTTTGTCCAGGTCGCCGTTCCGCTCGCGCAAGGGTGGGAGTTCGATCGGCAGGCCCGCGAGCCGAAAATACAAATCTTTGCGGAATCGTCCCGCCGCAACTTCCTCCTTGAGATTGCGATTCGACGCGGCGATGAAGCGGACATCAAGCGCGATATCTGCCGAGCCGCCAATCCGATGGAATTTCTTCGATTCAAGGAAATCAAGCATCTTGGCCTGCAACGACAGCGGGATCTCCGAGATTTCGTTTAAGTAGACCGTGCCCCCGGCGGCGCGTTCGAGAATTCCGGCTTTGTCATGCGTCGCGCCGGTGAAAGCGCCTTTCACGTGGCCAAACAGTTCGCTTTCCCAGAGATGATCGGGGATATTGACTGCGCAGACACTGATAAACGGCTGGTCCGCCCGGTTGGAAGTGTCGTGGATATGCCGGGCGAGGTGGTCCTTGCCGGTGCCGGTTTCGCCGAGCAACAGGATGGTGAGATCGGTGTTTTTGACCTTATCGACCGTTGCCAAAAGCGAGAGCATCGGTTCGGATGCCGCGATAAACGGAGCGTTCCCGTTATCCCGGCAGGTCATGATCGCCGGCGGCTCGATTGATTCGCTCTCGGCGCGCACAATCCGGGAAATCGCTTCGGCTACCCGATCCTGCCAGTAGGTAACGCCGATCCGGTTAAACAGTCCGCGGGCGGCGAAAAGATTTACCAGCCGATACTGGTGACTGGCGAAAACCTCGGCTTCACCCGCCTGCAAATGTGCGCGGGCCAGTTCGTACTTGGCGCCGATTTCGCCGAGGATGCTGATCGATTTCTCAAAGGCCTCGCGGGCGGCCTCGGCATCGCCCCGACGGGCGGCAATCTCGCCCCGAACGCGCTGGATTGCGCCGAGTTCGAGCCGCTCGGTGATTTTTTCGGCGACGGTCCAGGCACGGTCGCAGGATTTTTCGGCGTCGTCGAGTTGATTTCGCTCGACCTGCAATTCGGCCAGCAACCGATAAGACTGGCTGATTATATCGCCCTCGGGGGCGATCTTCATGCCAATTTCGATGGCCTTGCGGTAATGTATCTCGGCCTGATCGTATTGCCCCTGCCAGAACGCCAACTCACCGGCGTATTCGTGGTAGATAGATATCTCACGGTTGAACGAATTTTCTTCGGCGATGGCGAGTGATTTTTCGAGATGTGACCCAGCTTCGTCAAACGAACGCATGAGCACAAGGAGATAGCCAAGAAAACCTTCACGATTGCATTGGTTAACTGGCTTTATTGCAGACACCAATTTCAAATCAGCTTTCAATGATTCCACTGCTGGTCTGATATCTCCCATGAGGGCAAGAATCCGTCCCCGATTACCGATAAAAGCGGATCGACGAATTCGATTTCCCGATTTCTCGCATAAGTCAATTCCTCGCCCCATATGCTCGCTAGCTCTTGCATAGTGGCCTTGAATAAAAGCACACCTAGCCATGTAATTACAAGAATTAATCTCACCTTCTGTATCATCAATACGACGAAAAGTGAAGGCGGCTTCATGGAAATCATCAACCGCGTTTGCCAATTGCCCTAGTTCCACGAAAATAATGGCCCGGATATATTTGGCATTCCCATAAAACTTGTGTGCGGCACTGAACTTAAGACAATTGATCGCAGAAGTTGCTTCATTCAGTCCCTGTTTATAACTTGAAGTGTAAAGTGACGCTTCAGCAGAATATACGTGTAACCGTCCTCGACTTTCGTCCGTGAACCGTGGCTCCCTGCCCAGAAGAATGTTTATTTTCGACAGGGCAGAGGCGTGTTCTTGGCGGTTTATTAGGTCAGCTATCTCATCGAGATCGCGGTCCAATAAATCGCCTATTTTTGCCCGACTTGACCCCATCTGTTTCTCGCTTTTTGACAATGAACCTGGATGACGAGCCGACCGAGTACTCATCAGATGAACTCACATTCGATCCTTGGATGATCAGTATTTGAAAAGGTAGTACAATGCCAAAGCCCAAAACAGGAATGGTTATAAGTGTACCCCCGCCATAATCGTATCGCACAGAAACCCTGGGCTCCCACCCATGCCCTTCGGTCTCATTGATATATATCCAAGTGCGGACATCGTGTCTTGCTTTACGGGCATATGAGTCCGGCGCCAGCATTATTATGAGCACGACCGCCAGACAAAGCGATATTACCATATGTTTTTTGGACATGTCTCTACCTCCCTGCCGATCCGCTGGTACCGTGCGTAATTCAATCCGACCTTGTCTTTGCGTATTTTGCGTTTCTCGATCAAATCAGGACGGGATACAGATATCACATCAAATGAGATGTTGAAATAGGGGATGCAAACTACGATATATCGTCGATGCTCCTGCTCTCTGGTACTGGGCATAAGCATCACTTCATTCCATTCATGCGCTTCGGTTTCGTGGATATATATCCAGGTGCGGACATCGTGTCGTGCTTTACGGGCATGCGAGTCCGGCGCCAGCATTATTATGAGCACGACCGCCAGACAAAGCGATATTACCATATGTTTTTTGGACATATCCTTACCTCCCAGCCGATCCGCAGGAAGCGTGCGGAGTTCGGCCCGGCAAATTAAAAGACGAAAAATCTTTTGCTAAAATAAAATCTATCTGCAAACTAAAGTGTTGTCAAGGGGAAATCCAAAAAAATTGAGGCAAAGCAATAGCGGCCAGCCAGCCAAGTCGGCGGTTAGCTGGAAGAGTTCAGGAAAAGGGGCGGCCCGCCTGTAAAGCCCAACACCCGGGGGCGGGTGTCACGGCCTTTTCATGACGGCTACGGCAGGATCTTCATCATCAAATTCCAATCCGGCCGCGGCCAAATATTTACTTCATCAACATCATCTTCCTGGTCTCGGTGCCGCCGTCAGTAGTCAACCGATAGAAATACATCCCCGAGGCCAAACTGCCGCAGTCAAATTCCACCCGATGTTGTCCGGCGGATTTGTAGCCATCAATCAGAATCTGGACCTGCTGACCAAGGACGTCGTAAACTTCAAGCTTCACCGGCCCGGCGGCGGCAAGCGAATATTCAATGGTTGTTGCCGCATTGAACGGGTTGGGGTAGTTTTGCTTGAGTACAAAATCCCGAGGCACTGAGGAACCGCCCGCTCGTGCTGAACCAGAATCCTCGTACTGGTTCCTGTCCTTCCGGTGCAGATAGCCGTCATCACCGCAAACGTACTCGACGTTAAAGATATCAAATATCTTCACACTAGCGTCGGGATATGTTACACGAGCATAGTGGAAGAACGGCACATTCGGCTCTGGCCCCCACTCAAAGAAGTACTCGACATCGCAGCCCTCAAGGCCAGGCAAACTGGCAGAAACAATGTTTTTCGCCGGCATCCGAGAGATCAGTTGTTCGGGATCAACTTTCCACAGTAGCGCTGCCTTGAGACCGTACTCGATTAGGGAAATCTTGCTCGCCTCATTGTTTACCCTCTTGGCGAGGAGCTCCAGGTAGGGGTAGAAGGCACAGCCGCCATAGTGATGGTCAGGCCCGTCGAAGATCAGAACCGAACCGACCTCGTAACCTCCAGTTATTATTGGAACAACCAGATAGCCGGGCTGACCAGTAACTACCGGATCGTCGGGCGGTAGATTATCCGCGCCCTGAACCGCGGTTTTGGAAGAGCCTCCTCCTGGGAAGAGCACATCCCGGATTTCGCCAAAATACCACCCCGTGGCGCCTGAGCAGTATTCATAGATGAAGCTTAGGAGCATAGTGTCGTTCTGTGCAATATAGGCCATGGCCAGATTGTAGATGTGTTGCTCCGTTGTGTCAATCTCTGGTAGAGGACACCCGTTGCACCCGCCTCCGTCATCATAAGGGAGCTCATCCTCAATTCGATCTCCCATTCCAGGCGGATATGTCCGATAGAGGGCGTTGGCTACGACCTCTCTGTTATTGTCTCCCCAGTCAGGCTCTGGTAGATAGGATGCTGGCCAGAAGCCCCTTGAGCTCTCGTCGGCCATTCCCAGATGCAGAACCGAATCTCCCACAACAAAGGCGGATATCCATTCCAGAAACGCAGGTGCTTCAACGCGCCAGAAGGATCCAGGAATCCCGATTTGAGACCCATACTCACCTCTTCCAGATGGGTCTTCGACAATAAAGGCGGTGGGAGTGTTGGGATCATCGGTCCAAATAACGGCAACGACACTCACGAAGTGATAGCCTCCTGCCTGCCCCACTGAAATAATGGGTGGGGTGCCGGGGTCTACCAGAGTACATGTTGCAATCCATTCCTGGTACTGCGCTGTGTTGTATTCAATGGCCCAATAATAGCGGTTCGTCCAGTTATCAAAGTAGTTATGCGCCTCGACGAACGACACCTGCTGATTGTTGTCAACGTCCGCCAACCAGAATATTTGGGCTTGGGTGTAGGGATTACTCTCGTGCCAGTACTCCAGGTGTGAACAGATCGTTGCCGCAACACAATAATTCGGATCTTCTTGCAGCACGAGAGGCAGTGTTTCGTTCTGCGCATTCCTTGCGATCCAAGCGGTCTCAGGCACTTTGCCACCACATGAATACAGGATGATCGTCAACAAGATGAGGAGGACTGCCGTTATAATAGACCGCAGAGTTTTTTTGAGATAGCTCACGTTTTACTCTTTTTTTTGAGCGGGTGCCGGTTACGCTTTTTAGCCGCTGGATCCAGGTCAAAGATCTCGTGGACGACGGCGTTGGAGCTAACAAAGTAGTCATTCCCGTCAGCGTCGGTGCCCCACCACACAGGAAATTCCCAGCCCCCCCTGATCGCATAGCGTTTTTGCCCGAAGATACTAAAGCCTTGCGTGTTATAGCCTACCGATATAAGCGACCAGACGATCAGCGGGGCCTTTCCGGGATAAGTTTTATGAAACACCTTCTTGGGCCAGGACAGATCATAGTATGAGAACTTGGTTGGTGACACTGGATGAATTGGAAAAAACCCGACACTGAAGGGAACAACCTTGCCACTCAGGCTGTCAACGAATATCTTGCCGTGCAAGGAAGTGTCCTGGCCTGCGGCCTCAATGAGAAACATGTAGAAGTTGTTGATGTGGAGGTCAAGACTTCTCACAAATGCGCAAGGTTCTAGGGAGACGCTGTCAAAAGACAGATCTTCCCTGGCGAAATATGCGAAGGCGCTGTCCTTTGCAGTCTTCTCAGCCTCCTGCCATGTTATTCCTTTGACGCTGGGCGTTTTGCTGGTCAACGTTGAGGAACAACAACCAAACAGGATCACAAGTATAAGAAAAAAACTCGACCTGCATTTAAATAGCAAGGTTTCATCTCCTTCGTTATTCGTCAAATCAATAAACCATTGGCGGCACTGGTCCAAGTTCACTTAGAATCCAACCTGAGCTCCGAATAGAATCTGAAGCCCGTGGATTCGTCCGATCTGCCGATCCTCTGTCGTGAGGAAATCATAGTTGTTGAAAGATGCTTGTACATCCTCAGCAGGAATCGAGTCCCAGTTGTTGGTACACAGGAGATAATTCGCCTCTGCAAAAACACCAAATTTCGCATAGATGGGTGCTGATGCACCAAGGCTCCACCTAAAAAATGGCCCTCCGCCTATGCCATCTACAAGGACATTAGATACGCCCTCATCATTCATGTCGAAGATCTGCCTGGTTGTCAGGTTGACGATACAATAACCAATGTCAGCTCCTAAGTAAGGCGCTACCGGTTTCCACTCCAATTGAATACCGGTTCCGAGGGAGACGAAGTCAAGTTTGGCATCCAGCCCCTTGTAGTATGTTAGAAAAGAGATGATGCCAACAAGGCTGTCCCGCAAGCTGAATTCCAGGTGTTGGTACTTAGCAGATAGGAAGAGGTCGTCGTTATCGGATAAAGGCGTTCTCCACCTCAATTCAAGATTAGGTCCGGTAGCGTGCCGGAGCGTCCTGTTCCAGTCCGGCATTCCGCTCGAAAACAGATCATCCAGTCTTCCAGTCTTGAAGAAGAACTTGTCCCCCCAGCCATAGTCCCAGAATATTCCTCCTGATACTCGCAGGTCAAACCTTTCCTCTCCGCTCGTTGCCGATTTCGTCGCAGCACTGGCACAGGGGAATAACAGAAAGGACATCATGAGCGCGCAGAAAATATCTCCTATTCTCCCATAAAACATGGCTTACTCTCTTCCTTCTGACTGATTTTTCCCAAAATAATGGACACGGCATTAAGATAGGGTTACCGCGTTTTTGAAGTCAACGGGGCATTATGGTCCCCCATCGTACGGCCACCAGAAAGACGTGCCGACTAAATCTTCGTGGTCCAGCTCGAAGCCGAAATCCATCACGGCCACCACGACAGCATCATTCCCCTCGGTGATCTCCCACGCGCGCTCGGCATCGATATCGGCACCGGCAATCCCCCCGGCCTGCCCGGTGTTGTTCAAATTCCATTGATCTCCGTAATATGAATCGTCGGGGATCGCCTGCGGCCGGGCCGGCGACATGAAATTGGGCTGGGCATACCGGCACAAGCCCGACTCAAAGTACGCCTGCGAAAGCGAGAGCACATCCAGACCCGTGCCTGCCGTGATCCGCAACAAAAATTGCGTCAGGAAATCTTCGTCGGTCGCGATGACTTCCACATGGTAAAAATCATTGATCGAATCGATGACCGCCTGGTTGGTTTCATCGTGAAACCGGACGATGATCTCATCGGTAGCATACTGCGATGATGAATCTTCGTCGTAGACAATAACGGGGTTGGCGACGTCCACCTCCGGCATCTCCTTCAGGCGGACCAGTGCATCGGCGAGCAGAACCGTATCGTTCAACTGGTAGACCGCAGCATTGCCCGCGCTGGCCAACGGGGCGTAATCATCGGTCAGGATCGCCGCGAGGGTAATAAACGGGACGCCGACGATGGCCGGATACAGTTCATTGTGTTTGATGAAAACGAGCGAATCGGAAAGCGGGACGGTAATATGTTCACCGTTCGTGTTGTAGAAAAAATCAGCCACCTGGGCCGGCGCAGAGCACGGAAACATCCCGCAACACACTGCGACAACGCTCAAAACACATAGAATCTTCTTCATGTCCTTCTCCTTTTTTATCTTGCCGGGCCAATGTCGATTGTTTGGACTGTTTGCAGCCGACTCGGGATCAGCCACTTGATAATCTTCCGGGTTTGGGTGTCGATGACCAGGATGACGCTGACGCTGGCCCCCTGATGCCAGAAGCCGCAGGCCACATACACCTTGGGCTTTTCCGGGTGAAAACGGATGTGCGTGGCGTAAAGCGGCCGCGGGTAAGTACCCGTCGTATCGAGGCCCTTCAGGGAAATCTCATCGAGCAGAGAACCGTTGTTTGCGTCGTAGATAAACACCTTGCCCGGCGTGTCCGGCCAGCAGCCCAGACCACCGGGATCGACAAGATAGACTTCCCGGCCGTCCGGACTCACCCGCGCTTCACCATACGGCGAAAGGATCGGCGTATCGAAAACCGAGCTGTCACCGACCAGGTCATAACAAAACAACATCACACCCACCATGGTCATCGTAGTGCCGTAGACCCGGCGGCCGGTCCGATCGACGTCGAAATGATAAATCACACGGTAACTCGTCCCGTCCGGGCGGGAAAGCCGGTGCCAGGATTTGCGGATCTTCCGCTCCGCGCAGTCATAGATCACAAAGCCAGTGCTGTCGGTATGGCCTTCACCAAAGTGAACTAAACCATACGTCAACGTTTGACCGGGTAATGTTTGTGGATACCTGACAGACAAGGTATCCTCCTCGAGCAGGTTATAATTCGTGTAATCGTACAGCTTAATACCTTTATAGTAATCACCCAGAATCAGCCCGGCCTCTGGAACAAAGGCCAGCTGATGACGGTAATCGAATTCGTGGATGATGGACAGATCGTTCGGATCGTAAATCCTGGTGTTCTGTTCTCCCCCGCCGACCTGCAGGTACTTGCCGTCCGACGAAGCATCTACCACAACGTAGCCGCTCGAATAGGCCACGCTGTCGATCACGCTGTCGGTCTCGGCATCGATAACCACAACTTTGCTGCCGAAATCATCGAGCGGACTATTGACCCCGGCATACAGCCGATACTTTACCGGTTGGAACCTGGGCGGGGCCTTCGAACAGGACAGCGTAACCAGCAGACAGCATCCACAGAGGGCCAGTACCGCGACAAAACGCCGTCGAACACGGCGCCCCGACGTAGCGAAAAGCGGA
>JAJRUJ010000040.1 GCA_024277855.1 Candidatus Zixiibacteriota bacterium
CACCAGGACATTGGTAATGTCATCGTGTTCCCGGATGTAGGCCAACCCTTCATCGATATTGATGCCGGTCTCGCGGGCATCCTGCAAAAACAGCCGTTTACGAAAACAATAACGGCAGAAGGATGCGCACGATTCGGTCACCAGGAGGACCACGGTCGTGCCATATTTATGCTGGACCCCTCTGGTTACCGTCACCGCTCTTTCTTTGGACGCATCGAGCCGCCCCCAGCGCTGCAACTCACCGGGATCGGGAATCACCAGCCGGCGGAGCGGGTCGGCCGGATCGTTCCAGTCGATTAAGTCCAGGTAATAGGCGTTGACCCGGAACGCATAGCGGTCGGCCACGGCAGCCAGCGCCGCCCGTTCATCGGCCGAAAGCCGGTCGATCGCTTTCACCGAAATCAGATAAACTGGATGGACGCGGGGCCGATTTGTCTGTCTGAGACGAGTGTCCATCGCGCACCTTCCTTCACTACCGAAGTTGGCTGCCGGGCAAAACAGGATTCCCCTGATGTATTAAACTCGACATGATCGAGTTGGCACGGCGCCGAATTACTACAATATATACGTTCGAACGGCGATATCATACCCCATTTTTTGGAGAGATCAATTCTCAACTTGAGAATGGGTTTTTACGGAATTATATTGAACGGGGGTCGCGGGACCGGCGTACAATAGTCCAAAACCAGACGCGGCAAAGCCCTCAGAGAGAGAATGCGAGATCGATGGATGGATAACCGACGATTTAACCGGCAACCGGGAGAATGGGTTTCAGGCGGTTTAATCCGACAAATCGTCTTTGTCCTGCTGGTGGTTTTGATTCCGGCGGCGGATATGGCGGCCGGGGATGTTGTCTCGGATTCCACGAAAAAGACCAACAAGCTGTCTCTGCGCTGGGGCGCACAGCCGGACTCCGGCGATCAAGCCGACGATTTACGTTCGGATATTCCGCTCCCGAAACATCTCCAAATGCGCCTGGTGTCCCAATCGACAATTCCGCCGATCACCGCGCGGCCGGGATTCGACAGCATCAAGACTTTTTCGTATCTGCTTCTGGCGGACTCTGCGCAGACGGCAACGTCCACCGGGCCAAATGCTCCGCCCCAAGTGAGAGGAATAACCTCCGTTCCCGTGTCGCAGCGGATTACTCCCGCACGAATCTCCTCACCCGCCGATTCCGGTGTCATCACTCTTGTCGCCAATTGGAAAATCAAAAATCCGGCCGCGGCAATAAATCGTCGAGATATTGCCCCTTATCAGAAATGGCTGTCGCTGGTCCGCATCGACCCGGCCACCGGCAAGATTTTATTGATGACCCAAGTCGATCTCGCCCACCCGAAAGTCATCGACACCCTCGCCGCGGAATACTGGGATTTTTCCCGGACACTCTGGCATTTCTATGGCCGCTGGATGTTGTACCTCTCTGACGATTTTTCTTTTGAGTGTGTCCGACAGTCCGCGCTGGCCGGTGCAATTCGGACGACTATGTCTGTGCAGGGTCGGGAGATAATCGACGGGCGAGATTGTTTTGTCGTTGAAATACGACGGGAAACGCCGTTCCGCCCGTCGGCTGCTCAAACATACTGGGTCGACGCTGAGGAGCGGGTTACGCAACAACTAAAAATCGGTTCGACACTGTTCAAACGGGTCAAACCTGGCCGCGCTGCACAGGACAAATCGCCCTCCTCCCCCTGAACCCGGCACTCGATTTTGCTGATTTCTCCCCGGAAATAAATCCGGATTATCGACCGACAATGGCATCCCACAGCCAGGAAACAGGAGATTCTCCGACTCCGGAGCCGCAGAAAAACTAAAAAACATTTGGGTAAACGCATAGTTTTTCTTGACAACTTCCGTCTTAGGACGTAGAAATGCGCGCAAAGGATATAGGTTTACATGCAGTCTAACAAAGGAGAGGCCGATGCCGGTCAAGAAAAAGTCCAAGGCGAAACCCAAGAAAACCGCTGGCAAGACGGCAAAGAAGCCGGTGCGGAAAGCCGCCGCCAAGAAAACGACCGTGAAGAAAGCGGCCAAAAAAACCACCAAGGCCAAAGCCAAAGCGAAACCAAAAGCTAAAGCAAAACCGAAAGCCAAAGCCAAAGCCAAGGCCAAACCAAAAGCCAAAGCCAAAGCGAAACCGAAAGCCAAGGCCAAACGCAAACCGAATGCGGCATTTATGAAACCGATGACGCCGGATACCGCCCTGGCTGCTGTCGTCGGCAGCAAGCCGATTCCACGGACGGAAATCACCAAGAAGATCTGGGTCTACATCAAGAAGCACGATCTGCAGGATGCCAAGAACCGGCGGATGATTAACGCCGATGCCAAACTCAGCGGTGTCTTTGGTAGGAAAAAACAGGTTAGCATGTTCGAGATGACCAAGCTGATCTCCAAGCACATTTCGTAGACCACATGGTCTACCCTGGTGTTGAACAATCAACGGCAGTCCATTATATGGACTGCCGTTTTTTCATGATCAGTCGGTGGCCGCGAAACGGTCGGCCACGAGAATCCCGATCAGCCGTTTTGTCAACATCGGTCATTTCCTCCTGCCCAACGCCGGGCAAATAATCTACCTTTGGCTATGCCGTTCATTGGCGAAATTGCCGCGCTGGGCACGGCTTGCTGCTGGTCGATGGGGTCGATGTTTTTTGATGCGGCCGGACGCCGCCTCGGCGCACTGACTGTGAACAAAATACGCATTCCGTTAGCGGTCGTTTTTTTGGCGGCCGCGCTTTGGGTAACTACCGGTCGTCCCCTGCCCCCCGCGATGGAGCTGGACAATTTATTCTGGCTCTCACTCAGTGGTCTGGTCGGTCTCGTGCTCGGCGACGCCTGCTTTTTTACCAGTCTGGTTATTCTCGGCCCAAGGCGGGCGACGCTGTTGATGTCGGCCGCGCCGGTATTCACCTCCCTGCTGGCCTGGCCGCTCCTGGGCGACACACTGGGACCACTTACGCTGTTCGGGATGGCCGTGGCAATCTCCGGGATCGCTTGGGTCTCCGTGGAAAAACGGGCCAAGTCCCCGGTCCAACGTCCCGGCTCACTTTGGAACGGAGCGCTCTGGGGATTGGGCGGGGCGGCAGGCCAGGCGGCGGGATTGGTCCTGGCCAAGCTGGGGATGGGAAATGAGGTCACCGCCCTGACCGCGACATTCTACCGCATGGCTGCCGCCACCGTACTGATTTGGTTGTTCACAATATTGCTGGGCGGCCTGCCGCAGACGATTCATTCTCTTCGTAATCGACGGGGGATCATCTTTGCCGCCGGCGGCGCATTTATTGGGCCCTTCCTCGGGGTTTGGCTTTCGCTGGTGGCCATTTCGCATACCGAAACAGGCATTGCCGCAACGATTATGGCCGCGGTACCGGTGATGGTCATACCGCTCGAAGTCATTGTCTACCATGAACGACCGTCCCCACGGGGACTTCTCGGGGCATTGGTTACGATTGCAGGAGTAGCCATCCTCTTCCTGCGTTAAACCATCCACCGAAAGGCAAAAAACGACCATCGCGAGGTCTCCGCGGATGCACCGGGAACAATAATCACAAAGGTTAAACCATTTTCTTACCTTTAGACTCTTTACACCGGCCGGACAATCCCTATATTAAAGTGACAATCATTTCGGGGAATGTAACCAGCATGGTTTACTCGTATTGTTCGTAATCCATTGAGAAAACGGCTGTCCAGAGCAGTCGTTGGCAAATTGACACAGTATTGAACGGTATAGGCAGCACTTATTTCCCGAGTTGCTTTGTATTCGATCGGGATTGGTCGAGGCAAAGTCCGGGAAATGAACCTGAGGGAGGGAGCTATGAGGGTTCGCGTGTTATGGCTTGCAGTGATCACATCCGGGTTTTTGCTCATCGGACAATCCACGTTGTTCGCGGCAGATCAGGTTGTGGTCGAATCTAAAACGGTTGCGCCGGGACAAACCGGCGTTGAGCTTGCAATTTCGCTGGAGAACGATTTGCCGATTAACGCAATAACTTTCCCGTTCCTGGTGCGGACCGTCGCCGGTGAAGCGTTCTGGACCAACGTGCCGGCCAGTTTGGATACCCTGCCCTGGTACGGACGAGCAACGAGCGCGCTGACGACATTTCGTTTTCTCAACAATATGCCGGAGTATCTTGACGGTATTTCGCCGGATCAGTTCATGATCGCCGGCCAGCGCGTATCTGACCCTCCCCTGGTGGCTGGACCGTTGGAGCCGGTTATTTCGTTCGTCTTCGACGTCAACAATTCCATCGGCCAGTTTATGATCGATACTGGCCTGTATCCACCGTCGAACCATTTAATCTATGTCGATGACAATACCTATTCTGCCGTTCCGCTCGATTTAACCCCGGGTATTGTGACAATTCCCTGGGGCGAGGCAGAGATTGCCATTGAGTCGATCACGGTGCCGACCAGCAGTATCGGGGTAAATCTCGGGATTAAAATCGCCAACGACGACCCGTTACAACGTGTGACCCTCCCCTTGGTCTGCCGGACACTTACCGGCGGCGCATTCTGGGACAATGCACCTGCCACAGTCGATACGTTGCCGTGGACCGGCCGCCTGACTTCGGCGCTAACCAATACCCGGACACTCGACAAATCGCAAATCGACGGCGTATCGCCCGACCCGTTCTTGATCGAGGCGTCCAATGATACCGATCCGGAACTTGCGCCCGGATCGCTCGAGGAAATGATTACGTTGACTTTCGATATTGGCCCTCTGGAAGGCAGTTTTGAAATCGATACTGCGTTTTTTGCTCCCAACGGCGGGCTGGCCGTGGAAACTCCCGGTAGTCCGGGTGTGGTAATCGAACCGACATTCACCAAAGGGATCATCAACACCGTAGCCCCCGACACCGGGAATAAGGTCATTATCTCGTCGACTACCGTGCTCGAGGGGAGCAAGGATGTCGAATTGCCCATCCAGATTATTACCGCCGATCCGGTCGCGAGTTTGTCCATTCCCCTAACCGCCCGTTCGGTATCGGGCGGGGCATTCTGGGAAGAAAATTTCGATACCCTGCCCTGGCAGATGGTTCCCCCGATAGCAATTTCCAATACCCGCGAGATCGTCGAACAACTGAATTTCGACTTTATCAGTCCCGATGACTTTCTCATTTGGGCCAAGGTATTTGATGAACCCTGTCTGGATGCCAGTTCACAACCGGCGTACATCACGCTGACTTTCGATATTAACCACAATCCGGGTTCATTTGAAATCGACACCATCATGCTGCCCCCGTTCCGGACGCTGTATTTCGGACTGTGCAATGATCTCTATTCAATCGAACCGGAGTTCACCAAGGGAATCGTGACTGTCGATGGCTGCGTTTGCGATATGAACGGCGACGTCAACTGTGACGGAGCATTCAATCCGCTGGATGCGGTCGTGATTGTCAACTTTGTCTATGAGGCCATCGGGTCGTTATGCGATCCGGGTTATTGTCCCTATAACGGGGACCTCAATTGTGACGGCCTGATCAACCCGCTCGATGTTGTCTTTATGGTTGAGTTCATCTACAAAAACAACAACATGCTCTGTGATCCCTGCAATATTCATGTGCCGGAATAGTCACGATAACACAGCGGTTATCCCCGGTCACAAATAAAAAAGCCCGGTCTAACCGACCGGGCTTTTTTATTTCTCGGATAACCTGAATTATTTTACCGGACTGGATTGCAGCCGCTGTTCTTCAAGCAGTTCGCGGTAGTAAGATTTAATCAACGACTCGTAGGCCTTGGGATATCCTTCGTCCAGGTAACTCTCCAGCAGACGGCTCCATTGGTCATTTGAGAAAACGGCGTCCAGATCAATGTCCGCCGGTGAGTCCCGCAAAATATCATTACCAAATCGGGCCCGCCGGTCCTCTTTGTAATCCTGTCGATGCAACGAATGCTGGAAATCAAGCATCCGTGAATAAATCCGCCGCATCCGGGTGCGGGTTTGCCGCGTCGGCGCGTTGCGTTCGAGGTCTTCGATGACCTTTTTCATTTCAGAGGCCAGTTTGTCCAGGCGGCCGAGGACATTGCGACGATCACCGAATTCTTTTTGTAGTTCTTCAACGCCTTTACGGACGGCCTGTTGTTCGCCCTTAAGCCGTGACAGCGCCATTTTCTCTTCAATAGTCATTCCCCCGCTGCCTAATTCCGGCATCTGGGCCATCTGCGAGTTGAGCCGTCCCTGCCGGTTGGACAACGATTCCATCCGAGGCATCATCCCGCCCGGCTTGTCACACATCCCTGGATTCTGGCACTGCCCGGTGTTTTTGTCCATTCCCTGCATCAACAGACCGGCGGTCTGGTTAAGCCCGGACATCGCATTACGTTGTGGAGTCGATGCCCCCCGGCCATTCTGCTGAGTCAGCATCTCGGCGGCCAGGCCCATTTCGCCCAGCACCGCACCGAGACCGCTTCCGGCCTTGCCGCCGACGCACATCGACTTCTTGGCAATCTCCTGAATGGCAGACTCCAAACGCTGCGCCCCGGACAGGAGATCGGCCTGTTGTTCGGCCAATTCGCGCAATGCCGGACTCTGCTGATCCAACCCGGCCGCCAGTTCCCGTACTTCCTCCTGATGTTCGGAAAGATATAACGCCTGATCGAGCGCCTTACGCAGCATTTCGGCAACCTCATCCTGCATCTTGGAGTTCATCATCGACTGCATATTGCGCATTTCGTTGACCATCGATTTGAGCGACTCGGCGGCCTGCCCACCCGATTTTTGGGAGCCTTCCTTCTTCTGATTTTGCATCGCCTGGGCCGCCTGGCTCATCTGCTGCGGCGCCTGGCTCTGCTTCCCCAGTTTACAAAACTGCTCGTTCAATGACGGCGGGGCCAGCCGGGCATCATTGAGCATTGGCTCAAGCGCGGCCAACTCGTCGGCAAATTTGTCGAATTCGTCCTTAATCGCTTTTTCACGGTCGGCCAGCGGGGCCAATTTATTTTCATCGGTCGAGTCGACGCGCTCGTTGAGGTTATTCTGCTGGTTGAGCAAATCCTCGGCGCGTTTGATCATCTGGTCGACTTTTTGTTCGGCCTGCATTTTTTTCAAATAGGCAATGGTCCGTTCCAGCCGCTTGATCATCTCCTCGGTGGAGAGTTGCATCTCCTCGAGCGCATCGGCCATTTCGGTCATGTCTAACTCTTCCATCGCCTCACGCAGTTGTTTGGCCGCCTCACGCATCTCGTCGGTGGCGACTTCCTCGAACAACTGCTGCGCCTCGGCGAGTTTGGCCAGCATCTCGGCCGAGGCCAGTTTTTTCTCCTGCAACGCCGCCGCATTGTCGGAAAACTCCTTGGCGGCTTCGTTGAAACGGTCAGCCAGGTCCTGTTGCTCGGCTGAAGTGTTCTCCAGTTGCTTCTGAGTCTGCCAGTCGATATCCTCTGCGGTCATCATTTCCCGATGCAGACGTTCCAACTCCTCGGCAAGTTTTTGCTGCCCACGGAGGATTTCCTCCAGACTTTGCAGGTTTTCGTCCTGACGGTCGTCGATTTCAGCAATCATTTCATCGAGTGACGGCAAACGCAGCGTATATGTGTTGGAAATCGAAATTTTCGGTCCGGTCACCCGGTCATTGTCGGCAATCTCCACATGATAAGAAACCAAATCGGAAGGCATCATGCCGATCAATTCAAGGTCCCACCAGTAATCGACTTCGACGGTGTTCGACGATCCCCGGGGCAACTCGAGAGAGATTCGTTTTTCCTCACGCAATTGCCCGCCGGAGATCCACCGATAGATCAGTGACAAATGGTCGAACCCGAAATCGTCGACCGCGGCGATTTTGAGATTTTCCGCCATTTCCTCATCGAGGTCGGCATCATGCCCGGGCATCAGGATTTCCACGCGCGGGTAAGCATCATCCTGCCGGCTGATGGGATATTCAATCGGATGGGGATTTTCATAACCGCGGTCGTCGACCAGCCGTACATGATAGCTGGCATCCCGCTCGATTTTGAATTGCCCTGTTGCCGACCGATCTCGCAGATCCATCTCGATAGTCGTGCCGTCGTCGAAGACGATCTGGGCCGCCGCCAGTCGCTTGTTTGCCCGCACCGTCAACTCGACATCAGTGCCGGTCAGGGCGCTGATCGCCCCGTCGTTCTCATCGATGACCACCGGTTCCAGTCCGGTATAGGGCGGATAGAAATAGGCCTGGCGAATTCCGGTTATCCGCGGGCGGTCAAGCGCGACCACGGTAAAAGTCGGTGAAACAAGTTCGTCGGTCGAAAACATATATTCCACGTCGCGCAACAACGGACCGATCCTGGCGCTGAAGACCAGCGAATCCGGCCCCAGGGGTGAAGCAGAACTGGTGAAAACCAACCCGGAGATGTTCTCGGAAAGCCAGCTTCCCCCTTCGGCGCGCTGGGCGAATTCGATCCGTTTCGGGAGATCAGCGCCCCGGACAACCGCTCGCACCAGCAACGTGTCGAATTTAACAATGTCGGCGTTGCCGGGATAGACATCAAGGGTGTAGGATACTGGTTCGTCAATTGTCGTCAGCGGTTGCGAAAAAGAGGAAAACGCGCGGTTGACCGCCCCGGGGAAAATGAAAACGGTCGTCACCGCAAACAGGATTAAGATACCCGCCCGTTTGGCCCAAAAACGAACCGGCGCCGGATCGGCGCTGGCCGTCAGGTCAATCTGCCCGCAGAGCCGGTCGGCCTGAACGACGGTGCGGCCAACCAGATCGGTCGAATAACCCTCGGCATTGGCCGTGAGAAACTGCTTTAACTGCAAAGCCGCGATCAGTCGGTTTTTGAGTTGGGGGTGGTCGGCCTCAACAAGCAATGCCAGTTTTTCCGGTGATGGCGGAAAAAGCAAATACCGCCAAACGATCGGCCCGAGGATAAAGATAAGACCGGCAAAAACAGCCAGCCACCAGGTCAGACGCACACCCACCGGAGCGATCCCGGCCATCGATAACCCCGCCGCCACCAGAAAACCACCGGCTAAATAAGCAATTGACGCCAGGGCGCCCGACCCCAGGCGCAACAGGACAATCCGCCGGCGCAGGGCGTACAACCGTGAAAGGATCTTCGAATAGTTGACCAGCGGCGACATCGACTCCCTTCCGATCTCCCGAAATCTATCTGTATGTATCGTCCCCAATCGACCGGTAGACCACGCGGGTAACGGTCAGGCGGCCAGTATATGTCTTACGACTTCAAGGCCAATCAGGCGCATCCCCATCGCCATTTTTTTGCATATTTGAGGATGGGGCACGCAAAACGTCTTTTCACTCACCGGCTAAGGACATAGGCGGCGAGATTGACCCCCATTTTAAGCGCCGCTTCACGTTTATTCGGTGGGTCGTTATGAACCTGGGGATCCTCCCAACCGTCACCGATATCTGATTCGAAAGTGTAGAAAACCATCACCCGCTCGCCGTCGAGGACTGCAAATCCCTGGGCGGGCTTATTGTTATGTTCGTGGATTTTCGGCAGACCATTGGGGAAATTATAGAAACTATGGTAGATCGGATGGGAGAAAGGCAATTCGACCAGTGGCCGGTCCGGGAACAACCGCCCCAATTCACGCCGCACGGCCTTGTCCATACCATAGGAATCGTTGATAAAGAGAAAACCACCGCCCAAAAGGTAGCGGCGAAGCCGTGCGAGATCGTCATCGGAAAAATTGATATTCCCATGGCCGGTGGCGAAAAGAAACGGATAACTGAACAACCGATCGCTGCGGATTTCAACCCGGGTCTGCTCTTTGTTGACCGGGATATTGGTGTGCTCGTCAATATAGTCGAGCATATTCGGAATTGCCGAAGACCCCCAGTACCAGTCTCCGCCACCCGGATATTTCAACCGGGCAATCGTGAAATAGGACGGATCTGGTTCATCGGCGGCCCGGCGCGCCCGGGCGGAACTGCTCAGTTGGGCCGATGCAGGCACAGGTATACCCCCGGGGATCAGCAGGAAACATGCGCAAAAACAGAGGATGCGGGCCGGCCGAAAAAACGACAGATGTGAATAATGAGAATTCATATGTGTTTTCACCCCCGGTGCGCCAACTTGTTCCCAAGCGATACCGGGGTATTTCGGAAAAAAAGGCCCCGGTATACCGGGGCCGGAAATCCAGGTTTCATCTCAAGGTTATTTAAACCGTTTTGGCCGGCGGTTTTCCCACTCGACATATATCGGTGAAGCAACAAACACCGAGGAGTAAGTACCGATTATGATCCCAAGGATCAACGAGAACGCGAAATCACGCAACACTTCGCCGCCGGCGATAAAGAGCACCACCACAACCAACAAGGACGTCAACGAGGTAATTAAGGTTCGGGAAAGTACTTCGTTGATCGAAAGATTGATTGCGTCGACAAACTCGGCTTTTCGTCGCATTTTTTTCAGATTTTCGCGAATCCGGTCGAAGACCACTACTGTGTCGGTTAGGGAGTACCCGGCCAGGGTCAACAACGCCGAGATCACCAGAATCGTCATCTCCTTTTGCATAAAGAAGACCACGGCCAGCACGGCGAGAACATCGTGGAACGTGGCAATCGCTGCCGCCACGCCAAAACGGAAATCGAAACGGAAGGCGATATACATCAAAACACCGGCCAGCGAAAGTAAAATGGCCCAGCCGGCATCCTGACGCAACTCGGCGCCGACCGCCGGGCCAACCTCATGCACCGAATCGAGATGGAACGGGTTGTCCGGAAATCCAGAGGCCAACGCACCTTCAATCTTGGCCCGAGTATCACTTTGCCCGGCAGCGATTTTCGTGCGGATTACATACGAATTGGCAATCTCATGCTGCAATTCCTGAATGGTTGCATCCTTAAACCCGGCTTTGTTCATTACCGAACGGAGTTGCCCGATTTCAACAGGGTTGTCGAAATTACCCTGGACCATTGTCCCACCGACAAATTCAATGCCCATGTTACCGCCGCCGGTCAGCAGCATGACCAAAGCAAAAAGCCCGGCCAGGACCAAAATCGAGGAAACGACAAAGGAGATTTTCCGCATCCCGATGAAGTTGATTTTCGTTTTGCCGATGATGCGCATTGGCATGGCGTATATCCCTTCTCACCTTCGAATAATCAGATGGACAGTGTTTTGTACCCTTTGCGTAAATCGAAAACGGCCTTGGTGATTACATAGGCGGTGAACAGGCTAATCCCAACACCCCAGGCCAAAGTCACTGCAAAACCTTTGATCGGGCCGGTCCCTAACAGGAACAGGGCCAGCGCAGTGATCAGCGTAGTTACATGCGAGTCGACGATGGCGACCAACGCCCGCTTGTACCCGGCGTCAATCGAAGCGCGAACTGTCTTGCCGGTGCGCATTTCCTCTCGGATACGCTCAAAAATCAGGACGTTGGCGTCGACTGAGATGCCGACGGTCAGAATAATCCCCGCAATCCCCGGCATCGTTAATGTGGCGTGCAGAATCGCCATCACAGTCATCAGAAAAATAATATTCAGCAGTAACGCCATATCGGCGATAGCCCCGGAAAGACGATAGTAAATCAACATGAAAAGAAGGACCAGCCCCAGACCGACTATCGCGGAAGTGACACCCTTGGTAATCGAGTCCTCGCCAAGCGACGCCCCAATAACATTCTTTTCGACAAAGCGAACATCGGCCGGCAGCGCACCGGCACGTAACACGATCGCCAGGTCGGCGGCCTCCTCATAGTCAGCATTGCCGAGGGTGATCTGACCCCGGTCGGAAATCCGGCCTTGGATTTCCGGCGCCGAGACAACCCGATCATCGAGCACGATCGCCAGCGGCTTGCCGATATTCGCGCCGGTCAGGCGGGCGAAACTCCGTCCCCCCTGCCGCGTAAGCGTGAAATTGACGATCGGCTTACGGAACTGGTCGAATGACGGCTGGGCATCGGTTAAGTATTTGCCGGATAGTTCAACATTCGACTTGAGGAAATAAAGAAACTGGACTTCAGAGCCGCCGGCGAAATCGGTTTTGGTACCCCAGGCCAACTGGACATCCGGCGGAATCTTGGCCTGAACGTCAGGGTCTTTCAGCCATTTTTTGATCAAGACCACATCTTCTTTGGCGACTCGATACCGGACGCCCATCGGTTCCAGAAGCGAGCTAAATGGGTGCTCGCCTATCGGTTCGATGTACGGCTCCTCGGCTGTCGTCGATTCCGGCGTCGTCGTGTCGGTTCCGGCATTGGCCAATGTGGTCGTATCACCGGCAGCCGACGTGTCGGCAAAGATATCGAAGATATCTCCCTCATCGGCCGGATGCGGCTTTACCGAAGAGGTATCACCACTTTTGGCGGCCTGTTTGGCTTCAATTACCAAATCTATCTCATCGAGGATCCGCGTGATATTTTCCGAACTCTCGGTCAGTTTGAATTCAAGCTGGGCGGTGCGGCCGATCAGTTCCTCGGCGCGTTTCACATCGGTAATGCCGGGCAACTCGATGACAATCCGGTCTTCCCCCTGTTTCTGGATCAACGGCTCGGAGACACCGAATTCGTCGACACGGATACGGAGAATCTCCATCGCACGGTCGACCGCGTCCTTGGCCTCGGCGGCATTGAGCTTGGACTTGTCCACCTCCATGACGACCCGCATGCCGCCCTGCAGGTCCAGCCCCAGCTTAATGGCCCTGGCCTTGAGCTTTCCCCAGGCGACCGGGTCGGCCTCCTTGGCGACCTTTTCCGCGGCATCGTCCATTCTGGCGATCTGGATTGTCGGCCAGAGCGCATAGAGTGAACCCAATAACAGAAATGCGATTAATACCCAAACCCAGGTCAGTCTTCTCTGCATTCTATGTTCTTCCTTTTATCGCGGGTCTAACTCCCCACTTTCCAGCTCAAGATAGATGCGCACATCCCGGCAAATTAATCCGTCAATATACGCAACAATTTGGTTTTGTCAACCGGAATTGGTTTTCCCGGAGGATGAGGCGTGACGACGTATTTGTATCGCCGATAATTGCTTAGGGATTACGGCCCCGAGTAGTTAGATCCTCTGTGACAACAGTTTAGACATCCTGGCCACCTTGCCGAGAATTATCCCGACCACATATTATGGTGTCTTCTGGCCGGTTCCCCGCCAAGAATGGCCGCTTCGGGGGAAAACAGGGACTTCGGGCCGCATTCGCTCAAGTGACAGCACGGTCACCGGGCAACACCGGTCCCATCGTCGGTGAAGATATTGATTGTGGTATCGAAGCGGAAGTCTGTATCGGAATGCCGGTACAAAATATGTAAGGCATAGGCGCCGGTGACTTTTGATTCGCCGGTATGAATCGTCTTGGTCCGATTACTGATTGTGTCTCCCGGGGATAAAATCCGCGTATTATAGGATTTGTCAAAAAGAGTATCGCCGTGCCGCCCGACCAAAATGTACCGTTTCATCCGGCAGTTTTTGGAATAATTCGACTGGAAAGTTTCCCACCACCAGACGTCGACCCCGGCAATGATTTGCCCCTCGTCATCCCAGGCATTATAGCCGACATTAAATATCTTCAACGACGAGCTGTCCGGCAACCGGGGGCCGAATAGCGGATCGGCATCCTCGGCACAACCGGGCAACAAAACCATTGAGTAAAGAACAAGAGCAAAGCCAAGAGCCCAACCGCTTCTCCCGCAACAGCCGAGCTGGTTGTGCCCGACAGCCCCCGATATTTCGCCTGTCCTCACGCTTGGCCCCCATATCCAAAAAACTTCGGAACCAGGTTTTGTGGTTGGCTCTCCAAAGCGAAAATCACGACGATTAACTTGCTCCGGCTTTTGGCTCGCCATATTCTTTACGAACAAAGCGTAGAAGAAGAAAGTCAAATGGGGATTACATCCCGGAGGATTGATGCGGAAAATTTCGATTACCTATTGTGGGGAGTGAAACTACCTTCCCCGGGCCTCCAGTCTGGCGGCCGTGATTAAAGAAGAAACGGGCAACGAGGCCGAACTGATTCGCGGAAGCGGCGGAATCTTTGAGGTAAGACTCGACGGGCAGCTCATATTTTCCAAAAAAGAAGTCGGGCGATTCCCGGAAGACAGCGAGATCATAAAGTTGCTTTCCGGTTGAACCGGAGAAAGTTATGCGACCCGAGACATGCTCTGGCATGTCGGAGGAATTAATCCGGCGCCGGTGCTTTTTTCATTGGGACGGGCAATCGGTATTTCGTATCATCGAGGCATGAATATGCAAACCACACACGCTGACCCGGGTGCCATTGCCGACGCGTACCGGCATTGCGAGGAAGTCGCCGGCCGCAATGTGCCGAATTTGTATCTGGCCGCGCGGTTTTTCGACCAAAGCGAGATTTTCAACGCTTTCTGTGCCGCATACGCCTCGATGCGCAAAATTGACGATTATGTGGACGGTCTGGAAAATCGCGAAAAACTGACCCCCGAAGACAAAGAACGAGCGGCAGCGGAAATTCAACGCTGGCTCGACGAAGTCAAGGCGGCATTCTCCCTGAAACCCTCGGACGACCCGATTTGGATCGCGCTGGCCGACACTTTCTCGCGTTTCGATCTGCCGGTCGACCCCTGGGAGGATTTGGCCCAGGCGATGGCCATGGATATCGAAATGCCGTATTTCAAGGACTGGCGTACGCTGCAGAAATATATGCGCGGCGCGTCGGTGGCTCCGGCTGTCGTTTTTATGCACCTGGTCCTGACCACCGAAGATGATGATGAATTCATCTGTCAACGGTCCTACGACGAGGTAGTTGAAGCGACCGAGGACCTGGCGATCTTTTGTTACTGGACCCATATTCTCCGCGATGCCGCCAAAGACCTCGACATCGGCGAAGAGGGACTGGTATATTTCCCGCTCTCGGAACTCAATCAATTCGGTTTGGCTCCCGACGATCTCCGGAGAATGAAAGAAACCAAGACCGCCACATTCGCTTTTAAATCGATGGCCGAACATTTGTACCGTCGGGCGCGGCAACATGAACAGAAAGGCCGACAATACCTGGCCAATATTTATCCGGTGACCACCGACGGCGGCGCTTTTGCGCTGGCTTATCTGATTGATATCTACTCTGCGACACTGGCCAAAGTGGAAGCGGTCGATTTCGATATTTTTGCGGAAGACGGTGAGTTGTCGGTCGATGAAAAACGTGAAGTCCTGGCCAAGACCGCCGAAAAAATGGGCATTGAGCTCTCCTCGGCAACCAGGATATTTGAAGCCGTGATAAAAACGGCCTGATGAATACTGACAATTAATCGGAGCAGAGCGCACACACGTATGTGTGCGTATGGTGATTTCCCGTTCACCTGCAACAAAGGACATTTTTATGAAGCGATTGATCACTGTCGCCCTGGCGTGTCTCATTTTGGCCGCCGCGGCCCCGGTGGCCTATGCGGGCTGGGGCGTTGGCGGGTTCGGTGGAATTAATACTCCCATCGCACAGGATGATGCCGAAAATGGGACTGTCTTTGGTGTACGCGGCCGGTTCGCCGGGATCTGGGCATTGACCCTGGAACCACAGATATTCCTGCTGAACCACGGCGACTACGACGTACTCTATGACGAGGGCGCGAACCTCTCCGAAACCCTGGAGAGCTGGAAGGCGACGTCGATTGGAGTCAACCTCCTTTTAGGCGCCCCGGCTGGTCAATTCAGCGGCGCGCGGCCGTTCTTTTTCGGCGGTGTGCGGTTGAATTCCGTCGAACACGCCGACCAGGATTCCAAAACGAAAATTGGTTTCGGCCTCGGCGCCGGTCTGGAAATCGGCTTTGGTCAATTCGCCGTCGAACTTCGCGCAGGCGGCGAGGTATTCCCCGACGAAAGCGCCTCACGCAAAGACGCGCTGATCACCGGTGGAGTGAACCTCTATCTCGGCCCATAACCAACTACTCAGGAGTATGTAATGAAGTTGCAAATGAGAATGGCGCTGATCCTGGGTTTGGGTATGCTGTTTATGGCCGGCTGCCTGATCACCGGATCTTTTGTGCTCAGCTTGAAAATCGACGATGAAATCTATTCGTCGAACGCATTTTTCGATGCCGATTCGGTCGACTTGACCGTCGAGCAGATTTGGATCGACCACCAGGACGATATCAAGAACATCTCAGACGTCCGTTTCCGCGCAACGATCTTTAACGAAACGGCGAACCAGGCCACCGGCCAGGTTTATTTTTCATCGAATGGTTCGTACACCACGCCGGATGAAGTTCGTAATGCCGAAGACGCCTTTATCGTTTTTGGCGGGATGGTAATCGGCCCCAACGACAATCTCCTCGTGACGTTCAAAGAATCGGCCAAATATCGAACAAACCTCGACCGGGCGCTGGTCCTGATCGAAGACGGCAAGTTCTACCTGTACGTTCTGACCCCGGAAGATCTTTTCGAATTACGAGCTGAGGACGTGTACATCATGGTAACGATGGATGCCGGTCCGACGAACTGATCCGGCGGCATCCGTTCTATAGATAGGAAAAGGCCCCCGCTTTTGCGGGGGCCTTTTATTTTTCCGTGAACAAATATTGCCGGGAGGACTTACTCGGCAGCCGCCTCGAGTACCTGAACGATATCACTTCCCCGAAACGGCTTGACAATGAATTCGTCGGCGCCAAGTTCGATCGCCTCTCGGATGGAAAAATCGTTGGAGTAGCCGCTCATCAGCACCACGCGGGTATCGGCATTAATCTCTTTGATTTTCTTCAATAGGTGATAGCCGTCTACCCCCGGCATCTTGATATCGGTAAGGACCAGTTTGGCCGGTTTTTTTTCATATTCTTCCAGCCCCCGGCGTCCACCCAGCGCCGCGCGGACTGTATAGCCCGCGGCGATGAGGATTTGTTCGAGCATTTCCAGGATCATCTGTTCGTCATCGACGATCAGGATTTCTTTTTCGGGCATAGGATCCGATCCACCGACAAATCGTGTAATTCATCTAGAATCATGTTGTCTCTCACCCCACCCGACCCAACGAGCATTCCAACGGCATTAACTGCCCTTATCACAAGTATCGGCGGCCGGCGGCGGTTCCTAAACCGGTAAATTGCGGGTCATTCGGCTGGATTTACCCGGTATTTTGGACCCGGAACGGCAGAGACAGTCAGAAAAGGTCGAAAAAAAACGGTCGGGTCCAAAACAGACCAATAAGCGGTTGACGTACCACCCGTAGGCGATTTACTTCGGGTGCGAGGAGCGACTATGAAAACTGTGAAAAAGAGAACGACACCGCCGGTGATTGCCGACAACTCGATTTTCAAGGCATATGATATCAGGGGAATCGTCCCCAAACAACTTAACCCTGACGCGGCTTACGCGGTTGGCCGCGCCGTCGCGACTTTTCTGGATCCGAAAACCATTGTCGTTGGCCGCGACGCCCGCTTGACCTCGGACGAACTGGCCGAGCGGTTAATCCTCGGGTTGACCCGGTCCGGCGTCGATGTGATCGATATCGGCCGAGTCAGCACCGATGGTTTATATTTTGCCGTCGGCAAATACCAACACGACGGGGGGATCATGGTCACCGCGTCACATAATCCCGCCGATTACAATGGCTTCAAAATTTGCAAAGCAAATGCCGTCCCGCTCTCGGGGCGGAAGGGAATTTCCCA
The DNA here is from genome assembly GCA_024277855.1 of Candidatus Zixiibacteriota bacterium. Lineage (GTDB taxonomy): Bacteria > Zixibacteria > MSB-5A5 > WJJR01 > JAJRUJ01 > JAJRUJ01. The sequence continues at coordinate 17,519 of JAJRUJ010000040.1, forward strand.
AATCCGCGATATCATCGTTACCGGCGACTATCGCGACGCCGAGACAACCGGCAAGGTCATCCCAAAAGACATCTCTGATGATTTCACGATGCATGTGTTATCGTTTGTCGACAAGGAGCGATTAGGATCGGGGACAATCATTGTCGATGCCGGCAACGGGATGGGCGGCAAAATCCTCCCGCCGGTTTTTTCGCATCTTCCCTACCGGCTGATCCCGATGTATTTTGAACTCGACGGCCGGTTCCCCAACCATCCGGCTTCGCCGATCGAGCCGGAAAACACGGCCGAACTGCGCAAGCGGGTGGTCGAGGAGGGAGCCGATCTCGGCGCGGCGTTCGACGGGGACGCCGACCGGATGTTTTTGGTGGACGAGAAGGGCAAACTGCTCGGCGGTGATGTGGTCGCCGCACTGGTCGCCCGGAGCATGCTGCAAAAAGAACCAAAGTCGAAAATATTATACAATGTCGTCTGCTCGAACATCGTCCGCGAGACGATCGAGAAATACGGGGGCAAGGCGATCCGGACCCCGGTCGGCCATGCGCTGATCAAACCGTTGATGAAAAAACACAACGCGATTTTCGGCGCGGAGCATTCGGGGCATTTCTATTTTCGCAAAAACTGGTTTGCCGATTCCGGCCTGATTGCCCTGCTGGTCTGCCTGGAGGCGATTGCCGAGTCGGGTAAACCGCTCTCGGAGTTGGTCGCCTCGATTGACCCTTATTTCCGCTCGGGTGAGATTAATTCGAAAGTGCTTAAACCCAAGGCCGTGATCGACAAGATCAAGAAACATTATCACGAGATGGAACCGGACCTGCTGGATGGGGTGACCATGGATTTCGGCGAATGGTGGTTTAACGTCCGGTCGTCAAATACCGAACCGCTGCTACGGTTGAATGTCGAGGCAGAATCGGAAGAATTGCTTGAAGAAAAAACCGAAGAAGTCCTGGCGTTAATTAAGAAAAAGGGCAAGGCCGTTTCCTGATCGGCCGCCATAATAGTCCGACCCGTCGGCAAAGGATATCCGTGATGGCAATGAAAAAAACAGTGCTGGTTATCGATGACGACGAACGGATCCTCACGTTGTTACAGGAGACGCTTACGGCCGCGGGGTATCGTGCCCTGATCGCCGCCAGCGGACCGGAAGCGATGACCAAACTGACCGCCGAGCAGGTCGACGCGGTCATCTCCGATATTAAAATGCCCGAATGGGACGGTCTGACCCTGCTTCAGCGGATCAAAACCGAATGGCCGGAGTTGCCGGTAATTATGATTACGGCATACGCCGACGCACTCATCCGCACCGAGGCCGAACGCCGTGGAGCAGACGGTCTGCTGGACAAACCGTTCCGGATCGACCGGCTCGAGGAGATGTTGAGCGGTGCATTAAGACGGGCGGCCACAACCACCAATGGCGCGGCGCGCAAAATCGAGACAGTGCTGCTGGTAGAGGACGACGATGAGTTCCGCCAAATTTTGCTGGAAGTGCTCCCCGGGATGGGTTATACCGCAACCGAGGCGCGCGACGGTGAGACGGCATTGAAAATCCTCGCGGAGAAATCGTTCGATGTCGTGATTACCGATTTTATGCTGCCGAAGATGACCGGCCGCGAACTGCTGCAGAAAATCAAAGCCGACAAACCGGAAACGGCGGTGATCATGATTACCGGGTATGCGCCCTCGGTGGACGGTCATGAATTTACCGACGCCGACGGCTTCTTAATGAAACCCTTCCGTTTTGACGAAATCGAGAAACTGCTGAAGAACCTGCCGCCGCCAGTGTGAGTCGAGCCGGCGATTTACACAAATCTCATCATTGCATCTGCGTACGCAGGGCAAACGCGTGGCCGTCGATGGCGCGGGAAACCGCGAGGATACCGTCGAGATGGTCGCACTCATGCTGCAGCAACTCGGATAGCTCGCCCTCCAGAGCCATTGACCTCCACTGCCAATCCAGATCATAATAATTGACCGTGCAGGTCTTGTGTCGTCGAAGTCGGACCAGCAAATCGGGGAAAGACATACAGTTGTCCCAGATTTCGATCATCTCATCACTCCGGTCATCGAGTACGGGGTTGATAAAGACGAGGGGTGAATCGATATGGATGTAGATCATCCGCTTGAACACGCCGATCTGCGGGGCGGCGATTCCTTGCCCAAACCCAAACTTGCGCCGAAATTCCATCATTGTATCATGTAAATCATCGACGATCTCTCTCAACCTCGGCAAGTCTTCCTCGGTTGCTGATTCGGCCCGCCTGTACAGTTGAGGATTGCCCAATTGGATAATATCGCGCACGGCCATCTCGGACTCCTTGTGAAAGACGGCAAATAAACCGCCCCGGCTAACCGACCGGCATAATTTTCTTGATGTAGGCAAAAGATCGGGCGAAGTGTCCGGTTTGTCAACCGGAAGGAACGGCGATTCAGCGATTAACTCCGGCGAGGATCTGCTGCATTTGCCGGTGGATGAGGCCGTTGGTGGCGATGATCCGGCCCGAGTGAAGATCGTAAGGGCCGCCGTCGAAATCAGTGACCAGTCCACCCGCCTCACGGACAAACAGGACTCCGGCGGCCATGTCCCAGGGAGAGAGTTTGAGTTCCCAGAATCCGTCGAACCGACCGGCCGCCACCCAGCAAAGATCGAGGGCCGCCGAGCCGAGCCGCCGCACGGCCCGCGCCTGCTTGGCGAAGGTACAGAAATTAGCGAGATTGTCCTGTGAGGTCCGGCGAATGTCGTAGGGGAATCCGGTAACCAAAAGCGATTTAAGCAATTCGGTTTCCGCCGAAACATGCAATGGCTCTTTGTTGAGAAACACCCCGCCGCCGGCGGTCGCCGTGAACATCTCGTCCTGTGAGGGATCGAAAACCGCGCCACAGATTATTTCGCCGTCCTTCTCCAGGCCAAGCGAGACACAATAGATCGGCAGACCGTGGGCATAATTGGTCGTGCCGTCGAGTGGATCGACAAACCAGCGGTAGCCGGAAGATGACAAGACCGCGGAACCTTCTTCGGCAACGATCGCATGGTCGGGAAAAGCGGTCGTGATCGCCTCGACGATGAACGCTTCACATGCTTTGTCCATCTCGGTGACCAGGTTAATCTCACCTTTGTACTCGACCTGATGGACGCTGGTAATCGCTTCGGCCAGCATCGCGCCGGCGGTGCGCGCGGTTTTTTCGGCAACGGTCAGATATTGCTGATAATCAGGAAACATTGGCAATCCGGGATTAAAGATTACGAAGGACCGGCATTGAGGATCGAACGGAAAAACTCATCGAGCGGCAGCGCCCGCGGGTTGGTCCGAGCCAGTTCGGGATATTTTTGCAAATAGAGATCGAATTCGGCGCGGTCGAGAAAGACCTCGGCCAGCTCCCGGGATGGATCGAAAAGAAACAGCACTCCCGACGGGATGGTATGCCAACTGTCGTGGCTCTTGGCAATAATCACGTCACTGCCATGGACAGCCGAGGAGGCCACTCCGGCATCTAGTTGCTCTATTCGCAGGACTGAACGAATGGTTAAGTGATTGTGCATGACTTACTGCTTTTGTAATATCTCCATCCGGATACGCAATACCGCTGCTGGATCGAGATCAGTGAGCATGCGAACACCTCGAGGAGTTACAAAGTAGTAATTATCATTGGTGTCCGCAACCAATACAACCGGAGGTGGCTGCCAGGCTGGCGGGGCGTTGAGTGGCTCCTTTTTACCATGTGGCGCCACGCTACTGCCGACGGTGTGTGCACTCACCATAATGAGTGACCACCATTGAAGGCAACTCTCCGGCATAACTTGATGCATGAGACTCGACACCTCCATTTCGTTGCGGTATAGGTTGTAGCTCTCCTGCGAAATCAGGTGTATGGGATTACGTGCAGTCGTATAAAGCATAACCTCGCCTGTAGTGCAGTGGACAAATATCTTGCCATACACAACACTGTCTGGAGTAATCGAGAGCTTGATCAGAAAGAGATAGTGATCGTTCTCATCTGACTGCTCCAGACTGTACACAACCCCTGTTTGTTCCAGTCTGAGGTTGGTGAATGGTATCTGATCACGTTTGATCTGAGCCGTTGCGCTGTCGAGCGCGATCAGGGCAGCTTCAGACGGTGTGAGTGCTGTCTGCCCAAGCAATGGTTGACACAGGCATGTCGAGATCAGAACCAAAACGGCAATGCTTATTGAATGCTTTTTTTGTGACAATGTCACCTCCGTTTAAGTTCATGTTTTTGCAACTACCTATCTATAGTAGCCGAGTCATCTATGAGTCTACGTTCCCCCCTTTTATGTCGGTGGCCTCACCTCCTTAAGTGGCCGATCCTCATTCTCGTCCGATACTTGGGCATGAGGATTCAACTTTAAAACATTCCTTCCGATGAATGCCCGTTGGCTCTTGGACACTGTGATTCTGTACTTATTCAATTACCGGAGACTGAACCGTATCCCGAACCTCGCATACGGTCCACCTATACCGATGTCTTGTCGGTCGAAACCCGAGATCCTCCGGTTACGCTGTGTATCATCGCCATACACAGTGTCGTTATCAAACGTCAAGGTTTTGACGGTGTGACGGTATCCCAACTCGAAAAAGACGCTGGACCGATCCAAGAAAGGTACTGTCTTCTCAAAGCCAAGGCTCCCCTCGAGGAAGTTAGCAGTACCATCGCCCTCAACGATCCAGAAGTCCTTACTTTCATCGATCATCTCGAACAGGATCGATGTGCTGAGGTTTCCGTAAACAATCCCCCCTCCGATAGTGAGATAGGGTTTGAGGGGCAGTTTCGGAAACCTAATGGTTGCACCAAGAGAAAAGTAGTGCCAGGAAGCTCTGTTCTCTTTGACCCACCGGTCATAGGAGGAGTGAGCAGTGTCTCTAATGGTGAATGTGTTGTACTGGTAGACCCCTCGAACTGAGAGTGATAGACTTGGTTGATCATGGAACTGGTACTTGACTTCTAGACCAGGGAGCGTCCAGTAGAAGTCGTCGCTGAGGTCTACAGTCCCTGTCTTTGACGAGTTTACAGGAACGTAGTTGAAGTAGAACCAGTTCTCATTATGAAAACTCTTCTCGATCAGCAGACCTAATGAAAGCGATCCTCCTTGCGCTTGCAGAGGGGCGCCAAGTAGCAGCCCAGCACTAATAATTATGAAGATGACGTGTTTCATGGGTATCTCTTTTACTCAAAAAATCACGTATTGCTGATTGGCAGGAGACATTGAAAATCCGGGATTAAAGATTACGAAGGACCGGCATTGAGGATCGAACGGAAAAACTCATCGAGCGGCAGCGCCCGCGGGTTGGTCCGAGCCAGTTCGGGATATTTTTGCAAATAGAGATCAAATTCGGCGCGGTCGAGAAAGACCTCGGCCAGCTCCCGGGATGGATCGAAAAGAAACAGTACTCCCGACGGGATGGTATGCCAACTGTCGTGGCTCTTGGCAATAATCACGTCACTGCCATGGACAGCCGAGGAGGCCACCGCCGAGCCGACATCTACGGTTTTCTGCATCAAGACCAGCGCGCGGGCGAGATTGTCGAAAGCCCAGCCATCCGGTGCCTTGTCGGTATAGACGATTATCTCCCGAATTGGTTCCGAGGGGGGAATTGTCGATAACCCGCCATCGACGCCGTCGCCCCAGAGCAGAAAAGGGGCGGTGATTAGCGTGCCACCAATGAGAATCAGACCGATTAGAATTGGTGCTGTTATTTTTTTCATACTCGGGCCTCGGGAGTCGTCTTCTCCTGGTCTTTATATTGCAACAAGTAAAGCCGATAGTAAATCCCTTTTTGGGCCATTAGCTCTTTATGGGTGCCGCTTTCGCGGATTCGCCCCTTGTGAAGGACGACGATCCGGTCGACAGTGCGGATGGTGGAAAGGCGATGGGCAATCACAATTGCGGTCCGCCGGTGGAGCAGTTTGCTCAGGGCCTGCTGGATCAGGACCTCGATCTGGGTGTCCACAGAGGAGGTTGCCTCGTCCATGATCAAAATCGGCGGGTCGAAAGCCAGCGTGCGCGCAAATGCCAATAGTTGCTTTTCGCCAAACGAAAGGCCGGTTCCACGTTCCCCGATCAGGTGATCATACCCGCCGGGTAATCGGTCGATAAAGGTGTCCGCGCCGACCTCCCGGGCCGCCTGCCGGACGGTTTCAGCGGTAATCGCCGGATCACCCAGGCGGATGTTCTCGGCAATCGTCCCGGAAAAAAGGAAAACATCCTGGAGCACCAGGCCGATCTGCCGTCGGAGAACTGTCGGATCCCATCGGCGAATGTCGACCCCGTCGATAGAAATCGTGCCCTGCTGGAATTCATAAAATCGATTGAGCAGGGAGACAATCGAAGTTTTTCCCGCGCCGGTCGCACCGACCAGGGCCACTTTCTCGCCCGGTTCAACAATCAGGGAAACATCTTTGAGCACCCAATCTTCATTTTTATATGCAAACCAGAGTTGATCAAGTTCGACACGCCCCTTAATCCGGCTGGTGACAGCGCCTGCCGCCGGGCGAGAGACATCATGTTTGGTATCGAGCAGGCCAAATAACCGTTCGGCCGAGGCCATCGCCCCCTGCAGGATATTGTATTTTTCGGAGAGATCGCGGATCGGCCCGTAAAAACGCTCGGCATACTGGATGAAAGCCACCAGGACCCCAAAAGTCAGCGCACCTTTGGCCACCCGCCCGCCACCGTACCCGATAATCAGGGCCAGCGAAACCGCTCCGATCAATTCGACCAGAGGGTAAAAAATACCATAATAGATAATGGTGCGGAAATTTGCCTCGCGCAGTTCGGCATTGATTACTTGATGCTTCCGGTAAACCGATTTCTCCTGGCCAAACGATTGGACCACCGAAACGCCGGTAATGTGCTCCTGCAAAAAACCGTTGAGCTTGGCAATTTTGATCCTCACGCCTCGGTAAGCGGTGCGGGCGCGATGCCGGAAAACCAGCGAGGCCCACAACAGGAGCGGCACCGCCGCAAAACTGACCAGGGCCAGTTGCCAATCGAGATAAAACATGGCGACGATTATCCCGACGACCATGAACATATCGCCGAAAGCCACGACCAGTCCCGAAGAAAACATCTCGTTTAAGACATTGACATCGGAGGTCACCCGGGTCAACAACCGTCCGACCGGGTTTTTATCGAAAAACTGTAAATCGCGGGAAAGCAGATGGCGGTGGACTTCCAGGCGCAGGTCGTAAATCGTCCGTTGCCCCACGCGCTGGGTAATGATCGCTTCGACATAACGCGCAAAAAACTGCAAAACCAAGGCACCCAGGTATAATAGCGCAAACCGCATCAAGCCGTCGGGGTCGCCGGCGGCAATCGGGCCGTCAATCGCCAGCTTGACAATATATGGACCCAGCAGTTGTAACCCGGAAGCAACCAGCAAAATTATAATCGCCAGTGCCATCTGCTTGCGATACGGCCGCAGATAGCGCAGAAGCCGTTTCATCAGGCGATGATCGTAGGCCTTGCCCAGCGCTTCGTCTTCGTGGAGGTATTCGGCCATCGTCGTTACTCAGATCGTTTCCAGTTGTTCGCGTAGCGCTTGTTTTTCGGCCAACACGGCATACGGCCCGTCGGCCGCCAGCAATTGCTCATGGCTGCCGCTTTCGGCAATCCGGCCGTTATCGAGAACCACGATGCGGTCGGCCCGCCGGGCGGTCGAAATACGATGACTGACCATCAGGACTGTCCGGCCGGCAATGCGCTGGTCGAAGTAGTCGAGGATATTCTCCTCGGTTTGTGTATCCACCGACGAGAAAGCATCGTCGAGGATTAAAAACGGTGTGTCAACTGCCAACGCCCGCGCGAGCGAAACGCGCTGTTTCTGACCGCCGGAGAGGGTAATTCCCCGTTCACCAATGATTGTCCGCCAACGATGGGGAAGTTCATCGATTTCGGCGGCAATCCCTGCGGCCCGGGCAAGTTGATTAAGGTCGTCCTCGCCCGGGGTCTCGGGTAAACCGAAGCCGATATTCTCCGCGAGTGTCGACGAGAATAAGAATGACTCTTGCGCCACGACGCCCAACATCCGTCGTAACTGAGCCAGCGGGATCCGGTTGATATCAATTCCGCCGATGAAGATCGAGTTGTCGGGCACCGGATACGCCCGGCCGAGCAGGCGCAACAACGTCGTCTTGCCGCTGCCGGTGGCGCCGAGCAAAGCCAGGGTCTCACCCGGATGCACTTTGAGTGAGAGATCACGCAGGACCTCCCGCTCGGCCCCGGGATAAGCGAAAGTCAGATTCCGGATTTCGATTTCGGCGGTAAGCTGATCCGGTATCGTGATCGTTTGTGAATCGGCGACGTCGGAGGCCTGCGCGAAAACCTGCCGAATTCGCCCAAGGGAGGCCGAGCCACGCTGGTAAATCGAGACGACCCAGCCCAACGCAATCATCGGCCAGATCAACATCCCCAGGTAAAGGGTGAAAGCCACGAAAGTCCCGAGACTAATTCGGCCCTCGATTACCGAGTTGCCGCCAAAATATAACACGGCCACGACCGCCCCCCCGGCCAGAAACATCAGCAACGGACGGAACATCCCCTGCACGTGGATCAGTCTCATGTTCAGATCGAAATAGGTATCATTCAGTTTGGTAAATTGCTCGTCTCGGATATGCTCATGCGCGCCGGACTTGACCACACGAATTCCCGCCAGGCTTTCCTGGGCGTGGGCGGAAAGGACGGCAAAATGCTCCTGGATCGCCCGGAAACGATGGTGGACCAGCGAACCGATACGGTTGACAATCAGGGAGATGATCGGCAGGGGCAAGAGGGTGTATAGCGCCAGCCGCCAATCAAGATATAACATAAACGGAATTGCGCCCGCCGAAACGATGACCGTATTGACTGTATACATAATCCCCGGCCCCAACATCATCCGCACGGCATCGATATCCGACGACGCCCGGGAGAGGATCTCGCCGGTGGCTGTCTTATCGAAATATGAGTGAGACAGTGACATGAGATGGGCGAACAAATCTCCCCGGAGATCGAATTCCATTTTCCGCGAGGCCCAGATGATTGTCCGGCGCATAAAAAAGAGGAAAATACCGGAGAAAAGCGTTAG